>JBIOWB010000060.1:0-9097 GCA_044868125.1 Solirubrobacterales bacterium
ACACCTACGCCTGGATCCCCTTCGGCGGCAGCGTCCGCCGCTGCATCGGCGCCACCTTCGCCGAGTTCGAGATGCGGGTCGTCCTGCGCGAGGTGCTGACCCGCTGCGAGCTGCGCAAGGCCGACCCGCGCCCCGAGCGCACCGGCCGCCGCAACATCACCCTCTCGCCGAAGGACGGCACGCCGGTGGTCGTCACCGCCCGGCAGCCCACGCGCGAGCCGGTTGCGGTCTGACAACACGTTCCGAAGCTCTTTGTCTACCATCCTCCCATGGAGGCACTTCTGGAAAGGGAGGGGGACGTGGTGGACAGCTGGAACGACGCGCGGCTGGACGAACTAAGCCGACGGATGGACGCAGGCTTCAACGAGATGCGGAAAGGCTTCGCTCGGATTGAGCAGGAGATAAAAGGCCTGGCGACTCGCAAAGAAGTTCAAGCATTAGACGACCGCATCTTCAAGCTGATGATCATGATGCTGGTCTTCTGCGGGAGCCAGGTGACTGCCTTGCTGGCGGCCTTTCTGACGAGCGCCGGAAGCTAGCTCAAGAGCCCGACTTGGCGGGGGAGCGGGGGTGCTCCTTCGCCCAGCGGGCGATCGTGCCGGAGCCGGAGATCACCTCGCCGTTGTCGAGCACGAGGATCGGCACCTCGTTGGTGCCGCTGAGGCGCTTGACCTCCTCGCGGTCGGCGCTGCGGCTGCCCCAGGTCCAGGCCGCGAGGCGGTAGCCGCCGACGGTCTTGATCTCGTACTCGTAACCGGCGGCGTCGAGTGCCTTGCCCGCTTTCGCGCACGGATGGGCGAAGCCGGGGCCGTGCGTCTTCTGGCCGCAGGTGTAGAGGACCATGCAGCCACCTTACCTGCCGCTCGCCCTGGGGCAGCGTGGGGACTACGATCGACCGGTGGGCGAGGATGCCTCCCCGGAGCGGCTGACCGTCGTGCTGCGCGCGGCGCGCCGCCGCATCCGCAAGGCCGCGCGCAAGCAGAAGGACGAGCCGCTGACCTCCGACGACTGGGCGGCCTACTTCGCGACGGCCTCGGACCCGGCGCGGCGAACCGTCAGCCGGGTCCTGCGCTCGCTGCCGTCGAGCCCTCGCTGCGGATCTGCGGCGCTCCTTTCTCGGGCATCGGCAGCTGATCGGCGACGAGGTGATGGCGCTCTACCTGCCGATGTACGGGCGCTTCGAGGAGGCGGCGCCGGTGATGCTGCGGCACGCGCGCGAGCTGCTCCAGGCGATCGGCTACGGCGGCGAGGATCCGCCGTTCGCCGAGGTCGGCATCGGCCTCGACTACGGCGAGGCGTTCGTCGGCAACGTCGGTCAGGGCGCCGTCAACGACTTCACCGCGATCGGCGACGTCGTCAACACCGCCGCTCGTCTGCAGGGACAGGCGAAGGGCGGTGAGATCGTCGCCTCCGCGCGCCTGGTCGAGCAGCTGGAGGGAGCTCCACCCGGCGAACGGATCGAGTCGACCTCGAGGGCAAAGCCGAGCCGGTGGTCGACAAGAGCAAATGCTACATTCGTAGCATGTATGTAGAAGTAGCTTCGAGAGAGCTTCGTAACGACACCGCAGGTCTACTGCGGAGAGTCGAAGATGGAGAGAGGATCGTGATCACTCGCAGGGGGAAGCCGGTTGCCGATTTAGTTCCTCACCATCACGCAACCTCACGGTGGTTCACTCCCGACGAGGTTATGGAGGTAGTCGAACGCAACTCCGCCGACCCAGGGCTGAGGGACGACTTGGAGCGGCTCGTGGGTGAAACGACGGATGACCTGGGTCCGATCCGTTGAACGAACGCCCGGACAGGGGTTTGTTAGATACGAGCGTTCTAATAGCTCAAGAGAGCGGGCGGGCGCTGCATCGGGAGCGACTGCCCCAGAAAGCGGCGATCTCCATCGTCACCAAGGCCGAGCTGCGCCTGGGCGTTCTGGCAGCCGCGGATGTCGAGACCCGAGACCGCCGCCTGGCCACTCTGGACTCGATCGCCGAGCTAGCTGTGCTTCCCATCTGGGGTGCCGTTGAACGAGTTTGGGCAGGGATGCGTGCATACCTTGCCGCGTCGGGGCGAAGCGTCAGGGTCAATGATCTTTGGATCTCGGCAACCGCGGCTGCCTACGACATCCCAGTCCTGACTCAGGACCGTGACTTCTATGCCCTCTCGGGCGTGAACGGTCTGACCGTGGTCGAGGTTTAATCAGCCGCGCAGCGCTTCCAGGCGCTCGAAGATCTCGGGCAGGTGGGTCAGGTAGGCGCTGTAGTCGAAGACGGCGTCGAGATCGAGATCGGGCGCGGCCTCGGCGAGGAGCTCGCGGAACTCGGTCCGCGTATCCCAGGCACGCTGGGCGTTCTCTTGGACGACCCGGTAAGCGTCGTCGCGGGTCATCCCCGACTCGACCAGGGCGGTGAGGGCGCGCTGGCTGAACAGGGCGCCGTAGGTGAGGCCGAGGTTTTCGCGCATCCGCTCCTCGTCGATCTCCATTCCGGAAGCGACCTTGGTCGCCAGATCCTGCATGTAATCGAGCAGGATCGTCGCGTCGGGCAGGACGACGCGCTCGGCGCCGGAGTGGGAGATGTCGCGCTCGTGCCAGAGGGCGACGTTCTCGATCCCGGTCTGGCTGTACCCGCGAAGAACGCGGGCGAGGCCGGTGACGCGCTCGGTGCGGATCGGGTTGCGCTTGTGCGGCATCGCCGAGGAGCCCTTCTGCCCCGCGGCGAACGGCTCTTCGACCTCGCGCACCTCGGTTCTCTGCAGGTTGCGCACCTCGGTCGCGAAGCGCTCGAGGCCAGCGCCGGCGATCGCGATCGCCGCCAGCAGCGCCGCGTGGCGATCGCGCGGGACCACCTGCGTCGCCACCTCCTCGCGCCGCAGCCCGAGCCGCTCCATCACCCGCGCCTCGACCGCGGGCGGGACCGAGGCGTAGGTGCCGACCGCGCCGGAGAGCTTGCCGACGTTGACCTCCTCGAAGGCCGCTTCGAGCCGGCGCAGGTTGCGGTCGGCCTCGAAGGCCAAGCCCGCCAGCCGCAGCCCGAAGGTGGTCGGCTCGGCGTGGACGCCGTGGGTGCGGCCGACGCAGAGCGTGTCGCGGTGCTCCAGCGCCCGCTCGACCAGCGCGTCGCGATAGGCGCGAGCGCTCGCGAGGACGACCGCGCCCGCCCGCCGCAGCTGCAGCGCCAGCGCCGTGTCGAGCACGTCGGAGGAGGTGAGGCCGTAATGGATCCAGCGGCCGTGCTCTCCGACCGACTGAGCGACCACGTCGACGAAGGCGGCGACGTCGTGGTCGGTCGTCTTCTCGCGCTCCTCGACCGCCTCGACCGTGAAGGCCGCCCGTGCCCGCGCGTCCTCCGCGGCCTCCCGCGGCACGACTCCCTCCGCCGCCCAGGCCTCGGTCGCGGCCAGCTCGACTTCGAGCCAGGCCCGCATCTTCGCCTCCGGCGTCCAGACCGCCCCGATCTCGGGACGGGTGTAGCGAGCGATCACGCGTTGATTATCCGTGCCGCGAGGACGCCGGCGTTCTTGGCGCCGTCGATGGCCACGCAGGCGACGGGGATCCCGGGCGGCATCTGCACCGCCGAGAGCAGCGCGTCGAGACCGCCGAGGCTCTTGCCGAGGATCGGCACCCCGATCACGGGCAGGTCGGTGTGGGCCGCGGCAACTCCGGGCAGCGCCGCCGACATCCCGGCGCCGGCGATGATCACTCTCAGCCCCCGCATCCGCGCGTTCTGGCAGTACTCGCGGACCAGCTCGGGGTCGCGGTGGGCGCTCATCACCCGCACCTCGTAGCGGATGCCCGCCTCCTCCAGCGCCCTGCCCGCCGGCTGCATCTTCGGCTTGTCGTTCTTCGAGCCCATGATGATCCCGACGTGCGGCTCGTCGACGTCGATTTCCTCGAACGCCTCCTCGACGGCGGGCATCGTCACCGGTGCGTCGGGGCGGGGGTCGGACGGGTCGGGGGCGCCGCTCGGCGTCGGCTCCTCTGAGATCTCGCTCATCTCTTCCTCTCGGGGTTCTGTTGGTGAACTGGGGTCAACTGGGGACGCGCTCGACGGCGCGGGCGGCGATGTCGTGGCGGATCTGCATTCCCTCGAAGGAGATCCGGCCGGCAGCATCGTACGCACGATCGCGGGCCTCGGCAGGGCTCGCTCCGAGCCCCGTCACGTTCAGCACCCGGCCGCCGGCGGTGACGATCTCGCCGTCGCGCTCGGCCGTGCCGGCGTGCGTCACCTCGGCGATCTCCGCCGCCGCGGCGAGGCCGTGGATGACGTCGCCATTGGAGGACGACTCGGGGTAGCCGGCCGAGGCGAGGACGACGGTCACCGCCCAATCGTCGCTGAACTCGGCGGAGGCGCCGGCGAGGCCGCCGGGCTCGCGGGCGGCGAGGAAGAGCTCGGCGAGGTCGGAGCGCATCCGCGGCAGCACCGCCTGCGTCTCCGGGTCGCCGAAGCGGACGTTGAACTCGAGCACCTTGGGACCGTCGGCGGTCATCATCAGCCCGGCGTAGAGGACGCCGTGGAAGGGAACGCCGCGCGCCGCCATCGCCGCGACCACCGGCCGGTGCACCCGCTCGACGATCTCCGCAACCTCGGCCGGACCGAAGCCGGGGACGGGGGAGTAGCTGCCCATCCCACCGGTGTTGGGCCCCTCGTCGCCGTCGAAGATCCGCTTGTAGTCCTGAGCGGGGGCGAGCGGGACCACGTTCTCGCCGTCGCAGAGGGCGAGCAGCGAGAGCTCTTCGCCTTCGAGGAACTCCTCCATGACGACGGTGGTCGCTCCGAAGCGCCGCTCGGTGAAGAAGACGTCGAGCGCCTCGCGCGCCTCCGCCTCGGTCGGGCAGACGATCACGCCCTTGCCCGCGGCGAGGCCGTCGGCCTTGAGCACGGTCGGAAACGCGGCGCGCGCCAGCTGCCCGTCGGCCTCCTCGCGGCTGCGCAGCAGCACGTGACCCGCGGTGGGAACGCCCGCCTCCGCCATCAGCTCCTTGGCGAAGGCCTTCGAGCCCTCCAGCTGGGCGGCGGCTCTGGTCGGGCCGAAGGCGGCGACGCCGGCCTCCTCGAGTGCGTCGACGGCGCCGGCGACGAGACCCGCCTCCGGCCCGATCGCGACGAGGTCGACGCCGTTGCCCTTCGCCGTCGCGACGATCGCCGCAGGGTCGTCGGCGGCGACGACGACGCACTCGGCATCCGCCTCGATCCCGGCGTTGCCGGGCGCGCAGAGCACGGCGTCGACCTGCGGCGAGCGCCGCAGCGCCCGCACGATCGCATGCTCGCGACCGCCTCCCCCGACTACCAGCGCCTTCAACTGGCGCGGCCTAGAGCGAGCCGGCGAGGTCGTCGGCCGGGATGGCGGCGAGGGTCTGGCTCGTCATCGTCCCCCGCGAGCCGAGCTCGACCGAGACCTTGGCCATCGTCTGCTCGTCGGGCGCCTCGACCACGGTGACGAAGTCGTACTGCCCCAGGGTCGCGAACTGGGAGACGACCTTGACCCCCATCTGCTCGACCTCGCGGTTCACCTCGGCGATCCGGCCAGGATTGTTCTTCAGCGTCCGCACGCCCTCGGCGGTCAGGTTCGTAAGCATCAAAAACGTCGGCATCTCCGGCTCCTCCCAAGGTCAGAATGGGCTCTGTCGACACCGTACCCGCTTGAGCGGCAAACGTGCGTAGGTGGGGGGCCGGTCACCCTCCCCGCTCAACTTCTTTCGGTGGGGCCGCAGCGCTCTGCCGCGGGCGGGGCCGAAAAAGTACAAGCCGCGGGGAGGGTGACCGGACCCCTCCACGAGCCGCAAGCCGCTTCCGAGATTTGCCCCGCTATAGCGGGGCGAAAGTCGGAGGCGTTCAGCTCGACTCGAAGTTCGGTACCCCTCCCAACCGCCAGCGCTAGTACCCCGGCGGATGCCTAACCACAAAGCCTTCGGGATAAGGGGGCTCCGTATGCCACCTCGGACCCGTTCCTTCTGCGTCTCCCACCGTGTCCCAGCGGAGGCCGGCGACGGTCATGTAGGTGTGGGTGGCGCTGGCGTAGATGGTGATCCAGCGGCCGGGGCCGGGTTCGCCGTAGCTCTCGAGGGCGCCGGAGGTGAGGGGGGTGTCGAGGAGGCCGCCGCCGTAGAGGGCGAAGCTGACGGCGCCGGAGCAGTCGTAGCCGTAGGAGTACCAGGAGCCGTGGCCGCCGCCCCAGACGTAGGGGGTGTCGGCGATCGAGTTGGCGGCGGCGATCACGGCCTTGATCGCGGGCGGGGCGCTGCGGGGAGCGGCGGCGAGGCCCTCGGGGGCGAGGACCGCGCTCGCGCCCGGCGCTTCGAAGCCGGTCGCCAGCGGCGCGATCCGCCAGGCGATGTAGCGGACCGTGCAGCCGCCTTCGATTTCAGCGGCCTCCTGCAGGACCTCGTCGACGTACCACTCGGCCTGGTTGTGGGTGAAGACGCCGGCCTGGATGCCGCCGCGCGACCAGATCAGCCGTGCCAGCGTCGCCGTTGAGTCGGCGATGTCGCCGTGGCGGACCTTGCCGTCGTTGTCGCCGTCGACCGCGTAGCGGCGCCACTCCATCGGGTCGAGGCCGAGCGCGCCTTCGGTGCGCAGCTGATGCCTGTTCATGCCGCGGCCGAAGTTCGACTCGAGGCGGGCGACCGCCGCCAGCGTCCAGACGCCGCGCTTGCCGAGCTCGTAGCGCGCGGCCGCGTCCTCGAAGGCCTGCAGGTATTCCTCGGGGATCCGCTGCTTCCAATCCGGCGCCGCTTCGCAGCGCAGGACCTGGATCTGTGGGCCGAGGCCGACGGCGCTGAAGGAGTTGCCGCCGACTTCGTCGGCGTAGCAGCCGGCGTTGGCCAGCACCTCTTCCACGTACCAGTCGGCGTGGTTGTAGGCGAAGATCGCGCCGTAGGTGTCGGCGGGCATCCCGGCCGCTTTCAGGTAGCCGGCGGCGGCGAAGATCGCGTCTTCGGGATTGTTCGGGTCCTCGACCCCGTCGCCGTTGGCGTCGACCCCGTAGGTGGCCCAGGTTTCCGGCATGAACTGCATCCAGCCGACCGCGCCCGCCGAGGAGGGGCCGAGGTTGGTGCCGAAGGCGGTCTCGACCGCGTTGATGCCGGCCAGGATCGCCGGACCCTGCGGCCCGAGGCCGTACTGGGCGCTGGCGCGCTGGTAGATCGGGATCAGGACCGGCGGCACGCCGCTGATCGCGCAGCTAGAGGCGGGCAGCGAGGGGATCGCGAAGGTGCCGGGGCTGGGCGCGGTCGTCGCGCCGACTTCGGTTTCGGTTTCTTCCGGGCCGGCCACCGAGCTGCCCTTGTCGCCGCCGGCGTCGACACCGCCGCTAGGCGGGGGCGTGTGGGTGGCTGGAGGCGGCGGCGGGACCAGCGTCGCTCCGTGCTTGACGCCGGGGGCCTCGCTCGGCGGCGGCACGAAGTTTTCCGCCGCTTCGGTCGTGACCGGCGAGTTGGGAGCGGTCGAGGTCGAGGGGGCTTCGAGCGAGCTGCCCGCGCTCGGCGTCGTCGCGGTTTCCGCCTCGGCGCGGGCGACGGCGACCGGCACCGCGAGTGCCGCGGTGGCCGCCGCGGTCGCGACGACCGCCCTGATCTTGCCCGTCCTCTCCATCAGCCGAGGACGTTGGTGACGCGCCAACCCCTGTTTTTCAGCTGTTCCATTTCCAGCCGCAGCTCGCTGGTCACGCCGACCCGCAGCAGCGAGACGCTGAGCGGGTAGACCTTGCCGTGTGAGGGGGCCGGGACGATGTTGAGGACCTTCGCCTGCGGCACCTTCACCCCCGCCGGCTGGCGCGGCGGCCGGCGCATCAGCGCCTTGGTCAGCTCCGGGGTCGCGGTGGCGCCGAAGGCCTTGCGGACGACGTCTTCGTCGCCGCTGGTCTCGTAGACGACGAAGGCGTCGGCGAATTTGCGGGCGACGGAGATCGCGGCCGGCCCAGCGGGCGGGCCGTCGACCGCGGCGGTCGAAGCGGAAGCCGAAGCGGAGGGTGAGGCTTCCGCCGGGCGGGCGGCGGGGGAGGAGGAGATCGTGTCGGTGGCGGGGTCGCCAGTGGCGGCGCTCGGCGCGCGGGGCGCGCGTTCGACGCCCTCGGACTCGCCGACCTTCGCCCGTCCCTCGGCCGGGGCGGGCTCGAAGACCGGCGCCGCTCCGTGCAGCGTCGGCTCGGACTCGGGTTCAGCCTGGGCGGCGGTCGCCGCGGGCGGCGTCTTCTCCGGCGTCACCGCGACGGTCGCCGTCGTCGGTCCCGAGCCGCCAGAGTCGCCGAGCGAGGCGGCGCCGATCCCCAATCCCAGCACCAGCATCACGGCGCCGCCGGCCACAGCCGCGCGGCCGCGGTCGCCGAGCCCCAGCAGCCAATCCCCGATCGGCCAGGCCAGGTGCTCGCGCAGCGCCAGCGAGACGTCCTCGAACGCCTCGGGATTACGGCGCTTGGGCCGCGCGTTGATCGGGGTCACGTCGTCCTTCATTCGCTCCAACGGGGTCTCTCCCTTTGCCCAGCTTTACCTAGGCAATTAAAGAGCACCTCTGTTGCATTTTTGTTTCGGCAGAAAGGGCCGGGAAAATGAGCCCTGAAATCGGGCGGCTCAGGCAGCGCTTGCGGCAGGCGTCCCGACACGCTCGAAGACGATCTCGCCTTCGGCGGCGTCGACGCGCACCAGGTCGCCTTCCTTGAACTCGCCCTCGAGGATCTTCAACGCCAGCTTGTCGACCAGCTGCTTCTGGATCACCCGCTTCAGCGGTCGCGCCCCGTAGGTGGGGTCGTAGCCGAGGTTGCCGAGCAGCGTCCGGGCGTCGTCGGTGAGCTCGATCTCGATCCCGCGCTCGCTGACGCGGCCGATCAGCTGATCCACCTGCAGCGCGACGATCCGGCCGATGTCCGCCTTCGAGAGGCGGTGGAAGATCACCGTGTCGTCGATCCGGTTGAGGAACTCGGGCTTGAAGGTCGCGGCGAGCACCTCTTCGATCTGCTCGCGGATCTTCTCGTCGACCGACTCGGCGACGATCCGGTCGCTGCCGACGTTGGAGGTCATGATCAGGACCGTGTTGGTGAAGCTCACCGTGCGCCCCTGGCCGTCGGTGAGGCGGCCGTCGTCCATGATCTGCAGCAGCGTGTTGAAGACGTC
>JBIOWB010000061.1:0-11060 GCA_044868125.1 Solirubrobacterales bacterium
AACACGGGTGGCCTCCAGGTGCGGGCCACCAGCCTGAACCTACTGGCCGTGCTCGGCACCGGCATCGCACGCGGCAACTGGCTCAACGAGGGCACCGCCCGCGAGCCGGTCGCGGTGCTCGGCTCGGCCGCCGCGCAACAGCTGGGCATCGACCGGGTCTACCCCGATCAGCGGATCTGGCTGGGCGGCCAATGGTTCAACCTCGCCGGCATCCTGCAACCCTCGCCGCTGACGCCAGACATCGACGCCAGCGCCTTAATCGGTTATCCGGCCGCCCAGAAATACGTCGGCTATCTCAGCATCGTCCACGGCGAAAAGAAGACCGGCCCGCCGAGTACGATCTACATCCGCGCCGCCACCGGTCACGAGGCGGCCGTGCACTCGCTGCTCGCGCAGACCGCCAACCCCGAAGCACCGTACGAGGCGGCCGTAAGCCAGCCCTCCGACGTACTCACCGCCCGAGCCGCAGCCGCAGGGGCATTCAACAGCCTCTTCCTCGGGCTCGGAGCCGTGGCACTGATCGTGGGTGCCGTCGGTGTCGCCAACATCATGATCATCTCGGTGCTGGAACGCCGCTCGGAGATCGGCCTCCGCCGCGCCCTCGGCGCGACCAAGAGCCAGATCCGCACCCAATTCCTCGGCGAATCGATCCTGCTCGCCGCCATCGGCGGCGTGGTCGGCGTGCTCGCCGGAGCTATAGCAACGGCCATCTACGCCAGCTCGAAGAGCTGGGCCATCGTGATCCCCGCCGAAGCGTGGTCGGGCGGCATCGCCTCGGCCATCCTAATCGGCGCGTTCGCCGGCCTCATGCCGGCCGTCCGAGCGTCTCGGATGCCGCCTACCGTGGCATTGCGAACGGTATGAGCGGGAAGTGGATCTCGATCGAGAGGCCACCCTGCGGCCACGCGTTCGCGGTGAGCGTGGCGTCGTGGGCGATGGCGATGGCGCGGACGATGGACAGTCCGAGGCCGTGGTGGTCGTCGACGCGGGCGGTCGAGTCGCTGGAAGGGCTCGAAGAGGCGGTCCACCTGCTCGGGCGGGATCACCGGCCCGGTGTTCGCGATGGAGACGATGGTCTTGTCGCCCTCGACCGGGTGGAGATGTCGACCCGGCCGCCGGGCACGTTGTAGCGCACGGCGTTGTCCAGCAGGTTGGCGATGAGCCGTTCGACCAGTGCCGGGTCGCCCGCCGTTGGGGCGTGTGGTCGTGACCGGCATCATCTCGGTCTCGACCTGGGCGCTCGTAGGGTCGCCAAGGTCGCTGATGGGATCGAGTCTCACAACGCCTACGTGCATCCGGATCAGTGGGGGGAGTGCGGAGTCCGGACCAACGAGCGGCAGGGTGTCATCGTCGGCGGCGGATAGCGCTTCTCGTCCAAAGCGCAACCCGTCATCAACCTTCTTCTGGCTGGTCTACTGGCTAGAGGGGGAGCCTGCACTGCCCTCGGGCTGAGTGAGTTACCTCTCTCCGCTTCATGTTCACCTACCTGGCGCTAGTCAGCCCACCAGTCGCGCTGGCCCTCGACGTCTTCACGCGGAGCCTCGCCGAGATTGGGAGCGCCAATGACGATGATCTCGAGGCCCTCGGGCCCGGCCTCGTAGCCTCGCCACGTACCGGGCGGGATGCGCACCGCGTCCCACTCCTTGAGCTCGACGATCTCGTCGTCGAGCTTCATCCGCCCGCTCCCGCGCAGGACCACGTACACCTCCTCCTGCTTCTTGTGCGTGTGGCCGTACGGAAAGCGGTAGCCGGGCGGCACGCGCTGGTAGCCCAGGCCGGATTGCTCGAGCCCGAGCGCCTGGGTCGCCAAGCGGAACTCCAGCTCCGGCGAGCCGTCGAAGTTGGACCCGAAGTCCTCCACGTCCTCCTTCAGGTTCCTGAGAGTGAACGGCACGGCCCAATCGTATGGCACCCTCGGCAGGTCGCGAGCCGGCGCTCACCGCTGCGCGTAAGGCCGGTCCGGAGCGCGGCGGCGGCCGGCTGACCCAACGCCCCGGTATTTAAGACAAGTTATCTTAAGCGCTCAATTCAGCCCCGTTCACGACCAACGAGTGGAGGTAACGATGGCGCAAACTGTGAATCAGCCCACGATCAAGCTGGGTGCGAAGGGCGACGCCGTGAAGCGTGCCCAGCGGGCTCTGCATCGGTCGCCCAACCTGAGCGTCGTGGTGGACGGCGTCTTCGGACCGGCGACGCAGCAGGCCGTGAAGGACTTCCAGGAATCTTCTCCACCTTTGGCGGTTGACGGAATCGTCGGCCCCGAGACGTGGAACGCGCTTCCCGACGGTGGCCCGATGCCGGTGTTGAAACAAGGCTCGGAAACCGACGCGGTCCTGCCTCTGCAGGAAGTCCTGGCGAATGGAGCCGCCGGCCAATGGGGCACGGGTCCGGTCGAGATCGACGGCAAGTTCGGCCCGCACACGCGCGCTTCGGTCGAAGCCTTCCAGAAGTGGGGTCACGTGAAGGTCGACGGCGTTGTCGGAGATCAGACCTGGGATGTCTCGCTGCACGCGATGTCCTCCGATCTGGAGACGGCTGTCGGACTCCAGTACATCGTCGGCTAGAGGCGCCGGCACCGGACGCTCGCGGTGGAGCTTCGGAGCTGGTGAATCAAGGCTCGGGCAGGTTTGCGATCAGACTTTCCCATCTCGATTCTCCCTCGGTCACGGAAGCTCCCAACGAGCCCCTCTACCGATTGATCAAGAACTACACACTGGTTTGCTGAAGACCGCCTGGGCTGGTGCCTACCAGTCAGGTCATCGCCCCCGGAGGAGGCACATGGTTCATAGTCGGCGGTTCAAGGTGGAGGTCGGTCTGGCGGCACTCAGCGCATTGCTGTTCGTCGCTGCGGTCGCGTGGCCCGAGTGGATCGAGATGATCTTCGGCGTCGACCCCGACCACGGCGACGGCTCGCTGGAGTGGCTGATCCTGGGCGTGACCGCGCTGTGCGCGATCGGAGCCTCGCTCAGGGCGCGCGCGGACTGGCGCGCGCCAAGCGACAGCGCCGAGGGCCCCGCGCGATGACCGAGAAGCTCGTCGCCGGCGATGCCAGGCGGCCCAGCGAGCACCCGCCCAAGCCGCTCTCCCGTATGCGGCGGCGACTCGCCGAGGACGGTCTCGACCGTCTCTATCCCCCGTCGCCCGTTCCGTTCCGCAAGGGAAGGCGTGTCAAGCAGAGCCCGGCTACCGGCACCGAGCCCAACGAGCCCGACGGCGAGCATCGGATCGAGTTCAGCGAGTACACCCCGCTGGGAACGCCCACCAACGGCGGACCCGTCCCGCCCGACTCGAGCGGCGCGGACAGCTCGGCCGGAGTGGTGCTGTACACCGGCAACTCGTACCTGATGGCGTCGACCGACGGCGGCGCGACGTTCACCGAGCACGACACGACGAAATTCCTGCCCGCGGCGGTCGGTCGCCCCGTCGACCAGGTGATGATCTACGTGCCCCATCGGCGACTGTTCGCCTGGATGATGCAGCACAAGAGGAGTCCCGGTGGCGGCGACGGTAACTTTCGCTTGGCGGTGGCAGGCGCCGAGGACCTGTCCAGCGACATCGAGGGGTCGTGGACCGTGTACGACTTCACCTCGACCGATCTGGGGGCTCCCAAGACGAAGACCGATCGCCAGGATCTCGCGTTCAGCGAGTCGCGCTTGTACATGACGACGAATCTCTCCGGCAAGGGGCGCGTGGTGATGGCGCTGGACCTCGAGGACCTCGCCGAACGCCGGACGGTGAATTGGAGCCGAACCGAACCGCTCGAGGCGAAGTTCCAGTTCGCCGACCTCTCCCAGCAGAACAGCAAGGACGTCGTCCACGCGTTGGCGATCGCCACCACCTCCACGCTGCGGGTGATGACTTTCGACGCCGGCGCCGGCACCTATTGGCTCCACGACGTCAAGGTCGGGCAGTTTCCCGTCACCGCCGACCTCGCCTCGCTCGATCCCGACGGCGTCGACTGGCTGACGCGGGCCGCGAAGGTGTCGGCCTCCGTGGTCCAGGGCTCCAGGCTTTGGGCGGCATGGGACGCCGCGGCGAGCGAGGAGGGCGACAAGCCGTTCTACCCGCACCCGCACGTCCGTCTTGCGCGGATCGACACCGGTACCTGGAAGGTCGTCGAGGAGGTGCAGATCTGGAACCCCGACTACGCCTTTGCCTACGGCTGCCTGGCGATCGGCCCCAAGGGCGACGTCGGCTACGGCGTCGGGGTCGGCGGCCCGCACGACTATCCGAACGCCTGCTTCGGCATTCTCGGCGATTTCGTCGTCTACTTCCGCGACAGGTCGACGGCGACGCCCCAAGCGAAGAAGGACAACGGGGAATTAGAGGCCCGCTGGGGCGACTACGTCACCGTGCGACCGTCCGCGCGCGACCGCAGCCGGTTTTCCGCCTTCGGCTACTTCTCGAAGAAGGTCGGCACCGGCGCGAGCCAGCGCCCGTACTACCTCGAGTACGGGCGACCCTGATCACAGCAGCCCCCACTTGGCCGCCGCCGCGGCCGCGGCGGCACGGGTTGGCAGGCCGAGCTTGGTGCGCAGGTTGGCGACGTGACGATGGACGGTGTGGGGGCTGAGGACGAGGCGCCCGGCAATGGCCCGGGTCCTGATGCCGGGCGATCGCCTGCTCTTCTGCGAGCACGTGCGGGCTGGTCTGGGGCGGCGCCGTTGCCTGAGGCGTCGGCATTCGAGCGGCCCGCGATCGGCCACCTGACCCTTCTCCCGGTTGCTTTGTCGGCGGCGCGGGTGCAGACTGCGCCCGTGGCAACCGCGAGCGTCGAGGTCGATCCGGTTCGACTTGCCGCAGCTGGCAAGGCGATGCGGAAGGCCGTGCCCCGGTCCGACCATGGCGAGTGGGAGCCCGCGCAGCGCGATCCCCTGCCGATCCTCACCGCGCAGGACGCGACCCGCGTTGCCGAGCTGGTGCCGATGCGCTACGGCCGCATGCTCGGCTCGCCCTTCGCGTTCTTCCGCGGGGCAGCCGCGGTGATGGCCGCCGATCTGGCGCAAACCGCGACGGCGGGTCTCGAGGCGCAGCTCTGCGGCGACGCGCACCTGTCGAACTTCGGGGTCTTCGCAGCTCCCGATCGGCGGCTGGTCTTCGACTGCAACGACTTCGACGAGACCTGCCGCGGCCCGTTCGAGTGGGACGTCAAGCGGCTCGCGGCAAGCATCGCGGTCGCTGGACGGGAGCGCGGCTTCGGGAAGAAGGAGCGACGGCGGGCGGCGCTCGCCGCCGCGGGCACCTACAGGGAGTCGATGCGGGAGTTCGCGGCGATGCGCAACATCGACGTCTGGTATTCGCGGCTGGACGTCGAGCCCGTTCTCGCCGTCCTGCGCTCGCAGGTGGACGAGCGCGACTACCGCCGACTCGAGCGCAATCTCGCCAAGGCCGCGACCAAGGACAGCATGCGGGCGCTCGACAGGCTGACCCGCGAAGTGGACGGCGAGCCGCGGATCGTCAGCGACCCGCCCCTGATCACGCCGCTCGCGGAGCTGACCGACGCCGCCGACGCCGAGCAGCAGCTGCAGGCGGTGCTGGCCGCCTATCGCAAATCCCTCACCCACGACCGGCAGCGCCTCGCCTCCTCCTACCGCTTCGTCGACGCGGCCCGGAAGGTGGTTGGGGTGGGCAGCGTCGGCACGCGGGCCTGGATCGTGCTGCTGCTCGGCAGGGATTCCGGCGACCCGCTCTTCCTCCAGGCGAAGGAAGCCCGGGCGTCGGTGCTGGAGCCCCACGTCGGCGCGAGCCCCTATCGCAACCACGGCCGTCGCGTGGTCGAGGGGCAGCGGCTGATGCAGGCGGCGAGCGACATCTTCCTCGGCTGGGTGGCGACGCGACGCGGCGACGAGGGCCGGCGCTGCTTCTACGTGCGCCAGCTCTGGGACGGCAAGGGATCGGCGGCGGTCGAGCGGATGTCGGCGCGAAACCTCGCCATCTACTCGGCTCTATGCGGACGGGCGCTGGCGCGGGCCCACGCCCGCTCGGGCAACCGGGTCGGCATCGGCGCCTACCTGGGGAGCGGGGAAGCCTTCGACGAGGCCCTCGCCCGCTTCGCGGAGGCTTACGCCGACCAGAACGAAGACGACTTCGAGCGGGTGGCCCGGGCAGCCGCCGACGGCGAGATCGAGACGGCGCGCTCGTGAGCGTGACGACGATCCGGCGCGGCCTCCTCGTCCTCCTCCTCGACGCGGCGATCCTCCTCCTGCTCTCGGAGCTGCTCGACGGCTTCGTCCTCGACGGGGCCGCCGCCGCGCTCGGCGCGGCCGCGGCCGTCGGCCTGCTCAACGCCCTGGTCTGGCCCACGCTCGCCCGCCTGACCTTGCCGTTGACGGTCTCGACGCTGGGCATCGCGGCGCTCGTCCTCGACGGGCTGCTGGTGACCGTGGCGATCGATCTGGTCCCCGGGGCGGAGGTGAGCCACGTCTTCGACGGCGTCGTCATCGCGATCTCCCTGGCCGCGTTCACGGCAGCCGTCTACTCGCTGCTGGCGATCGACGAAGACGACGCCTGGTACCGCAACGTCGTCCGCCGCCAGGCGCGGCGCCGCAAGCAGGTCGTCGAGAGCGACGTCCCCGGCGTCCTCTTCCTGGAGATCGACGGCCTCGCGCACGACGTGCTGCTGCGGGCGCTGCGGGACGGCAACGCCCCGACCCTGGCCCGGTGGGTGCGTGACGGCTCCCATCGACTGCGGCGCTGGGAGACCGACTGGTCCTCGCAGACCGGCGCCTGTCAGGCGGGCCTCCTCCACGGCTCCAACGACGACATGCCGGCATTCCGCTGGTGGGAGAAGGAGAGGGGCGCCGCGATCGTAACCAACCATCCTCGGGACGCGGAAGAGATCGAGCGTCGGCACTCGGACGGGCGCGGGCTCCTCCACGCCGACGGCGCCAGCCGCGCCAACATCCTCTCCGGCGACGCGCCGCATTCGATGCTGACGATGAGCACCGCCCTGCGGCGGCGCCGCCCGATCGGCAGGGACTACGCCGCCTACTTCGCTCACCCCTACGCGGCGGCGCGGACGCTCGCCCTCTCGCTCGCGGACATCGCCCGCGAGCGGCGCGCCGCCCGGAGCCAGGTCCGCGACGACGTGCGCCCGCGGATCGAACGCGGCCGCTCCTATGCCTTCGTGCGCGCCTGGGGCACGGTGGTCCAGCGGGACCTCCAGGTCGCCACCGTGATCGGCGACGTCCTCTGCGGGCGTCCCGTCGTCTACACGACGTTCCTCGCCTACGACGAGGTCGCCCACCACTCGGGCGTCGAGCGCCACGACGCGCTCGCCGTGCTGCACGACCTCGACCGCCAGATCGCGCGGATCGCCGCCGCCTGCGCCGAGGCGCCCCGCCCCTACCGCCTGGTCGTCCTCTCCGACCACGGCCAGTCGCAGGGCGAGACGTTCCGCGATCGCTACGGGGAGACGCTCGAGGAGGTAGTGCGGGAAGCCTGCGAGGCAGAGAGCGTCGTCGCGGCCGAAGCCGGCGATGACGACGCGCTCTCCTACCTCAGCGCCGGCCTGACCGAGGTGGCGCGGGACGAGACCCTCGCCGCCCGGACGGTGCGCGCGGCGACGCGCGAGCGCCGCGCCGACGGGGTCGTCGCGCTCGACCCCGTCGCCCGCCGCGAGGTCGAGCAGACGCACGACGAGGGCGAGCTGCCCGAGCTCTCGGTGATGGCATCGGGTTGCCTCGGCCTGATCAGCTTCCCGCGGGAGCCCGGGCGGGTGACCCGCGAGCGGATCGAAGCGCTCTACCCGCGGCTGATCCCGGCCCTGCGCGAGCATCCCGGCATCGGGTTCGTCCTCGTCCGCTCGGCGCGGGACGGCGCGGTGGCGCTCGGCCCCAGGGGCGTTCGCTTCCTCGACGGCGACCGGGTGGAGGGCGAGGATCCGCTGGCTCCGTTCGGCCCCAACGCGGCCGACCACCTGCGGCGGACCGACGGCTTTCCGCACTGCGCCGACCTCATGGTCAACAGCGCCTACTGGTCGGAGCTCGGCGAGGTGGCGGCCTTCGAGGAGCTGGTCGGCTCGCACGGCGGCATGGGGGGAACCCAGGCCTTCCCGTTCGTGCTCCACCCGAGCGAGCTGGAGTGGCCGCGGGGAGAGGTGGTCGGAGCCGAGCGGGTTCACCGCGTCTTCCGCGGCTGGCTGGCGGGGCTGGGGCAGACGGCCTACGCCAGCGAGGTCGACTCGCCCGGCGAGAGGATGCGGGCGGCGACGTGAGGGGCCAGCTCGCGCATGCGGGCGGCGAACTCCCGGCCGGGCCCACGCAGCGCGTCCGGGTGGAGGCGATCGAGCCCGAGCGGATAGAACGTTCCCCAGTGGATCGGCACGGCGAGTCGCGGCGAGAGCGCGGCCGCCGCGCGCGCCGCCTCGGCGGGGCCGAGATGCCCCTCGCCGATGTTCGGCCCCCATCCCCAGATCGGCAGCAACGCCAGGTCGAGGTCGGGATCGAGCCCGCTCATGCCGGGGAAGAAGTCGGTGTCGCCCGCGAAGTAGACGCGGCTTCGCCCCCGGACGAGGAACCCGACCGCTTCGCATTCCATGGCGGAGAGCCGACGGCCGCCTGGGTGAACGGCCTCGACCGCGGTGACGACGGTCGCTCCGACGGTGCTCGCCTCCCCTGGCGCCAGCTCGCTCACGGACCTGAAGCCACGGCGCTCGAAGAACCTCCGCGACCCAGGCGGAACCAGCATTTGGACGTCACCGTCGAGTCGTCGCAGCGAGGCGAGGTCGGCGTGGTCGTGGTGGAGGTGCGAGATCAGGACGGCGTCGAGGTCCCTCGCGGCCTCTTGGGCGGGCGGCGGTCCATGGCGCACCAGCGGTCCCAGCCGACGCCGCAGCAGCGGATCGGTCAACAGCCGGGTCCCGTCGATCTCGATCAGCACGGTCGCGTGACCGACGTAGGTGACAGTGTCTGCGCTGCTCATGTCATGCCGTGGGTAGAGAGGGGATCGGTTTGAGTGGGATCTTCGCGGCTCCGCGATGGCTCCGGGACCTTGGGGCCACTTCCTGGCTGCTCGTCGGCGTGGCCGCCGCGGTCGTCGGGGCGATCTGGCTCCTGTCCCTGACCCAGACGATCGTGATGCCGGTGATCACGGCCGGTATCGTCGCCTCGGTGGCTTCGCCGGCAGTCGACTGGCTGCGGCGGCATGGAGTCCCGCGGGGGGTGGGCGCGGCGCTCGTCCTGGTGGCGATCCTCGCCCTGGCCTTCGGGGTCGGCCTCGTCGTCCTGACCGGGATCGCCAGCCAGGCCGACGACATCGGCGCCAGCTTGCGGGAAGGGGCGAGCGAGGTCGAGTCGTGGGCGCGAGACCTCGGGGCGAGCGCGTCGACGGCCGCCGGCGCCAACGCCGACACGAGCGCCGGGGTGAGCAAGGCCTTCCGGGCTCTCACCCACGGCCTGCTGGGCGGCGTCCAGCGGCTGGCCTCGCTTGCCGTCTTCCTCTCGTTCGCCGCGCTCAGCCTGTTCTTCCTCCTCAAGGACGCCGCGACGATTCGCGGCTTCGTCGAGCGCCACCTCGGCCTGCCGGCGCCAGTCGCCCGCTCGGTCCTCGACCGCATCGCCGGCAGCATGCGGGGCTACTTTCTCGGGGTCACGATCGTCGCCCTCTGGAGCGCGCTGATCGTCGGCGCGGGGGCCCTGATCCTCGACGTCCCGTTGGCCGGCACGATCGCCGTCGTCACCTTCCTCGGCGGCTACGTGCCGTACCTCGGCGCCTGGACCGCTGGTCTTTTCGCCGTCCTCATCGCGCTGGGCGGGCACGGCGCGGAGACGGCGGTGGCGCTCGGCGTCGTGGTGCTGCTCGCCAACGGCGTGCTCCAGCAACTGATCCAGCCGATCGCCTACGGCGCCGCCCTCGAGCTGCACCCGCTCGCGGTGCTGATCGCGACGATCGCCGGCGGCTGCCTGTTCGGGACGGTCGGGCTGGTCCTCGCCGCGCCGCTCCTCTCGGCAGCGGTGAGGATCTCCGCGGATCTCGCCGCGGCGGAGGACGGGCAGCAGGGCTGACGGGAGACTCGCGAGGCGGAAAGGACGGCACCATGGCGAAGAAGGGCGGCTCGAAGGAGGGACAGGGGGGAGGCTCGGCCTCTCAACTGATCGACGCGAGGATCGAGGAGCTGGGCGATTGGCGAGGGGAGATGCTCGCCCGCGTCCGAAGCCTCGTCAAGCAGGCCGATCCCGAAGTCGTGGAGGAGTGGAAGTGGAGGGTCCCGGTGTGGTCGCACGCCGGCATCGTCTGCACCGGCGAGGCGTACAAGAACCAGGTGAAGATGACCTTCGCCAAGGGCGCCTCGTTAAAGGACCCCGCGGGCCTCTTCAACTCCAGCCTCGAGGGCAACACCAGGCGCGCGATCGATCTCCACGAGGGCGACGAGATCGACGAGGAGGCATTGAAGGAGCTGATTCGCGCCGCGGTGGCGCTGAACCGATCCTGAGCGGCCCGCGGTTGACAGCGTCGAACTCTGAGCGCCGCTGACGGAACCGCGGCTCCTCAGCACCGCCGCGGTCAATCCGCCCATACCTGCAGTTTGATCAATCGCCCGATGCGACGGCAGGCGAGCGGCCGCAACAGAAACGACCCTCCTCTCATATCCACTGCGCGAGTGAAGCTCAAGGCGATTCGAATGTCGTACAACGGTCACGTGAAGCTGATCCTCGCCAAAAGTTGCTAGCTCCGTAGAGGGGACTGCTTCACAAGGAACCACACCGTTTGTGGTTTTGAGCTTGACACTTCGCCTGATTCATATAAAAGTCCTGAGCATCAGGGAGCCCCTGAAATAGGAGCCATAAGAGGCTCAGGTCAACCAGCGAGACCCCTCGGTCACGGAAACCCGACTCAATTAGCCAGTCTCAAGAAAGGAAGCAGCTCATGAAGAAGCTGATCGCAGCTTGCATGGCGCTGGCGGCCTTCGCCCTGCCGGCGACCGCCTCGGCCACCAACAACCCCGTCCTCACACAGGAAGGCACGGCGGTCGCCGCGGGCACGACCATCGTCGGCACAGCCTCGACCACCGAATTCCAGACCACAGCCGGAAGCACCCTCGTTACCTGCACCAGCGCCAA
>JBIOWB010000062.1:0-15982 GCA_044868125.1 Solirubrobacterales bacterium
GCCGGTGAGGCCGATCTTCAGCGGCGCCATCGCAGGCGCACTTAGGACTGCTCGGACTCGCTCGTCTGCGCGTCGTCCGAGGAACCCTCGCCACCGGCCTCGTCGAGGTCGTCGGGGGAGTCCGGCCGCTCCTGCACCGATTCGCCCTCCTGGTGCTCGGCCTGGTCCTCCTCGGTGGTGCCGTTCTCCTCGGCAACCGGAGCGGGCTGGGCGTCCTCAGAAGCCTCAACCTCGGTGGGCAGCTCGCCAGGCGCCTCTTCGGAGGGCTGCTCCTCGGTCGCGGCGTCCTGGGCGAGGGCCTCCTCGGCCGGTTGCTCCTCGCTCGGAGCCTCCTCGGCGGTCTGATCCTCGCTTGAAATCTCCTCCGTTCCCTCGCCAGTCTGCCCCTCGGCTTCGGCCTGCGCGATCTGCTCGCCCAGCCCCGCCATCGCCATGTTCTGCCCCTCGACCCGCTTGATGCTGAGCGACAGCCTGCGCCGCTCTTCGTCGATCTCGAGGATCTTGACGTTCAGCTTCGAGCCCGGCTCGACGACTTCGCTCGGGTTCTCGACGTGGTGGTCGGCGAGCTCCGAGATGTGGACCAGCCCCTCGACCCCCGGCAGGATTTCGACGAAGGCGCCGAAGGCGACCACCTTGGTAACGGCCCCCTCCAGCACGTCGCCGCCCCGGTGGGTGCTGATCACCCGCTGCCACGGGTCCTCCTGGGTCTGCTTGAGGCCGAGGGAGATGCGCTGGCGGTCGCGGTCGATGTCGAGGACTTTGATCCGCACGTCGTCGCCGATCGAGACGACTTCGGAGGGGTGGTTGACGTGGCTCCAGGAAAGCTCGGAGATGTGGATCAGGCCGTCGATGCCCTCGAGGTCGACGAAGGCGCCGAAGTCGACGATGTTGGAGATCTTGCCCTCGACGACCTGGCCGGGCTCGAGGCGGCCGAGGATCTGCTCGCGGACCTCCTTGCGCTCCTCCTCGAGCACGGCGCGCCGCGAGAGCACCACGTTGTTGCGGCTGCGGTTGAGCTCGATCACTTTGCACTCGAGCGTCTGGCCCATGAACTCGTCGAGGTTGTGGACGCGGCGGATGTCGACCAGCGAGGCGGGCAGGAAGCCGCGCACCCCAAGGTCGAGGATGAGCCCGCCCTTGACGACCTCGATCACGTTGCCCTCAACCGGTTCGCCCGAGTCGGCGGCAACCTCGATCCGGCGCCAGGCTTTCTCGAAGCGGGCGCGCTTCTTGGAGAGGATCAGACGCCCCTCGGCGTCCTCCTTGGTCAGAACCAGGGCGTCGATCTCTTCACCGAGCTCGACCTCGTCGTGCGGATCGACCGACTTGCGGATCGAAAGCTCGCCCGACGGGATCACGCCCTCGGCCTTGTAGCCGATGTCGACCAGCACCTCGTCTTTGTCGATGCGGACGACTTTGCCTTTGACGACGTCGCCCTCCTCGAAGGACACCATCGTCGCCGCGTAATTGGGGACGATCTTGCCGTCGACGTTCAACAGAAGCCCGCCCGAACCCTCGACGGGGGTGGCGCTGGGCGCAGGCGTCATGGTCTCGGTCGCGGACACGGGCGCGAATGATGGCAGAATCCGGCGCGATGCCGGTCCGAGCCACCAAGCGCGGCGACGAACGCACGCCGCTGGACGGCGAGCACGACGTCCTCGTCTGCGGCGCCAGCTTCGCCGGGCTCGCCGTCGCCCGCGAGCTCGCGGGTTCCGGCGCCGACGTCCTGGTCGTCGACCGCTACGAGATCGGCGAGCGCCAGACCTCCGCCTGCGGCATCCCGACCGAGTGGCTGCGGCGGCTGGGGTTGATGGGGGCCGAGCGTCAGCGCTTCGAGACGCTGGTCCTGCACACGCCCCATGGCGACGCCCGGTACCGGCTTCCCTGGACCTTCTCGACCTTCGACTACCGCGAGCTCTGTCAGCTGCTTTGGCGCGACTGCGACGCGACCTTCGAGACCGCCAAGGTCAACGGCCGCGCCGCACCCACCAACGGAGGCGGCGAGGTCGCCGTCGACACCGACCGCGGGATCATCTCCGCGCGGCTCGTCGTCGACGCGCTCGGCTGGCGCCGCATTCTGGCGCCCGGCGACGGCTACCAGCCGCCCGACGCGCCGCTCTCGCGCGGGCTCGAGGTGCACCCGGAGGGGACCGGGCAGGATCTCGAGATCTGGATCGACCGGCGCTACGTCCCGGCCGGGTACGGCTGGTCCTTCCCCGCCCGCGACGAGCTGCGGATCGGCGTCGGCTCCTTCGACCCCCGCTTCCACGTCCGCACGACGACCGAGCTGCTGGCCGAGGATCTCGGCGAGGACCGCGTCCGCTATCAAGGGAACTGGATTCCCCACGAAATCCGTCGCGGCACCGAGGGCGGTGTCTTCTTCGCCGGCGATTCGGCCGGACACTGCCTGCCGCTGACCGCCGAGGGGATCAGAACCGCCCTCTACTTCGGAATCGCCCTCGGCCGCGAGCTGCGGGGGGTCGTCGAAGGACGCCAGAGCCGCACCCAGGCGGAAGCGCACTATGCCTCCTTCCACGACTCGCACGAGTGGAAGTTCAGGTGGATGCTGCGGGCGCAGAAGCTGGTGCCGCGGGTGCCGCCGCGGGTCCTTGGGCCGCTGATCGGACTGCTGGGGGCAAAGCGCTTCGTCGCCTGGTCCTTCAACCACTATCTGGAGATCGCGCCGCCCGGCTTCGTGGGGGACGGCGCCGGCTCAGCGGACGACCAGGACCGTCCCGACCAGCAGCAGGGCGACCCCGAGGACCCGCTCGGGCGAGAGCGGGACCTGGTCGAGGCCGAAAAGGCCTAGCCGGTCGATCGCCACCGAAGCCGTGAGCTGGCCGAAGACGGTTGCCGCGGCGACCCCGCCGGCACCGATCGCGGAGACCGCGATCAGCGCGTTCAATACGTAGAGCGCGCCTAGGAAGCCGCCGAGCAGGTAGTACCAGCTGACGTCGAAGGTCGAGGATAGGCCACCGGCCTTGCCGCTGAGGACGACGACCGCGGCCAGGGCCAGGGTGCCGACCGAGAAGGAGACGAGGGCGGCGGCCATGCTGCCGGTCGCCTTGCCGAGCCCGGCGTTGATCGGCGCCTGGGCCGCGATCAGCCCGCCCGCGGCGGCGGTGAGGAGGACTGCGAGGCCCCTATCCATCAGCTCGCGCTCACTTGGCGTTGAGCCAGTCGGTCCCGACGCCGACGTCGACCTCCAGCGGCGGGTCGAGCGGGTAGGCGGCGCACATCTCGCGCTCCACCAGCTCGACCGCCGCTTCCATCTCCCCCAGCGGCCCCTCGAAGAGGAGCTCGTCGTGGATCTGCAGGACCAGGCGGGTCTCCCCCCCCCTTTCCCGCAGGGCGCGGTGGCAGTTGACCATCGCCACCTTGATGACGTCGGCGGCGGTGCCCTGGATCACCGTGTTGACCGCGAGGCGCTCGCCGAGGCGGCGGGTGTTGGGGTTGCCGGAGCGCAGCTCGGGGATCGACCGGCGGCGCCCCATCAGCGTCGTCACGAAGCCCTCCTCCTGCGCGCGCTCGATCACCTCCTCGCGGAAGGCACGCACCGCCGGGAAACGCTCCAGGTAGCGGGCGACGAATTCCTCGCCCTCCTTGCGCGGGATGTTGAGGCGGTCGGCGAGCCCAAACCCGGTCAGCCCGTAGACGATCCCGAAGTTGACCATCTTCGCCTTCGAGCGCTGGCCGACGTCGACCTCGTCGCGCTCGATCTCGAAGACCTCGGCGGCGGTGGCGGCGTGGACGTCTTCGCCCTCGCGGAAGACGTCTTTGAGGACTTTCTCGTCGGCGACGTGGGCGAGGACCCGGAGCTCGACCTGGCTGTAGTCGGCGGAGAGCAGCCGCGCCCCCTCCTCGGCGACGAAACAGGCGCGGACCGGGCGGCCGAGGTCGGTGCGGATCGGGATGTTCTGCAGGTTCGGGTTGGTGCTGGAGAGGCGGCCGGTGGTGGTCGCGGCCTGGTTGAAGGTGGTGTGTACGCGGCCGGTGTCGGAGTCGATCAGCTCCGGCAGCGAATCCAGGTAGGTGTTCTTGAGCTTGGTCAGCTCGCGCCAGGACTCGATCTTCTCGACGATCGGGTGCTCGTCGCGGATCTGGGCGAGGACGCGGGCGTCGGTCGAGAAGCCGGTTTTGCCGCGGCGTTTCTTCGTCAGCTCCAGCTTCTCGAAGAGGATGCGGCCGACCTGCTGCGGCGAGCCGATCGTGAACTCCTCCTCGGCCAGCTCGAAGATCTCCTTCTCCAGGGTGGCGATGCGCTCGCCGAAGCCGGCGCCGACCTCGGCCAGTCGCTCGGCGTCGAGCTTCAGCCCCTCGCGTTCCATCGCCGCCAGCACCCCGACCAGCGGCAGCTCGACGGTGCGCAGGAGGTCCTTGAGGCCGAGCTCCTCGATCCGCGGCGCCTGCACCGCCGCCAGCGCCGCGACCAGCCGCGCTTCCTCGGCGGGCTCGAGCCCCGGCTCCAGCTCCTCGCCCAGCGCCAGCTGCCCGTCGTCCTCCTCGGGTTCGTCGGCGGCGGCACCCGCGGCGAGGCCGATCCCGGCGTCGGCCGCAAGCTCGACCAGGTCGTAGGTGCGCCGCTGCGGCTCCAGCAGGTAGGCGGCGATCATCGTGTCGTGGTCGAGGACCGGCTCGACCCCCTCCCGTGCCGCCGCCGCCAGCAACCCGTGGCGGTCGCCGCCGAGGGACTTGGCGTCGTGAGCGGCGAAGGGCTTGCCGTCGAGGGCGGCCGCGAGCTCGTCGAGGGACGCGGAGCCGGCGAGGATGCGGTCCGCTTCGGCCGCTGCCCAGCGCTCGCCGGCGATCGCCAGCGCCACCGGCCCCTCCCCCAGGTCTCCCGGCTTTCCCGCCACCGCCTCGACCTCGAGCTCGGTCTCGACCCTGCGTCCCGGAACCGCCGCCCCCTCCGGCAGCGCTTCTTCCAGCCGCTCGAGCACCGCCCGCAGCTCGAACTCGCGCATGAAGTCGCGCAGGGCGCCGCGGTCGGGCTCGCTCGACATCGCCGCGCCCAAATCCACCCCGGTCTCGATGTCGTACTGCAGCGTCGCCAGCTGCTTCGAGAGCCGCGCGTCCTCGGCGTGCTCGACGAGGTTCTGCTTGCGTTTGGCGCCGGAGATCTGGTCGACGTTCTCCAGCACCGCTGCCAGCGAACCGAACTGCTGCAGCAGTTGGGTCGCCGTCTTCTCGCCGATTCCGGGGACGCCGGGGATGTTGTCGGAGGTGTCGCCGCGCAGCCCCATCAGGTCGCAGATCAGCTCCGGCGGCACCCCGTAGCGCTCTTCCACTGCCGCGCGGTCGTAGATCTTCGTCTCGGTGATCCCGCGCGAGGTGCTCATCACCCGCACCCCCTCGCCGACCAGTTGGTAGGCGTCGCGGTCGCCGGTCACGACCATCACCTCGATCCCCTCTTCGCGCGCCTGCTTGACCAGCGAGGCGATCACGTCGTCGGCCTCGTAGCCCTCGACCCTGACGTTGGTGTAGCCGAAGGCCTCGACCAGCGGCATCAGGTGCGGCCACTGCTCACGCAGCAGGTCGGGGCGCGGTTTGCGCTGGGCCTTGTAGAGGTCATACGTCTTCTCGCGGCCGCTCCAGCCGGCGTCCCAGGCGACCACCACGCCCTGCGGGTGGTGCTCGTCGATGATTTTCACCAGCATCGAGGCGAGGCCGTAGATCGCGTTGGTCGGCCGCCCGTCGCTGGTCCCGATCGACTCGGGCAGGGCGAAGAAGGCGCGGTAGGCGAGGCTGTTGCCGTCGATCAGGAAGAGCTGTGGAGCGTCCGCCATCGGGCGGTCACTCTATGGCTCAGACCTGACCGGACTCGATCAGCTCGATCAGGGTGTCGACCACCGCCGGGTCGAACTGGGTGCCGGCGCAGCGGTGGAGCTCGGCGATCGCCACTTCGGTGCTCATCGCCTTGCGGTAGGAGCGGGTCGTCGTCATCGCGCTGAAGGCGTCGCAGCAGGTGACGATGCGGGCCTCGATCGGGATCTCCTCACCGGCGAGGCCGTCCGGGTAGCCGGAGCCGTCGAAGTCCTCGTGCGAGGCGCGGACGATCCTGCCGACCTCGGCGAGGACGCCGCCGATCCGCTTCAGCATCCGCTCGCCCTCGATCGTGTGCTGGCGCATGACCTCCCACTCGGCCTCGTCGAGCGGGCCTCTCTTGTTGATGATCTCGTTCGGAACGGCGATCTTGCCGACATCGTGGAGAAGCGCCGCGAACTCGACGTTTCGGCGCTGCTCGAAGCCGAGGCCGAGACGATCGCTGACCGCCAGCGAGAGCTCGACGACGCCGCGGCTGTGGCTGCCGGTATAGGCGTCATCGGCCTCGACCACATCGCCGAGCAACAGCGCGGTGCCCTGGTATGCCTCGCTGAGGGCGAGCGCCTGGTCGAGCCGAGTCTGGCGCTCGCGGGAGAGGACGGCGAGGACCAGGGCGAGCGGAATCACCGCCAGGCAGATCGCCGGGCCGAGCTGCAGGGCAGCGACGGCGGCGAGGAGGCCGATCGGCGCCAGGGCCGCGTCGAGACCGTAGACCGGGCCGATCATCCGCAGCACCGCCACCGGCGGGGTGCCGTCGATCAAGCGAGCACGCATCGCGGTAACGGCGAAGTCGAAGCCGAACTGGGCGAGCAAGGCGAGAAGGTAGACCGGCCACGAGTTCCAGGCGAAGGTCTGAGCGCCGGCGATAACGATCACCAGCGCCGGCCCGACCGCATGCCAGCAGTCGCCGAAGACGTGAAAAGCGCGACGAACGCTGGCCTGACCTTCGGCATAGTCGATCAGCCGGCCAAGCGCCCAGCTGAGGCTGACCACGAGCGGCACGACGGGCGTTGGCAGCAGGAAGAGCATCGGCACGAGCACCAGCTCGGTGGGCACGGTGTAGCCGTCGGCGATGTCGAACCTGGCCTGGCAGACGATCACGTAGGCGACGACGAGGGAAACCAGAGGTGCCAGCTCGAGCGAGCGCGCCGAAGCCAGGAACGTCGCCATCCCCAAGGCGACGAGGAGGAAGCCGCCCGCGGCGACCTGCTCGACGATCCG
The DNA here is from genome assembly GCA_044868125.1 of Solirubrobacterales bacterium. GTDB lineage: Bacteria > Actinomycetota > Thermoleophilia > Solirubrobacterales > 70-9 > VAYN01. Next base: position 7,045 of record JBIOWB010000062.1, read on the forward strand.
CTCGCGGCCGCGAGCAGCGCTGAGAGCGCGAGTGCGCCCACGGGCGAAGAGCTGCTCGGGAGTCGTTGCCGGGCCTGCGGTTTCCATGGTCAAGCGGAGTGTCCAGATGGATACTTCTCCCCCTCATCGGCCATCTTCGGGCTGTAAATAAGCGGGTTTCCTAGTTTTTCGGCTGCAAGGGGACCAAAAATTAATTAGACACCTGGCCTAACACGGTTCAGTGCAGTCATTTGCCCGCCGATGTTCGCCGCACATAAGTGCAGTGAGCTGAATAAGGGCAAACCTGTCGTGAGGCAGGGACGCAAAGTCAGAGGTCTCGCGCCCCGGCGCTAGACGGCTCGGCCGCCAGCTTGGTTGTCAAGACCAGGCTTTTTCGCCTGCAATCAGGAGGTTTACCCAAGTGAAGTCGATGCGAAAGCTCATCACCGCCATGGCTGCGGTTCTTGTCGCCACGGCGTTCTCGGCCGCGAGCGCCCAGGCTTGCTCGAACAGCGGCGCTGAGCAGGTGTTCCGCCCGTGGGGCGACTTGAGCTCCTACGTACTCGCCCCCGACGGCGGCTACGAGGCAGGTGGCTCGGGTTGGTCGCTCAGCGGCGGCGCCGCGGCGGTCAACGGCAACGAGTCGTTCTTCCTCAACGACCCGGGCGACGCGAAGTCACTCTCGCTGCCGGCCGGCAGCTCCGCCGTCAGCCCCTCGATCTGCATGTCGATCGACACGCCGACGTTCCGCCTGCTGGCGCGCAACACCGGCGACCCGGCCTCCTACCTGCGGGTGGAAGCGACCTACAACCTGCTCGGCCTGGTCCGCACCAAGACGTTGAGCACGGTCAAGGCGGAATCGAGCTGGGCCCCGAGCCAGCAGATGTCGACGGTCCTCACCCTCTCGACCGTCGTCGGCACCCTGATCCCCAGCGCGATCAAGATCCGGATCACGCCGGTGGGCAGCGGCAGCTGGCAGGTCGATGACCTCTACATCGACCCGTTCGCCCGCCGTTAGCGCTTCGACGACCAGTCCTCCTGTGCCAGAGCCCGCGCGACGTCGGCAACGACGCGCGCGGGCTCGTCTTCGATCTGCGTGTCCGCGAAGCGGAGCACGGTGAAGCCGTGGGAGCGCAGGTCGAGATCACGGGCGTAGTCGTCCACGGTGGGGGGAACCGAGACGTGGATCGGGCCGTCGATCGGACGCAGGAGCTCCCAGAGGCCGCGGCGGAGTGATGGCTCAGGACCGCTCCCTCTCCGCATGCGAGCGCCGCGGCCATGTCGACAGGGCCTCAGGCTCGCCCCCTTACCCCGATTGCTTGCCGCTCGGTGCGGAGCCGACGCACCGAATCTGATTCGATAGCCGACGATGGCAGTCAGCGCCCAGTACAGCGTCACGATCCGGGTTGAGCTCGATGCTCGCAAGGAGCCCCTCGGACGGCTCACCGCGGCGATCGCCGAGGCTGGCGGGCAGCTGCAGGGAGTCGACCTGGTCCCGGGCGCCGGCTCGGAGGGCAAACGCGTCCGCGAGTTCACGATCGACGCCACCGACCGCGACCATTGGGAGAAGATCCTGCGCGCGATCGGCTCGACTCGCGGGGCGCGGGTGCTCGACTACGTCGACCGCACGATGCAGATGCACCGCGGTGGCAAGATCGAGCAGCGCAACAAGTACCCGCTGAAGACCCGCGACGACCTCTCGATGGCCTACACGCCGGGCGTCGCCCGGGTCTGCATGGACATCCACGCCGAACGCGGCAAAGCCTTCGAGTACACGATCAAGAAGAACACGGTGGCGGTCGTATCCGACGGCAGCGCCGTGCTCGGCCTCGGCAACATCGGCCCCGAGGCGGCGATGCCGGTGATGGAGGGCAAGTGCATGCTCTTCAAAGAGTTCGCCGGGGTCGACGCCTTCCCGATCTGCCTCGACACCCAGGACGCCGACGAGATCGTCCGCGCCGTCGAGCTGATGGCGCCCACCTTCGGCGGCATCAACCTCGAGGACATTTCCGCCCCCCGCTGCTTCGAGATCGAGGAGCGGCTGAAGGAGTCGCTGGACATCCCCGTCTTCCACGACGACCAGCACGGCACCGCGATCGTGACGATGGCGGCGCTGTTCAACGCGCTGAAGATCACCGGCAAGCCGATCGAGCAGTTGCGGGTGCTGGTGGTTGGCCTCGGCGCCGCGGGGGTGGCGGTGACGAAGATGATGCAGGAAGCCGGCGTCACCCACATCGTCGGCTGCGACCGCAAAGGCGCCCTCTCGACCGAGCGCGAGGACTACGAGTCGGGCGAGATGAACGAGACCAAGCGCTGGTTCGCCGAGAGCTTCAACCCGGACAAGGTGAGCGGCGCCCCCGACGACGCGATCGAGGGGATGGACCTCTTCATCGGCCCCTCCGGCCCCGGGATCATCGAGGCCGAGTCGCTGGCGAAGATGAACGACGACGCGATCGTCTTCGCGATGGCCAACCCGACGCCGGAGGTGATGCCCGAGGAGGCCGCCCCTCACGTGCGGATCATGGCCACCGGCCGCTCCGACTACCCGAACCAGATCAACAACGTGCTCGCCTTCCCCGGCGTCTTCCGCGGCGCCCTCGACGCCGGCGCCCCCAGCATCACCGAGGAGATGAAGCTCGCCGCCGCCAAGGGGATCGCGATGGCGGTTTCCGAGGCCGACCTCGCCGAGGACTACATCATTCCCAGCGTCTTCAACCGCGAAGTGGCGCCGAAGGTCGCCGAGGCCGTGGTCGAGGAGGCCAAGCGCGACGGCATCGCCCGGCTCAACGAGGAGACCGGGACCTTCGCCACGGTGGAGGGCTAGCAGTGCCCCGGATTCTCGTCACCGGCGCCAGCGGCCTGATCGGCTCGGCTCTGGGTGACGCCCTGTACGCTCGCGGCGACGACGTCGTCGGCCTCACTCGCGACCCCGGCCGCGCCCGCCGCAGCAATCCCCGCGTCGCCTGGCACAAGTGGGAGCCGACGCTGGAACGGCCGGACCCCGCCGCCTTCGAGGGTGTCGAAGGCGTCGTCAATCTGGTCGGCGAGCGGATCGACCAGCGCTGGACCGACGAGGCGAAGCAGAAGATCATGGAGACGCGCCGCCGGGGGACCCACAACCTGGTGCAGGCGATCAGGACGCTCGAGCAGCCGCCGAAGGTGTTGGTCAGCCAGTCGGCGGTCGGCTACTACGGCGACCGCGGCGACGAGGAGGTCGACGAGAGCGCCGATCCCGGCAGCAGCTTCGACTCCGAGGTGAGCCAGGCCTGGGAGGCGGCGGCCCGCGAGCTCGACGGCAACGGCGTGCGCCTGGTCATCGTTCGCACCGGCCAGGTGCTGACGCCGCAGGGCGGGATGCTGAAGGAGCTGCTGACGCCGTTCAAGCTCGGCGTCGGCGGCCCGCTCGCCGGCGGCAGGCAGTACGTCTCCTGGATCGACATCGAGGACGAGGTCGGGATCCTGCTCTGGGCGCTCGACACCGAGGCCGTCAGCGGCGTCGTCAACGCGACCGCGCCCGAACCGGTGACCAACAAGGAGTTCTCGAAGGCGCTAGGGCGGGCGGTGAACCGACCGGCGATCGCGCCCGTGCCCGGATTCGTCCTCGACGCCAAATTCGGCAAAGAGTTCGGCCAGGTTCTGCGCGGCGGGCAGCGGGTCATCCCCAAGCGCACCCAGGAGCTCGGATACAGCTTCAAGCACCCGGATTTGGACGCGGCGCTGAGGGATTTGGTCTAGGGGTCGGTGAGGAGAGGGTGACCCCTCCCCGGACAACAGCGGGGAGGGTCCGGGGAGGGGTCACCCTCTCCTCTTCTACGGCCGGAGTGAATCCCACACCGCGTCTCTCGGCGAGGAAGATCCCCTTTCTTCGAGAGCTTTGAGGATTTCGTGTACCGCGGTGGCGCCGGAGCTGGTCTTGATCCAGGCGATGTTGGCGGCTTCGACGATCGATTGGCTGAACTTCGCGGCTGGGCCGGGGGCTTCGAGGTAGGCGACCGAGGTCGAGTCCTCGGTGGCGCGGCGGGCGTTGGCGCCGGCCGCGGCCAGGTCCACCCTGCCCCTCCTCTCCACCGGCGAAACGCAGGCCAAGCGGATCTCGAGATCGTCGGCCTTCCACCCCTTCTTCCGCAGCGCCGCACGCGCTTCCCCACACAGCGACCCCGGCACATAAACGGAGACGGTGGCGCCACTCCCCACTTCTCCTTCGCCGCATCCCACGCCCAAGGCAACCGCAAGCAGGAGAGCACTGAGACAGAAGGCTGGAAGGCGGCGCACGGGGAGCGATCCTAAACTCGCCGGGATGCGAATCGGTGTATTGACCGCAGGCGGCGACTGCCCGGGGCTGAACGCGGTGATCCGCGCCGTCGCCCGCTCGGCGATGCAACGAGGGGATGAGGCGATCGGGATCCGCCGCGGCTACCGCGGCCTCGCCGAGGGGGACTACATCCCCCTCGACATGCCCCGCGTCACCGGGATCCTCCACCAGGGCGGGACGATCCTCAGCACTTCGAGTTACGAGCCGATCCGCGAAGGGGCGGTCGCTAAGGTCGCCGCAGCCTTCGAGGAGCAGCGCCTCGACGCGGTCGTCGCGATCGGCGGCGAGCACACGATGGAGATCACCCGCCAGCTCCACGCCGATCACGGCCTGCCGCTGATCGGGGTGCCGAAGACGATCGACAACGACGTCGGCGGCACCGACTTCACCTTCGGCTTCGACACCGCCGTGCAGATCGTCACCGACGCGATCGACCGCCTCCACACCACCGCCCAGTCGCACGACCGGATCATGGTCGTCGAGGTGATGGGCCGCAACACCGGCTGGATCGCCGCCTACGCGGGGATCGCCGGTGGCGCCGACTGCATCGTCATCCCCGAGCAGACGACCACGGTCGAGGAGGTCTGCAGGGACGTGACCCGCCGCCACGACCGCGGCAAGGACTTCTCGATCATCGTCGTCGCCGAGGGCGCCAAGCTCGCCTTCGCCAGCGGTGAGGAACGGCTGATCCAGCCGATCAAGGAGAGCGACGAATACGGCTACCCCCGCCTCGGCGGCATCGGCGCCGCGCTGGCGGCCGAGCTGGAGCGCCTGACCGGCTACGAGACCCGGGTCACGGTGCTCGGCCACGTCCAGCGCGGCGGCACCCCCACCTCGACCGACCGCATCCTCGCCACCCTCTACGGCGCCCATGCCTACGAGATGGCGAAAGCGGGCGAATTCGGCCGCATGGCCGCCATCCACGGCACCGAGATGACCTCGGTGCCGCTGGCGGAGGCGGTCAAGGTCAAGCAGCTCGACCTGAGGATGATCGAGATAGCCAAACGCTTCTTCACGTGAGAGAGTGGCGGGCATGAACGACACGCCCGACCTCCAAGCGGTGACGCAAATCCAGCAGCAGATCTGGTCCAAAGGCGACTTCGCGATGGTCGCCGGGATCGTCTTCAACGCCAGCGAGAACCTCGCCGAGGCGCTCGACATCGTTCCCGACGAGCGGGTGCTCGACGTCGCCTGCGGCAGCGGCAACGGAGCGATCTCGGCGGCGCGGCGCAGCTGGGGTGGGACGGTCGGCGCCGACTACGTCCCGGCGCTGCTGGAGCGCGGCCGCGAGCGCGCCGCGGCCGAGAGGCTCGACGTCGAGTTCGTCGAGGCCGACGCCCAGGATCTGCCCTTCGCCGACGCCAGCTTCGACGTGACGATGTCGATCTTCGGGGCGATGTTCGCCCCCGACCAGCCGAAGACCGCCGCCGAGCTGCTGCGGGTGACGAAGCCGGGCGGACGGATCGGCATGAACAACTGGACGCCTACGGGCAGCGTCGGCGAGATGTTCAAGACGATCAGCAAGCACGCGCCGCCACCGCCCGGCGTCGAATCGCCACTGCTCTGGGGCACCGAGGACCGGGTCCGTGAGCTCTTCGGCGACCGCGTCTCCGAGATCCGCTTCGAGCGGCGCACCTCGCGCCAGCCGTTCCGCTCCCCCGAGCACTACGTCGAGTTCTTCCGCACCTACTTCGGCCCGACCCAGACCGCCTACGAACGGGTCGGCCCGGAGGGCGAGCAGGCGCTGACCGACGACCTGCTCTCGTTTCTGAAGCAGGCGAACACCGCCGGCGACCGCGCGATGGTCCTGGAGGCCGAGTACCTCCAGGTCATAGCCACCCGCGCCTAGCGCGGCTGCGGCTTAAGACTTCTGCGGCTGCGCGATCCGGACCAGCGCGCCAATGAGCAAAACGCCGAAGAAGATCAGCCCGGCGACGCCGCCGCCCTGGCCGAGCCAACCGTAGGCGGTGACCATTGCGGCGATCGCGAGAAAGAGGGTTACGACCATGCCCATATCGCGCGGAATCCTATCCGGCGAGGGCGACGCGCGTTTCGCTGAGAAAGGAGGCGACCGCGTCGGCGGCGGCCTGAGGCGAACCGCCCTCGCCGGCGGCGCGGACCAGGCGGCTGCCGACGATCACCCCGTCGGCGATCCGGCCGACCTGGGCGGCCTGCTCGGGGGTGCCGATCCCGAAGCCGACGGCGACCGGCGTGTGCGCGTCGGCCTTCGTCGCCATGACCAGCTCCGCCAGGGCGGCCGGCACCTCGTTGCGCTCGCCCGTGGTGCCGACGGTGGAGACGACGTAGACGAAGCCCCTGGCCGCCTCGCAAATCCGCGTGCGCCGCTCGGGCGGCGTGGTAGGAGCCAGCAGCGGCACCAGCGCCAGCCCCTCGGCCGCGAACGCCTCCCGCACCCCTCCCGCCTCCTCCAGCGGCAGGTCAGGCACGATCACCCCAGCGGCTCCGGCAGCGCGAGCCAAGCGCGCGAACTCGTTAGCACCGCCGTGGGCAAGCACCATGTTGGCGTAGGCCATGAAGACGACCGGGATGCGATCCGAGATCGAGCTGCAGACCTCCAATGCCGTCGAGAGCGTCGCCCCAGCTTCAAGGGCCTTGGTAGCTGCCGCATGAATAGCGGGGCCGTCTGCCAACGGATCCGAAAACGGAACCCCCAGCTCAATCAAATCCGCCCCGGCGTCCACATACGCCTCAGCCACCGCCAGCCCCGTCTCCCGATCCGGATACCCGGCCATCATGTAAGGCATCAGCGCCGCCCGCCCTTCATCTGCCGCAGCGGCGAAGGCCGCCGCAATCCATTCCTCGCCGCTGCGGTCCGGTAGGGGAGCCGGGGGAGTCTCGCCGGACCCTCCCCGCTGCTGTCCGCCGAGACTCCCCCGGCTCCCCCCCGCGACGTTCATGGCAAAACCTCATTCGGCGGGTTCAAACGAGCCGTGGCCTCGGCCATGTCCTTGTCGCCGCGACCGGAGAGGCAGAGGACGTCGAATCCGTCGCCATCCAGCGGGTTCTCCGCCAGCCAGGCGATCGCGTGCGAGGACTCGAGCGCGGGGATGATCCCCTCCAGCCGGGCAAGCTCCTGGAAGGCGCCGAGCGCCTGGTCGTCGGTCACCGCTACGTACTTCGCTCGCCCGCTGTCGCGAAGCTGCGCGTGCTCGGGGCCGACGCCCGGGTAGTCGAGCCCGGCGGAGATCGAGTGGGCCTCGAGGATCTGGCCCTCCTCGTCGGCGATCACCGAAGAGAGCGAGCCGTGCAGGACGCCCCGGACGCCGCCCTGCAGCGAGGCCCCGTGGCGCCGGGTGTCCAGCCCCTCCCCCGCGGCCTCGACGCCGACCAGCGCCACCTCGGCGTCGCCGAGGAACGGGGTGAAGATGCCGATCGCGTTGGAGCCGCCGCCGACGCAGGCGATCACCCGGGCCGGTAGGGCTCCCTCGGCCGCCAGCGCCTGCTCGCGCGCCTCCTCGCCGATCACCCGCTGCAGGTCGCGGACCAGGGCCGGATAGGGCGCGGGGCCGACCGCCGAGCCGATCACGTAATGGGTGGTGGCGACGTTGGCGACCCAGTCGCGGATCGCCGCGCTGACCGCCTCCTTCAGGGTCCGAGCGCCGGCCTCGACCGGCGCCACCTCGGCCCCCAGCAGCTTCATCCGCTCGACGTTCGGAGCCTGGCGGCGGATGTCCTCGGTCCCCATGTAGACGACGCATTCGAGCCCGAGCAGGGCGCAGGCGGTGGCGGTGGCGACCCCGTGCTGGCCGGCGCCGGTCTCGGCGATCACCCGCGGCTTGCCCATCCGCGCCGCCAGCAGCGCCTGGCCGACCGCGTTGTTGATCTTGTGGGCGCCGGTGTGGGCGAGGTCCTCGCGCTTCAGGTAGACCCGCGAGCCGACCCGCTCCGAGAGCCGCTCGGCCAGGTAGAGCGGCGTCGGCCGGCCGATGAAGTCGCGCCGCAGCTTTTCCAGCCGGCCCGTGAACCCAGCGTCCTCGCGCGCCTCGGCCCAGGCGGCGGCGAGCTCGTCGAGCGCCGGGATCAGGGTCTCCGGGACGTAGCGTCCCCCGTAGGGCCCGAACCTCTCCTCGATCGCGCTCATGCGCTGGCGCCGACCGGGTTCGCGGCCTCGAAGAAGGCCTCCATCGCCGCATGGTCCTTGCGCCCCGGCTCCAGCTCGACGCCGCTGGCGACGTCGACGGCGTAGGGCCGGGTGACGTCGATCGCGTGCGCGACGTTCTCCGGCCGCAGCCCGCCGGCGAGGATCGCCGGCACCTCGGAGCGGTGGCCGCGCAGCAGCTCCCAGTCGAAGCTCTCGCCGCTCCCGCCCCAGAGGCCTCTGCCGCGGCGGTCGAAGAGGTGAAAATCGGTTCGAAACGCCTCCGCGGCGTGAACGTCCGCCGCGCTGGCGACATGGATCGCCTTGGCCACCTTCAGCCCCGTCCGCCGTTGCACCTCGGCACAGAACGAAGCCCCCTCGGCCCCATTCAGCTGCACCATCGTCAAGCCCTCGTCCTCAACCGCCCGGGCAACCTCGTCCAGGGTCGGATTGACGAAAACGCCCACAACCTCGCACTTGCGCCTGAATGCAGCGGCCACTTCGGCGGCCACGGCCGGATCCACGTTCCGGGGACTGCCATGGAAGTG
>JBIOWB010000063.1:0-7120 GCA_044868125.1 Solirubrobacterales bacterium
CCGGTCGCCGAGCGCGACGGCGTTGTCGTCGTCAGCTGCGACGGTGCTGTCTGGGCGGACGAGCTGGACCTGATGCAGGAGCAGATCCTGGCCTCCCTGCGCGACCGCCTCGGTGACGGCGCGCCCAGCGGCCTGCGCTTCGAGTCGCGACGGCTCTGAGCCGGCACCCCCTTCGCCACAAAAGGCCGCTGGCTGGCCAGCCAACCGAAGCATTTTGCTCGCCCCGGAGGGGACTGTCCACGCGCCGGTGTTCGACTTTGACCTTCAGGTTGGAAGCCAAGGCCGCGCGCCTCACAGAGACGGGAGCATTTGTTCCACATTTGCAGGGATTTCGTTGCGAGGCGCGCGTGATTCCGGGGGCTCGAACTGATATCCTTTTATGTGAACTTGAGTGGTTGCCCCGACCCTGTCTGTTGCCCTGGCGGGTTGCTCCAGCGGTCGGGGTTTTCTGTGAAGACCGGAAGGAACTGATTGGCTGAGAAGAAGACCAAGGCGGCCGCACCAAAGGGCCGCAAGAAGGCCGCCGGCGACTCCTACGGCGCCAAGGACATCACCGTCCTCGAGGGCCTCGAGGCCGTCCGCAAGCGTCCGGGGATGTACATCGGCTCGACCGGCGCCCGCGGCCTGCACCATCTCGTCTACGAGGTCGTCGACAACTCGGTCGACGAGGCCCTCGCCGGTCACTGCGACAGCGTCCGCGTCGTTCTCCACCCCGACAACTCCTGCACGGTCGAGGACGACGGCCGCGGCATCCCGGTCGAGACGATGGAGAAAGAGGGGAGGCCGGCTGCCGAGGTCGTGCTGACCGTCCTCCATGCCGGTGGCAAGTTCGGGGACGGCGGCGGCTACAAGGTCTCGGGCGGCCTTCACGGCGTCGGCGTCTCCGTCGTCAACGCCCTCTCGGAGCGGCTGCACCTGGAGATCAGCCGCGACGGCCACGTCTGGTCGCAGGACTACGAGCGCGGCAAACCTCAGGCCGATCTCGCCAAAGGCGGGACGACCAAGGCCCACGGCACCAGGATCACCTTCCTGCCAGACCTCGAGATCTTCGAGGAGATCGACTTCGACTTCCAGACTCTGGCCGAGCGCCTGCGCGAGACCGCGTTCCTCACCCGCGGCCTGAGGATCGAGCTGGTCGACGAGCGCGGCGCCACCAACAGCGTCACCTTCCAGTACGAGGGCGGGATCGAGGACTTCGTCCGCCACCTCAACGAGAACAAGGACGAGCTCCATCGCAAGGTCATCTACTTCGAGGGCGAAGAGAAGGCCGGAGATGTCGAGCTGGCGATGCAGTGGAACAGCTCCTACCAGGAGTCGATCTTCAGCTTCGCCAACAACATCAACACCCACGAGGGCGGCACGCACCTCTCCGGCTTCCGCGCCGCGTTGACCCGGACGCTCAATGCCTACGCGCGCAACAAAGGGCTGTTGAAAGAGAAGGACGACAACCTCGCCGGCGAGGACGTGCGCGAGGGCCTGACCGCGGTGATCTCGGTCAAACTCCACGACCCGCAGTTCGAGGGTCAGACCAAGACCAAACTCGGCAACCCGCCGATCAAAGGCCTGGTCGAGGAGACGGTCAACCGCAAGCTGGCCGAGTACCTCGAGGAGAACCCCGGCGACGCGCGGCGGATCATCAGCAAGGCGATCGACGCCTCGCGCGCCCGCGACGCCGCGAGGAAGGCCCGCGACCTGACCCGCCGCAAGTCGGCGCTGGAGAACTCGACCCTGCCCGGGAAGCTCGCCGACTGCACGGTCAAGGACCCGAGCCTGGCCGAGATCTTCGTGGTCGAGGGCGATTCCGCGGGAGGGTCGGCGAAGCAGGCGCGCGACCGCAACACGCAGGCGGTCCTGCCGCTTCGCGGCAAGATCATCAACGTCGAGAAGAGTCGCATCGACAAGGTGCTGGCCAACAACGAGATCCAGGCGCTGATCACCGCGATCGGCACCGGCGTCCACGACGAGTTCAACCTCGAGGACGCCAGGTACCACAAAATCGTGATGGCGACCGACGCCGACGTCGACGGCGCCCACATCCGCACCCTCGTCCTCACCTTCCTCTACCGGCAGATGCCCGACCTGATCGACGCCGGCTACGTCTACATCGCCAAACCGCCGCTTTACCGGGTCAAACAGGGCAATCAAGAGACCTACCTCGAGCGCGAGTCCGAACTCGAGGAGCTGCTGCTGCGCGACAAACTCGAGAACTTCGAATTGGTGCCGGCCAGCGGCAGCGCCAAGAAGCTGACCCCTGCCCGCTGGCAGGCCTACGTGCGGCGCTCGAAGGAGTACGAGGGTTGGAGCTCTTCCCTGCAGGCCGAGTTCGGTCACGAAGCGGTGCGCTTCCTCGAGGAGTCGAACCTGCTCGACGAGGGCGTGACGACGGTGACCGCGGCGGCGACGCTGCTCGAAAAGAAGGCCCCCGAGGACGAGCCGTTCGACACCGAGGTGCTGGAGAAGAGCGACGACTGCCTCGTCGTCAAGGCGATCGAGCGGCGCAGCGGCCTCGCCCGCACCCACCGCTTTCCGGCCGAGCTCTTCGCCCACCACGATTACCGCAAGTTCGTCGAGGTCCACCAAGCGCTGCTCAAACAGGTCGGCCGCCCGCCGTTCGAAGTCCTCTTCGAGGGACGGCGCAACGTCGCCCTCTCGTTCCAGGCTCTGCGCGGGGCGGTGCTCGAGCTCGCCCGCAAAGGCGTCCAGCTGACCCGCTTCAAGGGACTCGGCGAGATGAACGCCGAGCAGCTGCGCGAGACGACGATGGACCCGGCGTCCCGCACGCTGGCCCGGGTGACGCTGGAGGACGCCACCGCCGCCGACCAGATCTTCTCGATGCTGATGGGCGACCAGGTCGGTCCCCGTCGCGATTTCATCGAGACGCACGCGAAAGAGGTCAAATTCCTCGATGTCTGAGTTGGGCGCCAAATCTCCTGAAGGAGGAAATCGCTGATGGCCTTGGAGGCCCTGACGGGGCGGATCGAAGAGCGCGAGCTCGAGAAGGAGATGCGCTCGTCGTACCTCGACTACGCGATGAGCGTGATCGTCGGTCGGGCGCTGCCCGACGTCCGCGACGGGCTGAAGCCGGTCCACCGGCGCGTGCTCTACGCGATGCACGACATCGGCCTGCAGCCGACCCGGCCCTACCGCAAGTGCGCCTTCATCGTCGGCGAGGTGATGGGCAAATACCACCCGCACGGCGACTCGGCGATCTACGACACCCTGGTGCGGATGGCGCAGGACTTCTCGCTGCGCTACGTCCTCGTCGACGGTCAGGGCAACTTCGGCTCGATCGACGACGATCCCGCTGCGGCGATGCGGTACACCGAGGCACGCCTCGGCCGCCTCGCGACCGAGCTGCTGCGCGACATCGACGCCGACACCGTCGACTTCGGCCCCAACTACGACGAGTCGACGCAGGAGCCGCTGGTGCTGCCGGCCCGCTTCCCGAACCTGCTCGTCAACGGCACCTCGGGGATCGCCGTCGGAATGGCGACCAACATCCCGCCGCACAACCTGCGCGAGGTCGCCGCCGCGGTCACCGCCTACATCGACGACCCGCGGACCGACCTCGAGGGTCTGATGCAGCACGTCAAGGGCCCCGACTTCCCCGGCGGCGGGATTATGAGCCGCGAGGGGATCGCCGACGCCTACCGCTCGGGCCGCGGCAGCATCCGGGTGCGGGCGCGCGCCCACGTCGAGCCGCTGAAGGGGGGCAAGGAGGCGATCGTCGTCACCGAGCTGCCGTTCATGGTCAAGAAGGGTGGCGAGGGCGGTCTGATCACCAAGATCGCCGACCTCGTCCGCGACAAGAAGCTCGACGGCATCTCCGACCTGCGCGACGAGTCCGACCGCTCGGGGATGCGCCTGGTCATCGAGCTGAAGCGCGGCGGCCCACCGGCCAAAGTCGTCCTCAACAACCTCTACAAGAAAACCGCGATGCAGTCTACCTTCGGCGCCAACATGGTGGCGCTGGTCGACGGCGTCCCGAAGACGCTGAGCCTGCGCGAACTGATCCACCACTACGTGGAACACCAGCGCGAGGTGGTGACCCGGAGGACGCAGTACGAACTGCGCCGGGCCGAGGCAAGGGCGCACATCCTCGAGGGACTGCTGGTCGCGCTCGACAACCTCGACGCGGTGATCAAACTGATCCGCGCCTCAAACGACCCGGACGAAGCGCGCGACGGCCTGATCTCGAAATTCGACCTCTCGCGCGAGCAGGCGCAGGCGATCCTCGACATGCGTCTGCAGCGCCTGACCGCGCTGGAGGCCGACAAAGTCCGCGCCGAGCATGCCGACCTGATGGAGCGGATCGGCGAGCTGCGGGCGATCCTCGGCGACGAAGCGAAGGTGATGGGCCTGGTCAAGGAGGAGCTGGCCGAAGTCGTCGAGTCCTACGGTGACGAGCGCCGCACCGAGCTCGCCCACTTCGAGGGCGACGTCGGCATCGAGGACATGATCGCCGACCAGCAGATGGTGATCTCGCTGACGGCTTCCGGCTACGTCAAGCGGCTGCCCCTGGCCACCTATCGCCAGCAGCGCCGCGGCGGTGTCGGGGTGATGGGGATGAACCTCAAAGACGACGACTACATCGCCCACCTCCACATCTGCTCGACGCACGACTTCCTGCTCTTCTTCACCAACCGCGGCAAGGTCTACCGGCTCAAGGTCTACGAGCTGCCGGAGGGCTCGCGGACGGCGAAAGGTAGCTCGCTGAACAACCTGTTGCCGCTGCGCGAAGGCGAGCGGGTGATGGCGGTGATCCCGACCCGCGACTTCAAAGAGAACCAGTACCTCGCCTTTGCCACCGCCCAGGGGCTGATCAAGAAAACGAAGTTCCTCGCCTACAACACGCCGATCCGCGCCGACGGGATCATCGCGATCAAGGTCCGCGACGGCGACGAGTTGGTGCAGGTGCGGCTGACCTCGGGCGAAGACGACATCCTCATGGTCTCCCACTCCGGCCACGCCTCCCGGTTCTCCGAGAGCCACGTGCGCCAGATGGGCCGCGACACCAGCGGCGTCAAAGGCATGAACGTCGCCGGCAAAGACAACCGGGTGCTGGCGATGGACGTCGCCCGCAACGACACCGAACTCTTCGTCGTCACCGAGAACGGCTATGGCAAGCGGACGGCGGTCTCCGAGTACCCGGTCAAGGGCCGTGGCACGAAAGGCGTCCTCACCGCCAAGCTGACCGAGAAGAAGGGCGGCCTCGCCGGCGCCCTTATCGTCAGCGAGCACCAGGACCTCCTCTTCATCTCCCAGAACGGCATGGTCCAGCGCACCCCCGCCAGCGGTATCTCCCAGATGGGCCGCGCCACCCAGGGCGTCAAAGTCATGAACATCAAGGACGACGACCGCGTCAGCGCCGTCGCTCTGGTGGTCGAGTCCGAAGAATCGGACGCCCCGACCGCCGAGGACGACGGCCAGGGCGAGCTGGTCGAAGCGTCGCCAGACGGCGCAGGCGAGTAGCGGCAGAGCCGGCGCACGGAGCTAGGGTTAGGAACGCACAGCCGACCTTCTGGAGCTTCTGGAGGAGGCCCGGAGCCGAGCGAAGTAGGTCGGTCTTAGCGCCCTAAGCCGCCGCCGGCAGATACTGCTCCCAGGCCGAGGGGATCTTCGGGCTGGCGACCTGGATGAAGACGGTCGGCGGCGGGGCCTTGGGGGTCTTGGCGGGGTGCATTTCGATCTCGCGGGGGAGGCGGTTTCCCTTGCGGCGGTTGCAGGGCGGGCAGGCGGCGACGATGTTCTCCCAGACGGACAGACCGCCGCGGGAGCGGGGGATGACGTGGTCGACGGTGAGGCCGGACTTGGTGGAGCCGCAGTACTGGCAGGTCCAGGAGTCGCGGGCGAGGACGGCGCGGCGGGTGATCTTGCGGCGGTGCGCCTCGCGCGGGATCCGCACGTAGTTGACGAGGCGGATCACGTCGGGGCGCTCCATCGTCATCCGCTCGGAGTGGAGCGCGGCACCATCCCGTCGCTCGAGCAGTTCCGCCTTTTCCTTCAGCAAGAGGACAGCGGCTCTCCTCAACGTGCAGACGTTGATCGGCTCATACGTCGCGTTGAGTACCAGCACCCTGGCCATTGGTTGAGGGAAATTGTAGGGCGCTTGGCGCCTGTTGCCCTCAACCGAGGGGATATGAGCCAAGAATTCGGACCGATTCGGCCTTCGCGCGCAGCTGCGCGATCGCCTCGGCGACGATCTCGTCGCCCTCCCTGCCCTCGAGATCGCAGAAGAACATGTAGCGCCCCAGGCCCTGCCGCAGCGGCCGCGACTCGATCCGCGTCAAATTGATCCCCCGGGTCGAGAACTCGCTCAGCGCGTCGACCAGCGCCCCCGGGTGGTCCGCCCCCAGCTCCGAGAAGACGAGCGAGGTCTTCCACGGGCCATCTCCCACCGGCTCGGTCCCCCGCGGCGCGATCCAGACGAAGCGGGTGACGTTGTCGTCCTGGTCCTCGACTCCCTCCAGCAGCAACTCGCAACCGTAGAGCTCGGCTGCCGCCCGCCCGCCGAGCGCCGCCCACGGTCGCGAGGACTCGCTCACCATCCGCACCGCCGCCGCGGTGCTGCTGACGCTGCGCAGTTCGATCTCCGGCAGCGTCTCCCGCAGGAAACGGGAGCACTGCGCCAGCGGCTGGGGATGCGAGAGCACCGCCTCGATCTCCTCCACTCGCACTCCCTCATGGGCGATCAGATGGACCCTCACCCGGTAGTCGTGCTCGCCGACGATCGTCACCGCGCTCGCCTCGAAGGCGAGCGTGTCGAGGGTGGGTCGGACCGAGCCCTCGATCGAGTTCTCGATCGGCACCAGCGCCCGATCTGCCTCCCCCCGCTCGACCGCAAGGATCGCGTCCGGGATCGTCCCCGTCCGCAGCGCCTCGTAGCCCCCATCGGGCAACGCCTCCCCGAGAGCATCCTCAGTGAACGTTCCAGCCGGTCCTAGATAGGCAACGCGCATCGGCGGATCAAAGCAGAGGGTTGAGGTACCTGCTTCTAGGAGGGATTGGCGAAACCCCCGCACACGCCTGGCGGCGGCGGACACTGCGCGGTGCGGCGTCCTCAGTCGGCCAAATAGCGCTGCTATTCGGCCTCCCTGCGTCCTTGCCCCGCTTGGTCCGG
>JBIOWB010000064.1:0-22592 GCA_044868125.1 Solirubrobacterales bacterium
CTCGAGAACCTCTCCTACCGCGAGCGCCGCGTGCTCGAGCTCCGCTACGGGCTCGGCGGCGAGCACCCGCGGACCCTGGACGAGGTCGGTCGCACCTTCAACGTGACCCGCGAGCGGATCCGCCAGATCGAGAACCAGAGCCTGAAAAAGCTCCAGTCTCTCGGCGAGGCGCAGAAACTCCGCGAGGTGGCTTAAGCAGCAGGGGAAGGGGTCGCCAGAGCGACCCCTTCCGATCTACTCGAAGGAGCAGATCAATGCGGCCCCGGGCAGTTGGGGTGATCGTTTTCGCTCTGACAGGGATTGCTGTTTGGATGGAAGTGCCCGGAGTTGCCAGCCGAGTTCGGGCCGCCGAACGCATAGGCGGGACCAACCGCCATCAGCATGATCGCGGCAGCGAGCGCGGCCGCCCTACGCATACGTCTCTTCATCGTTCAACCTCCTCGTTCGTGCGCTGGAGCGCGCACCAAACGGGGCTCCGTACGTATACGAGGCGAACCACCCCTCCTCGCCGATAGCTGTTGAAACGAACGGCCCCAGCGAATGTCAGCCCTATCAAGGGATTTTGCTGACCGGCCGATAGAGGTCGGGATGTTCGACATCGATTCAGCGCTGCGCACCCTGGTCGAGCGGGGTGGGTCGGATCTGCACGTCAAGGTCGGTGTGCCGCCGACCGTGCGGCTGCACGGCGAGCTCTGCCCGTTGGAGGGCTACGAGCCGCTTGGGCCGAAGGACACCGAACAAGCGTTCCACGACGTCGCCGAGGTGCGGTCGCTGACCGAGTTCGAGGAATCGGGCGAGGCGGACTTCTCCTACTCGATCCCCGGGCTCAGCCGCTTCCGCGTCAACACTTTCAAGCAACGGGGCTCGATCTCGATCGTCTGCCGGGCGATCCCCTTCGAAATCCGCTCGGTCGAGGATCTGGGGCTGCCGCCGGTGGTGACCAAACTGGCCGAAGAGCAGCGCGGCATCATCCTCGTCACCGGTACCACCGGCTCGGGCAAGAGCACGACGCTGGCGGCGATGATCGATCACATCAACCGCACCCGGACCGACCACATCATCACCCTCGAGGATCCGATCGAGTACCTGCACGAAGACAAAGGCTCGATCGTCAACCAGCGCGAAGTCGGCTCCGACACCGAAAGCTTCGGTCGCGCGATGCGTCGCGTCCTCCGTCAGGACCCCGACGTGATCCTGATCGGCGAGATGCGTGACGAGGAGACGGTGCGGACCGCCCTCTCGGCGGCTGAGACCGGCCACCTCGTGCTCTCGACCGTCCACACCCTGGACGCGACCGAGACGATCAACCGCATCGTCGACTTCTTCCCGCCCCACCTCCAGCATCAGGCCCGGGTGATGCTCGCGGCGACCCTCAAGGGCGCGATCGCCCAGCGCCTCGTCCCCGACGTCACCGGCGACGGCCGCGTCCCCGCCTCGGAGATCATGGTCGTCACCGGCCGCGTCAAGGACCTGATCATGAACCCGGAGGAGACCGGCAAGATCACCGAGGTCATCTCCGAGGGCGAGTACTACGGCATGCGCACCTTCGACCAGTCCCTGCTCGGCTACGTGATGGAGGGCAAGGTCTCCGAGCACGTCGCCCTCGAGTACGCCTCCAGCCCGCACGACTTCAAGCTGATGTTGGCAGCGGGCGGCCAGCGGGCGAGCGGGATCGAGCAGCTCGATCCCTCGAGCAAGCAGGTCGCCGCACCAACTAACTGATTAGGACGGGCGTCCAGCGGACAGTGCCGCTTGCGGTGCCGGGTTCAAGCACCAGGCTGCAAACGCCGATCAAACCGCGATGGTTGCGATCGACCGCTTCATCCTGCTCGTCCGGGATTTGCGCCGCAATGAGCGCGGCCTCGCGATCCCGACCGCGCTGATGGCGCTGATCGCCACTTTTGCGCTTGCCAGCGTCGCGGTGATGTCGACCGTCGACGTGCAGCGGGGGACGGCGCGCGACCACGACTCCAAGGAAGCGATCGCCGCCGCCGACGCGGGGGCGAGCATCGCCATGCTCCGGCTCAACCGTTACCTGCCGAGTCTCTCGACCGCTGTTCCGTGCATCAGCCCGACCGGGTTGACCCAGACTGCGACCAACGGCTGGTGCCCGAAAACGACCGTTGAGAAAGTCGGAGAAGCCGAATACAGCTACCAGGTCAGCGCTTACGGAGCGACCAAAGCCGTCGAGGTCGTGGCCTGGGGGGCGTCGGGCTCGGTTACCCGTCGTGTCAACGTCGGGCTGCAGGCGATCAACGGCAAAAACGTCTTCGCCGACGAGAAAGTGATCGGGGAAGAAGGGATCGAATTCGCCGGCAGCTCCGCCGAAGTGGAAACGTCGCTCGGCACGAACGGAGAAATCACCAGCACCGGCAACAGCCATCCGACGCTCTGCGGGAACGGGCGCCATGGCATCGGCAAAGGGCCCGTGCCACCCCTCAGCTGCGGCGGCACCGAATCGGAAGGGAACATGGTCCTTCCCCCGATAGCCGCGCCGCCCAACCTCGCAACGGTCAACGACAACTGCCGGCTGTACGAAAAAGTCACGGCACCGTGCACCGGCGTCGACGGCTATGTGGGCAAAGGACAAGGCAAAAGGAGCGCGACGATCCCCTGGAGCCCCACGCCGAGGGTGATCGAAATCAACAACCCGCAGTCGGCGCTGACCCTGAGCGGCCAGAACTACTTCGTCTGCAAGCTCATCGTCAACAACGGCAAGCTCTACATGCCGTTCAACTCCAACGTGAACATCTACATCGACACGCCGGAAAACTGCAACCTCGCTCCCGGCACCATTCAGTTCGAAGTCTCCAACGGCGAAATCCTCTCGTCCGCCTTCAACCCATCGCAGGAAAGCTATGTGATCCCGAACATCTATCTGCTGGGAGAAGGCAGGGCTTACATCAAGGGGAACGGATCGATCGGGGCGGGCTCGAGCGAAGTGATGATCTACGGGCCCAAGGCCACTGTCGAATTCCAGGGCGATACCCACTGGAACGGGATGATCGCCGCGAAAAAAGTGATCATCGCGGGCAACGGGAAGATCGAATCGAGCCCGAAATTCAAACTGCCGGAACAGAGCCTGGCGCCTCTGTTCGAACGCACGCGCTACGTCGAGTGCAGCAGTGCTGCTTCCGCTACGCCCGACGCGAACTGCTGATCCGGTCTTAGCTCACCCCTCGCGCCACCTGCTGCATCGCTCAAGCGAGCCGCGCCTCGTGCCGACCTAGCAAGGAGACGTATGCGCGAGAAACTCAACGACAATCCGATGGCGCAGGTCGTCCTGGTCGGTGTCCTGCTGGTCCTTGCCGCAGTCTTTCTGCTCGGCAAAATGGGCGGGGGCTCCGAAGAAGGAGGCGCCGAAAGCGAAGGTCCGGCGCCCGCCGCCGCTTCGGCGATCGCCACCGCAGAAGTGGGTCCCGGGGCGGAAGCGCCGACGCTCCCCCCGCCGGGATCGGGCCCCGGCGCCGCCCCGCCGCCGCCGCGGCCGGTGGTGGCCGCCTTCGATGCCGACCAGACGGTGGTCCTGCTCTTCGTCCGCGCCGGCGGCATCGACGACCGCCTCACGGTCTCCGCCTCCAGGCAGCTCGACGGGATGCCCAGCGTCGCCCCCTTCGTGGTTCCCGTGGACAAGATCGCGCGCTACGCCGCCATCACCCAGGGCGTCGCCGTCAACCGCGTGCCGGCCCTTGTAGTCGTCAGGCCGCGCCGCTTGGTGAACGGCGTTCCCACCGCATCCGTCCGGTACGGATTCCAGAGCCCGGAGAGCGTCGTCCAAGCCGTCGTCGACGCCGGCTACAAGGGCCCCACGCTTCCTTACCACCCTTAGGCCATGGACAACAGGGACTACCCGAGCCACCTGCGGCCGGTTCCCCAGTCCGGCGACTCGACCGCACCGGCCCTTCCGGACGAGGCCCCCGGCACCCCGGGCCTGACGCCGCCGCAGACGCGAGGCCGCTCGACCGGCTTCCTCACCGACGTCCTGGTCGAGCTCGGCTACGTGCCTGAGGAGCGGGTGCAGCAGGCGATCGAGGAAGCCCGCACCGCAGGGCGGCGGCCGGAGCAGCTGCTGCTCGAGCAGGGGGCGCTCACCGGCGACCAGCTCTCGCGTGCCACCGCAGAGCGCTACGGCCTCGACCACATCGACCTCACCGCCTACCAGGTCGACATGGCGGCGGCCAACCTGATCCCGGTCAACACTGCACGCCGCTACCGGGCGATCCCGGTCGGCTTCGTCAACAAGGAGACGCTCCTGCTCGCGATCGCCGACCCGACCGACGTGCTCGCGGTCGACGACATCCAGATGGCTACCTCCCTCGACTGCCGGGTGGCGGTCGCGGCCGACGAGGACGTCGAGGCCCTGGTCAGCCGCCTCAACACCCTCCAGAGCGCGGTCACCGAGGCCACCGTCGAGGAGGAGGTCGAGGACGAGCTCGCCGAGGTCAGCGACATCCAGGTCACCGCCGAGGACGCGCCGGTGATCAAGCTCGTCTACAGCATCCTCGGCCAGGCGGTGGGCGAGGGAGCCTCGGACATCCATTTCGAGGCCGCCGACGGAGAAATGCGGGTCCGCTTCCGCGTCGACGGCGTTCTGCGCGAGGCAGCCCACGTCCCAAAGCGGATGGTCAGCGCGGTGGTGTCGCGCCTGAAGATCATGAGCGACCTCAACATCGCCGAGAAACGGGTGCCCCAGGACGGTCGGGTCAGCGTCACCGTCGAAGACCGGCGGGTCGACCTCCGTATCACGACGCTTCCCACCCAGCAGGGCGAGGGAGCGACGATCCGCATCCTCGACAAGGACAACGCCCAACGCTCGCTGGACGAGCTCGGCATGGACGGTTCGGGGCGTGAGCGCTTCGAGCGCGCCTTCCACCAGGCCTACGGCGCCGTCCTGGTGACCGGGCCGACCGGCTCCGGCAAGAGCACGACCCTCTACGCGGCGCTCCGGGACCTCAACCACGTCGAGAAGAAGATCATCACGATCGAGGACCCGGTCGAGTACCAGCTGAACGGGATCAACCAGATCAACGTCAACCGCAAGGCGGGGCTCGACTTCGCCACCGGGCTGCGCTCGATCCTCCGCGCCGATCCCGACATCGTCATGGTCGGCGAGATCCGCGACGGCGAGACGGCGCGGATCTCGATCGAGGCCTCGCTGACCGGGCACCTGATGCTGACCACCCTCCACACCAACGACGCGCCCGGGGCGATCACCCGCCTGACGAAGATGGGAATCGAGTCGTTCCTGATCGCCTCCGCGGTCGACTGCGTCGTCGCCCAGCGCCTGGCTCGCAAGCTCTGCAGCCATTGCAAGCGGCGGACCCTGGTCCCGGTGCAGGCGCTCCTCGACGCCGGGATCCGGGCAGGCACCGAGCTCGAGGCCTATGAGCCGGTCGGCTGCGCCCGCTGCAACCACAGTGGTTACAAAGGCCGCGTCGGCGTCTACTCGGTGATGGCACTGAGCGAGGGCATCAAGGAGATGACCGTCGCCCAGCGGCCGGAGGCGGAGATCGCGACGGCGGCGCGCGAAGAGGGGATGCTCACGCTGCGGGAGGACGGCGTTGGCAAGGTGCGCGACGGGCTGACGAGCCTCGAGGAGGTTCTACGTGTCACCGCATGATTTGACCGAGCCCTTGAGAAAACGGCACCTGCTGCCGATCTAGCGATTATGGAGTCCTTCGACTTCTCAGAGGTGCTGCGCCGGATGGTGGAGGCAAAGGCCTCCGACGTCCACCTGACCCCCGGCTTCCCCCCGGCGATCCGCGACAAGGGCAAGATCGTCCCGATGGACGGTTTCCCTGTCCTCTCTGGACAGGAGACGCGGGAGGTCGTCTTCAGCATCCTCAACGACGACCAGCGCAAACGCTTCGAGAACCACAAACAGCTCGACTTCGCCTACGCGATCCCCGGCGTCGCCCGCTTCCGCGTCAACTGCTTCTTCCAGCGCGGCGCCGTCAGCGCCGCCTTTCGCTTCGTCCCGCAGGAGATCCCCGCGCTCGATTCTCTCGGCGTTCCCTCGGTCCTCCACGACCTGACCAGGAAACCGCGCGGGTTCGTCCTCGTCACCGGTCCCACCGGCTCCGGCAAGAGCACGACGCTGGCGGCGATGATCGACTCGATCAACTGCGAACGGCAGGACCACATCCTCACGATCGAGGATCCGATCGAGTTCCTGCACCGGCACAAAAAATCGATCGTCAACCAGCGCGAGGTCGGCTCCGACGCGGAGGACTTCGCCCTCGGCCTGAAGGCCGCCCTGCGAGAGGACCCCGACGTCATCCTGGTCGGCGAGATGCGCGACCTGGAGACGATCTCCACCGCCCTCACCGCGGCGGAGACCGGCCACCTCGTCTTCGCCACCTTGCACACGCAGTCGACGGCGCAGACCGTGGACCGGATCATCGACGTCTTCCCGCCCGAGCAGCAGGGCCAGGTGCGGACCCAGCTCTCGATCGCGCTGCAGGGAGTCGTGACCCAGCAGTTGCTGCCGACCGCCGATGGGATGGGGCGGACGGTCGCCTGCGAGGTGCTGGTGCCGACGCCGGCGATTCGCAACCTGATCCGCGAGGGCAAGACGCACCAGATATACGCCGCGGTGCAGACCTCGGGGGCGGTCGGGATGCAGACGATGGACGCCGACCTCGCCCGCCTCGTCCGTGCCGGCACGATCACCCGCGCTCTTGCGGAACAGCGATCCTCGGTTCCGGAGGAGCTCAAACGCGTGCTCGGCGGCGAGGGAGCCGTGATGCCTCAGGCCAGCCCGCCATACAACGGCGCCCCGGCTTCGCCCGTGCCGGGGCAGGCGCCGCCTGCGCCGCCTTCCTACGTCTCGGGCGGCTAGCCGATGGCAAGCGCCACCACCTTCACCTTCCGCGCCATGGACCTCGCCGGTGCGGCGACGTCCGGCGAGGTCGAGGCCGAATCGAAGTCGCAGGTCTCCGAGCAGCTGCGCCAGCGCGGCCTGATCGTCCTCGACGTCACCGAGAAGAGCAACCCGTTCAAGCTCGAGGACATGATGCGGCGCTGGAAGAGCGTCGACATGCGCGAGCTCGCCGTCTTCTCCCGGCAGTTCGCGACCCTTGTCGCCTCGGGCATGCCGATGCTGCGCACTTTGCACACGCTCGAACAGCAGACCAAGGACGAGGAGATCCGCGAGGCCGTCGCCGGGCTGCGGGCCGACGTCGAGGCGGGGAGCACGCTCGAGCAGGCGATGGAGCGCCACCCGCGCGTGTTCGACCGCCTGTTCCGGGCGATGGTGCGCTCCGGCGAGCAATCCGGTCGCCTCGAGGAGGCGCTCGACCGGATCGCCTTCCAGGTGGAGAAGCAGGACGCGCTGCGGCGCCAGGTCAAATCGGCGCTGATGTACCCGGCGCTGGTGTTCGGGTTCGCGCTTGTGGTTCTGATCGCGATCGTCGTCTTCGTGATCCCGGTCTTCGCCAACATCTTCAAAGAACTGGCCGAGGAACATCCAGAAGAAGGCGGCGGCATGCCGGCGCCGACGGAACTCTGCATCGGCGTCTCCAACCTCATCACCCACTACTGGTTCCTGCTGCTGCCCGGCATCGCACTCGTCTTCTGGGCCTTCTTCAGGTGGAAGAAGAGCGAACGCGGCAAAGACGCCTGGGACCGGTTCATCCTCCGCCTGCCTTTCAAAATCGGCGACGTGATCCAGAAAGTGGCGCTGGCGCGCTGGTCGCGGACCTTCTCCGGCTCGGTCGCCGCAGGCGTGCCGATGCTGCAGTCGATCCAGCTCACGGGTGAGACCGCCGGCAACGTCGTCGTCGAGAAGGCGATGGACGACATGTACGCCTCGGTCAAGCGGGGCGGGTCCCTGGCCGGGCCGATCGAGCAGCACCCGATCTTCCCGCCGATGGTCGGGCACATGGTCTCGGTCGGCGAGGAGACCGGGCAACTGGAAACGATGCTCTCCAAAGTCGCCGACTTCTACGAAGCCGAGGTCGACGCCAAGGTCAAAGCGCTTACCTCGTTGATCGAGCCGGTCATGATCTGCTTCGTCGGCGGCATGGTCGGGTTCATCGTGATCTCGATGTACCTGCCGCTGTTCAGCATCTACGAAAAGATCCGCTAGACCCTCATCGGTTTTTGCGATTCTGTCTGGACTCCCGTCCAACGATCAAACTGTTCGCTGCAAGGAACCCCAATTTCAGGGATCAAGTCCTTGCCAGGTTGGTCGATTAACGCCCTGTGATGAATCTGCCAGCGCTTCGGTGCAAAAGGCAAACCCGTCGCGAGGCGGGGGCGCAAAGCCGTCGGGACTCCCTCGGAGTCAGCCGGGCTACCACCGGGGTCGACAGACACCACGTGGCTTCACGCGACGGGGCTCTGGCTCGAACGATTAGGACCATAGGAGGTCACTAATGTCAGTCCAGAATCTCCGGGCCAAGATTGGCGCCCGGCTCAACGGCGACAGCGAGGCGGGCTTCACCCTGATCGAGCTTCTCGTCGTGATGCTCATCCTTGGCATCCTGGCCGCGATCGCGCTGCCGGCGTTCTTCAACCAGAAGGACAAGGCGACCGACGCGAAAGCCAAGGAGAACGCTCACTCCGCTCAGGTTGCGATGGAGACCTGCTCGACCGAGCAGGGCAACTCCTACGCTGCCTGTACCGCAGTGCGTCTGAAAGAAATCGAGTCGACGCTGCCGAAACCGGCTGCGGAAGCCGCCGCTGGCGAAGAAAAACTGGATGTCGTCTCGGCGGCCAGCACCTACACGATCACCGTCACCTCGACGAAAGGCCACGCCTTCAAGGTGGTGCGTGAAGCAACCGGCGCCACCAAATTCCCCTGCGAACCCGCAGGTGAAGGTGGCTGCCCGGCCGGTGCCAATCCTGAATGGACGAAATAGCACCAGCCACGGCTTGACCTGAACGATCTGCGAAGGGCGGGCCATCGTGCCCGCCCTTCGGTCGTTCAGCCGGGCTCCCCATTGCCCATGAGGTCTAAGCAGATCACCCCTTTCAGCCGATAGCTAGATCGATGCGCCAGCTCATCAACCTCATGCTGCTCGTCTGCCTGCTCGTCGTCCTGCCGGCGACGGTGGCACGCGCTGCGGCGCCGCAGTTCGAGGACGCCTCGGCCGACGGCACCATTGTCTTCTTCACCACCACCGAACAGCTCGTCCCCGGCGACAACGACAACCGCGTCGACATCTACGAGCGCTCCTTCGAGCCCGCCGCGGGCGAATACGTGACGCGTGAGCTCTCGACCGGTCCGACCGGGGGCAACGACGCTGTCGACGCGCTCTTCGAGGCGATCTCCGAAGACGGGTCGCGGGTCTTCTTCCAGACCACCGAGCCGCTGGTCGCTGCCGACACCGACCGCAAAAGCGACGTCTACGCGCGCAAAGTCGGGGCCGGGTCGCCGGAACTGGTGACGCTGGGGGAAGCGGATCAGAACGGCGCCGCCGACGCCAGCTTCGTCAGCTCCACCACGGACGGGGAAGAGGTCTTCTTCGTCACCGCCGAATCGCTTTCGAGCGCGGACCAGGACAGTGCGGACGACATCTACGAGCGCGACCTCGCCAGCGGCGAAACGCACCTGGTCTCCGCCGCCGCCGCGGGGTGTGGGACCTGTGAGCCCAACGCCTTCCCGTTCTTCAACGGCGTCTCCGCCGACGGGCAGCGCGTCTTCTTCGCGACCTCCGGAAAGCTTGCGTCGGGCGACGCCGACTCGGCGATCGACATCTACGCCCGCGACCTGCCGAACGGGCCGACGGAACTGGTGTCCGCCGGTTCCACGGCCTGCCTCCCGACCTGCGGCAACGCCAGCTCGCAGGACGCCGTCTTCGCCGGCAGCTCCAGCGATGGGACCAAGGCCTTCTTCGAAACCGCCGAGCCGCTCGCCGTAGTCGACGAAGACGAAGGGAATGACGTCTACGAACGAGCCGGCGCGATGACCACGCTGATCTCTCCGGGAACGGAAGACGCGCCGGCGAACATCGCGCGTGAAAGCGGGACCTTCCGGCCGGCGATCTCCGAAGACGGGAGCAAGGTCTTCTTCCAGACGACCGAGGCGCTGCTGACCGACAGCGACCCGACCAACGACGTCTACGAATACTCCGGAGGAACCGTCCGGCTGGTCACGCCCAACGGATGCACCGGCGCCGGCTGTGGCGCCACCTTCGACGCCCTCACCCCCGACGGGTCGGTGATGGCCTTTTCCAGCGAAGAGGAACTCGCGGGCGACGAAGACCCGAGCCCCGACATCTACGTCGTCCCAACGGCGGGAGGGCCGCCTGTCCTGGCATCGGCCGGTGCCTCGTCATGCTCTCCAACCTGCGGCAACGGTGCGTTTTCGGCTGTGTTCAGCCGGATGACGAGCGACGGCTCCGTGGTCCTGTTCAGCTCCGAAGAGAAGCTCTCTCCTCTGGATGGCGACAGCGACGCCGACCTGTTCGCCCGCGACGTAGGCGGCGAAGAAACCGAAATCGTCAGCCTCCCGGGCCTCTGCCCCTTGGTCGGTGGCTGCGACGCCGGCTTCGCAGGTGCCTCGAGCGATGCTTCCCACGTCTTCTTCCTGACCGTCGAGCGTCTCGACGGCGAAGACAAAGACTCCGAGGCAGACCTCTACGAACGCGACCGCGAAGCGGGCGTCACTCGGTTGATCTCGCGGGAAAACGAAAAGGTGATCGGCCCCTCGGTCCCGGTCCTCAGCGGGACGAACCCGGCCTCGCCGGGGGCGTCGACCAGCCCCGCGGTTCTCGGAAAATCCGACCCCAACACGACGATCAAGCTCTACCTGGGCGCGGGTTGCCAGGGGCTGCCGATGCAGACGCAGTCGGCCGCCACCGCGGTGCAACTCGAAGGCGCGGGCATCGTCATCTCCGTCGAGCCGGGGTCGACGACCACGCTCAGCGCCAGCGCCACCGACAGCGAAGGAGTCGACTCCGGCTGCTCAGGGACGATCGCCTATACCCAGCAGGATCCGACGCCGCCGCCGGGGGAAGGCGGTGGCGGTGAAGGCGGCGGTGGCAGTGGAGGCTCTTCCTCCGGAGGCTCGACCGGCGGCAGCGGTGGCAGCACCAAGACCAGCGGTGGTTCGAAAGCGAAGCCAGGGATCGTCTACGTCACCCCGTTGGCGCGCATTACCTTTGGCCCGGCTGCGAAGACCCGCGCCCGCAGGCCCGTCTTCCGCTTCTTCGACGCCACCGGCCAGCCTGGCAGCACCTTCCTCTGCAAGCTCGACCGCAAGCGCTGGAAGTCGTGCGCTTCTCCGCTCAAGCTGCCGCGCCTCGGCTTCGGCAAGCACGTCTTCGGCGTTACCGCCGTCAACGCGATCGGCACCGCCTCGCAGGCGCCGGTGCACAGGAAGTTCAAGGTGATCAAGCGATGAAGTGGACGGGGGCGCTACGGAGCCGTTGCTCCGGCGAGGGAGGTTTCACCCTGGTCGAGCTGCTGGTCGCGGCGGGGATGGGCGTGGTGCTGATGGGAGCGATCGCTTCGCTGGTGATCAGCGCCGTCAAATACCAGCCGCGGATCAGCAAGAAGGCGGAAAACGTGACGACGGCGCGCTGGGTGCTGGAGCGGATGACGCGCGAGCTGCGCAGCGGCGAACAGATCGAATCCGGCAGCTCCTCCGAACTCGTTTTCGTTGCCTACGAGCGACACAGTCCCTGTGGCAGCACCACCATGCTCGAAGCCGGGCAATCCTCGGTGCCATGCAAGATCACCTATAGCTGCACCACCACTACCTGCTCGCGGACCGAGGCTGCCCCTGGCAGCCCCGCGGGCATCGGTACCACGCAACAGCTCTTTTCCGGCATCAACAGCAACCAGGTCTTCAGCTTCCCTCAAGGCGTCAAAGCAACCGAAGCGACCTACGTGAAAGTGACCTTCCGCGTGCCTGACCCCCAGGGCAGCGGCTCTCTGACCATCTCCGACGGAGCCAGCCTCCGGAACGCGACCCTGAGCTACTGATGCGACCTGAATTCTCAGAAGAGGGCGGATTCACGATCGTCGAGGTCCTCGTCGCGATCTTCATCGTCTCGATGGCGGCGGTGGTGACCTTCGGCCTGCTGACTGACGCGACGCGCAACGTCGAGCGGGCGAAGGCGAACCAGATAGCGGTCGAGTTCGCCGAACAGGAACTGGAGCGGCTGCGAAGCGAACCGGACGAACGGTTGGCGATGACCTCGGTGCCCGGTAAATCGCCGAGCTCGTTCAGCCCCAACCACCGCCTCCGCGGCGAGGAATTTGCCCTCTCGCGGGAACCGCTGGGCGAATACGAAAACCTCGTCTATGTCGGCGGTGAAATCGAAGGCACCGGAACGAGCGAAACCGGGGGCTTCATCACGAAAGGGAATGTCGTTCCTTCTGAATCCTTCGAAAGCGGGAACGTCAAAGGCAAAATCTTCCGCTATGTCGTCTGGCGCAACGACGAAGCCTGCGGCGCGTCTTGCCCGACCCAGCAGGACTACAAACAAATCATCGTCGCGGTGAAGGTCGACAACGCTCCGAACGATCCCTCGCAACACGGCTACTTCGAAGTGCAGTCGAAGTTCATCAACCCGAAACGGAACTCGGAATCCGATCCGCCGAAAAATTCGCAGGGCAACTATGTCACCGCGCAGCAGTTCTATCTCAGCGACACGCCGTGCGCTTCGAGCGGCGTAACGGAACGGGCGGAACCGACCGAAGAGCACCTCCTGCACAACACGCTGGGCACCTGCGCCAACGGTCTGAAGACCGGCAACAGCGAACCCGGTGCACCCGACGCACTGATTGTGAGCCCGCCGCCCGACCCAGCCCCGGAAGACCCCGAAGTGCCGGTGCTCTACGACTACGCGAACGATTTCTACCTGGAGCCCTCGCCCGACACCGACAAGGGCCTGCAGATCCCGCGCTCGACGACGACGGGCTGCAACAGCTTCAAACCCCCGAGCGTCGAACACCCCGAGTCGCTCGTCCATCGCTGGGTCACCGACCCGATGCCGACGGAATTCACCCTCAGCGGCAAGGTCACGCTGGAATTCTTCAGCCGCACCATCAACAACGGTCAGTACAGCGGCGGGCTTTGCATCTATCTCTTCAAATGGGAAGAAGGCAAAACCGAACCGACCCGTTTGAAAAACCTCCTTGGCTCCACCGAATACTGGCTCTACGCGCCGCCGGGCTACTGGCCGCTCTCCGAAGCGCAGGCGCCGCGCGAATGGAAACGGGTCCGGGTGACGATGCAGCTCAGCGGGGTGCCGATCTCGGTTCCGGCAAATGCCCGGTTCGGCCTGGCGCTGAGCGTCGACCCTGCGCACACCAACGCCGACGCGATCCCGATCATGTACGACTTCCCGACGATGGCGAGCCGGCTCGAGGTGGACACGACGACGCCGATCGAAGGGGGCTAGGCAGATGGCGCCCGCCGCTGTCTTCGCGTTCCTCGGCGGCCTGATGGCCGGCAGCTTCACGACCGTCGTCTCGCACCGCGTCCCCCGCGGCGAATCGATCGTCGGCCCGCGCTCACGCTGTCCCTCCTGCGGATCGCAGATCGCGGCTTACGACAACGTTCCCGTCTTCTCCTGGGTACTGCTGCGTGGGCGCAGCCGCTGCTGTCACGAGAGGATCTCGGCGCGGTACCCGATCACCGAGCTGATCCTTGCCGTCCTCTACGCCGTCACCGTGCTCGTGTTCTGGGGCGACCTGACGGAAATCCTCGCTGGGCTGGTCTTCGTGACGACGTTGGTGGCGATCACCGTCACCGACCTCGAGCGGCGGACCATCCCGAACAAGATCCTGCTCGCCGCCGCGGTTCTCGGCTTGGCCATCGTTGCGATCGGCGATCCGGCAAGCCTGCCGCAGCGCCTGATCGCCGCCGCGGCCGCCGGCGGAGGACTCTTTCTGGTCGCCCTCGCCTATCCGCGCGGGATGGGATTGGGCGACGTGAAGCTGGCGGCGGTGATGGGCCTGTTCCTCGGCCGCAACGTCGCGCCCGCGCTCATCGTCGCCCTGCTCGCGGGCTCGCTTGTCGGTTTGACGATGATCGTCCGCCACGGCGCTCAGGCTCGCAAGGAGGCGATCCCCTTCGGGCCGTTCCTGGCGCTGGGCGGCGTCGTCGCGCTGCTGGCCGGCGATCCGATCGTCGAGTGGTACCTGTCGACGTTTTCCTAGAACTGAGTAGTTGCGGGCGAAAGTCGCTTGCAGGGCAAAAGTTCTGCGGGATTTCTGCCGATTCAAGAGTTGCGCGCCTGGCGCGCCTGTCTATGGACCTCTCCTCCCTCACCAAAAACCTCAGCATCGGCCGCAAGAAGGTCGGCGACCTCGTCGGCCTCGACATCGAGGCGGGCAGCGTCGCGGCCGCGGAAGTCCATCTCAACGGCTCCGCCCAGCTCAAGGCCGCGGCGATCCAGTCGCTCCCCGCAGGCGTCTTCCACGACGGGGAGGTCGCCGATCCCGACGGTTTGACGGAGGCTCTGAAAGAACTCTTCTCCCGGTACAAGCTCTCAAAGCGGGTGCGGCTGGGCATCGCCAACCAGCGGGTGATCGCGCGGACGCTGCGCCTGCCCGCGATCGAGGACCCCAAGGAGATGGAGGCGGCCGTTCGCTTCCAGGCGCAGGAGCAGATCCCGATGCCGCTGGAACAGGCGGTGCTCGAGCACCAGGTTGTCGGCGGCGTTCCCGCCGCACCCGATTCGCCGCCTCAGGTGGACGTCGTCGTCATCGCGGCTCGCCGGGAGATGATCGCCTCGTTCCTCGATCCGATTCGTCGCGCCGGTCTCGAACCCGCGGCGGTCGATCTCTCGGCCTTCGGGATGATCAGGACCCTCGCTGGAGTCTACGGCGAGGTTGCTGTGCCGACCGAGGGGGAGTCCGCTCCCCTCGAGGAGGCCGTTCTCTACTGCAACCTCGGCAGCGTCATGAACCTCGCCGTCGCGCGCCGTCGCGCGTGCCTCTTCACCCGCGTCTCCGGAATCGGGGTCGAGGGGATCGTCGGCAGGCTGGTCACCGAAACCGGCCTCAATCCCGAACACGCGAGTCAGTGGCTCGTGCATGTGGGCCTCGAATGCCGCCCGGAGGAGATCGAGGGAGATCCCGAGATCGTTGCCGCCGCGCGGCGAGGCCTGGAAGACGGCGTCGCGGCGGTGGTCGACGAGCTGCGGCTCTCCCTCGACTATTACGGGGCTCAGGAAAGCGCCGTGCCCGTGTCCAAGGTGGTCATGTGCGGGTTCGGAAGCGCGATACCCGGCCTTTCGGCTCGTATCGAAGACCAGATCGGTCTGCCGATGATGGTCGAGCGGCCACCGGTGCTGGCCGGCTACGACGACGTCTCGGCGGCGAGGCTGACGCTGCCCCTGGGACTGGCCCTGGAGAGCTGAAATGCGTCCCGTCAACCTGATCCCCGCCGACCAGCGCCATGGCCAGCATGCCCCGATGCGGACGGGCCCGTTGCCATACCTCGTCGTTGGCGTTTTGGTCGCGCTGCTCGCTGCCGTTGCCCTGCTGGTGACGGCCGACAACCAGATCTCGGAACGCAAGAGCGAGCTGACCAGGCTCGAACGCGAAGACGCCGCCACCGAAGCGCAGGCGAAACGGCTTGCCGCCTACACCGAGTTCGAGCAGGTTCACGAACAGCGCCTATCGACGATCGCCAGCCTTGCCGACAGCCGCTTCGACTGGGAGCGGGTGATGCGCGAACTCGCGCTCGTGCTTCCGCACGACGTCTGGCTCAGCGAAATCAATGCATCCGCCTCGTCCGAATCCGGAGGCGAATCCAGCTCCGGCGGGGAACTCGCCGGGGCAGTCGCCGCTCCCTCGCTGGCCATTTCCGGCTGCGCTGCCGGGCAGGAAGCGGTGGCGGGCTTCGTCACCGCGCTCGAGGACATCGACGGTGTGACCCGGGTGGGAGTCGAAGAATCGGCGTTGCCCGATGTCACTGAGGGCTCTGTCAGTTCCGGCGAAGGCGAATCCAGCGACTGCCAGACCCGCGACTTCATCGCCGCGTTCACCATGACCATCGCCTTCGACGCTGCGCCGGCGCCGGCGGTTGCGGGGACGGAAGAAGAAGCCACGGTGAGCGAAGGTGCCGAAGCAACGGCTTCTGAAACGGAAAGCGGTAGCAGCGAAGGCGAAACCGGAGGGACGGGCGAATGAAAGCGACCTCGTCCAACAAGCTGATCGTCGCGATGATCGCTGTCGTGGGCTTGGCGGTTGTCTTCTGGATGATGCTCCTGAGTCCGAAGCGCCAGGAAGCCGCCAAGCTGGGGGACGAAGTAGCCCAGGTTGAAGAATCGCTTGCCCTGCACCGCTCGGAAGTCGCGCAGGCCACGGCGGCAAAGAAGAAATTCCCAATCGAGTACCAGCAGCTCGTCGTGCTGGGCAAGGCGGTGCCGCGGGATGGCGAAACGGCCTCGTTGCTCGTCCAGTTGAACCGGCTGGCGGATCGATCGGGCGTGCTCTTCCAGACGCTGAAACTTTCCTCGACGGGTGGGGAAGCGGAAGCCGCCCCGGCGGCGCCAGAAGAAAATGCGTCACCGACCGAGGTTGCAGCCTCGCTGTTGCCCCTCGGCGCGACGGTCGGTCCTGCCGGTCTCGCGGTGATGCCATACCAGCTCACCTTCAAGGGAACGTTCTTCCAGATGGCGGACTTCATCGAAGGGCTCGATGCCCTGGTCAAGACGAAGAGCTCGACCGTCGACGTGACGGGCAGGTTGATCACGATCGGCGGCTTCAAGCTCAACCCAGACGAGAACGTCGGCTACCCGCTGCTGGAAGCGAGTTTCTCGGTAACCACCTACGTCTTGCCGCCGGAAGAAAGTCCGACCGCCGGGACGACTCCGGAAAGCCCTGAAACCGCGACCGCGACTCCGGCCTCCGCCACCGTGGAAGGCACGCCATGAAGCGCCTCGGCCCCGACCTCAAGATGCCCGACCTGGGCTCCCTGAAGGTTCCTAAGGTGTTGGACGACCTCTACCAGGACCTTCGCGATCGGCGATTGCTGCCGCTTGTGGGGCTGATCCTCGTCGCGATCGTCGCGACGCCGTTCCTGCTTGGGGGCGGCTCAGACGAAGAAGAAGCGGCGCCTCCTGTCGGCGTGCCACTGGAAGCCTCCACCTCCTCGGTCGGCGGCGAATCGCTCACCGTCGTCCAGGCCGAGCCGGGCCTGCGCGATTACCGCAGGCGCCTTCGCCACCGCAAAGCGACGAATCCGTTCAAGCCGCGCTACACCGGTCCGGTGCTCGCAGGGACCCAACTGAACGGGGCGCCGGAATCCACGAGCACGGGCACCACAACGACCGAATCGTCCAGCTCGGCGACGGTGGAATCCGAGCCCACGCCATCTTCAGGCTCGTCGCCCGAATCGCCAGGAGGCACGCCTTCAGGCAGCGGTGGTGGCGGCAGCGATGGGAACGGCAATACCGCCGGTGGGGGCCAGCTCACCTTCTATGCCTTCGCGATCGACGTGAAGATCACGAAGACGACCACGCAGGCCAACGGCAAGAAGTCGAAGCCGGAAGAGATCGAAAAGGAGCGCGTCCTGCCGCCGGCGGCGCTGCCCGGGAAGAAAGCCCAGGTCGTCACCTACATGGGGATCAGCCCGACCACGAAGAAGCCGCTCTTCCTCGTCTCCGAAGACGTCGAATCCGTCTTCGGCGAAACCGACTGCCTGGCCGGCTCCGGGCGCTGCCAGCTGATCGAAGTCGAACCGCAGATGCCGGTCACCTTCCTCTACGGCGAAAACCACGTCCGCTACAAGCTCAACGTCCTCAAGGTGGAGGCCGTTCCGACCGGTCATTCCTAAGCACAGCGCCATTTGCGCAAGCTTCAGTAAGTGAAGCTATGGCGCTACACTTGTTGAAGCGAGACCGGTCCGATCGCCCGTCTCCCTTCGATCATGAGTGCCGAGAGCAACTCGAGCTGCCCCGTCTGCAGGACCGCTGAAGTCGTTTGCGGCAAGTGGACCCTGCTCCTCATCCGCGACCTCGCCGAGGGCAGCGCCCGCTTCTGCGAGCTCGAGCGCTCGCTGGAGGGCATCAGCCCCCGCACCCTCTCCCTCCGCCTCCGCGCCCTCGAGGACGAGGGCATCGTCGCGCGCCACACCTACCCCGAGGTCCCGCCCCGGGTCGAGTACGCGCTGACCGCCAAGGGGAAGGCGCTGGTGCCGCTGGTCGAGGACATGCGCGCCTACGGGATGCGCTGGCTGCTGGGCGACGCGGCCGACCGCCAGCCGGCTGCCGTTTAGTCCCTCCGACCAGCCCATCCGACTTCCTGCACACCAGGAGGTGCAGAGATCGGATCCGCTTCTGCAAGCCGTCGTGCAAACGCAGGAGCCCCAGGCGTCGGGCGGAAGCCTGGGGCGTGCGTGATTTCGTTCTGAACGAATCGATCAAGCGGCTCGCGACCGAGGCGGCGACCCGCTTCAGCTCCCTCGTCGCGATGGGGGAGGAGATTCCCTTCGACGTCGCCGCGGATGGGGGTGAGGAGGCCGCCTTCTACAGCTACGTGCCGATGACCGGGCGCTATGTGCTCGAGCACGCCGAGGAGCTGCGCTCGCTGCCTAGCTTCGCGGCCGCCCGCGAGGCGACCGTCGAAGCCGGCGTCGCCGCTCCTTACCTGGAGGCGCGGGGGGAGGCTGTCCTCGCCGATCCGGGCGAGCGGGCCGAGCTGATGCTGACCACCTTCTTCGCCGAGCTCTGGGAGGGCTCGGCGGGCTTCGCGCTGGACAGGGAGCGCCTGGAGGCGGCGCTCGCCACGCTCGACGCCGAATCCCGTGAGGCCGACGAAGCCGAGGTCCTGATCGTCCCGATCGTCGGCCTGCGGATGTCGGTGCCGCGCCTGCAACTGCCTCACGGCGTTCGGATCGTCCGTGCCGACTCGATCGAGGCGCCGGTCGAGGCGATGCGCAGCGAGGGCATGGGTCGCGCCGCCTGGGAGCCGCAGTACCTGGCCGTCGCCGAGCAGGACGCCGACGGTGGCGCCGGGGCGGCCCTGCAACAGCTGCGCGAGCTGATCAGCGTGATGAGGATCTTCAAGGGGGGCGGGATCGGCCTCGGTCCCTACGCGTTCGCCCCCACCGGCGAGGGCTGCTGGCGGCGGATCGCGACCGGTGCGCCCGCCACCCGTGCCGGCGGCTACCGGCTCGGCGAGGGGGAGACCGAGGAACTGGTCGAGCTCGCCGCGGCGCTGGAGGCGCGGCCTGACCCCGACAGTGCTCTCACCTGGGCGGTCGGACGCTTCGAGATGGGCTGCGAGCGACCGACGGCGCTGGAGGGCCTGAGCGACCACCTGCTGTCGATGCGCGCGGTGCTGGAGGGCCACGGGCCCGTCGGCGCTTCGCTGCCGCTGCGCGCCGCCGCCCTGATCGAGGACGAGTCGATGGACCGACTGCAGGCGCGCCAACGGATCGAGGACGTGCTCGAGCTGGAGCGGGCGATGATGAACGGCCTGCCGGTGGAGCGGGCGGTCGAGCTCGCGACCTGGATGGAGCAGGGGACCCGCGAGTTGCTGCGCCAGGCGGCGCTGGGCGAGCTCGGCGACGACCTCAGCACCGCCGCCGACGAGACCCTGATCGTCAACGGCCTCGACGCCGGCGACGCCGAGATCACGGTGTCGGTGCAGGAGCCGGCTTTCGAGCCGGACTTCGTGCCCGAGCCGGAGCCGGAGGAGATTTCGATCGAAGCCGTGGAGCCCGAGCCCTCGGCCGAACTTCAGCTGCCCGTCGACGAACTACCGGAGGAGGAGTACGTGGAGCAGGAGACCCGCATCATGGAGCCGATCCCGGCCGAAGAAGAGATCAAGATCACGGCCACCCCGTGGCTGGAGGAGGTCTCCGACTCCCGGCCCGGCGACTCCCTCGAATGGCCCGCCGCCTCCGATCGCGACATCCAGCACCGCGAGCGGATCGACACCCCCCGCGTCCGCCACCTCTTCCCGGTGCCCGACTCGGACTGGGACGTCGAGCATCTCGAGTTCGAGTACTCGCGCAACCGCGCGAGCTAGGTGCGCTGCTTCAAGAAAGTGCTACATTCCTGTACATGAATGAGTCGGTGGGAGTCGCCGAGCTGAGGCAGAACCTGAGCGTCTACCTGCGCCGCGTGAAGAAAGGCGAGCGGCTCCTGGTTACTGACCGCAACCGACCGGTGGCGGAGCTCGGGCCGGCCCCCAGCACGGGACCCGACCTCGATCGTTTGATTGCCGAAGGTCGAGTCGCACCGCCGGTGCGATCTCGCTTGCCAGAGCCGCTGGAGTTGAGGGGTAATCCCCGAGCGCTCAGTCAAGCGCTCGACGATATCCGTGGCGAACGCTGAATCGTGGCGGTTGTCTACGCGGATGCATCGGCGCTGGTGAAGCTTGTCCGGGACGAAGCTGAGTCCGGTGCGCTGCGCAACTATCTCCAGGGCGTCGATCTCGTAAGCAGCGAGTTGGTGCTGACCGAGATTCCGCGGGCAGTGCGTCGTGCGGCGGCGAGGGAACCCGATCTCCCTGTCGGTCTGCTGTTGGAGAGGGTCCGTGACCTGATCGAGGTGCTCGCCCTGCGGCCGGTCGATCGGCCGCTGCTGATCGGAGCGGGAGCACTTGCTGAGCCGGCGCTACGTGCGCTTGATGCGATTCATGTTGCCTCCGCCGTCGATCTTGATCCGATCGAGGCGTTCGTCACCTACGACGAGCGGCAAGCCGCCGCGGCGCGACTCGCGGGCCTGCGGACCATGGCACCCGCCTGACTAAGACGAGCATCTGAGCTTCAAGCCCGTCCAGCCGCCATCTCGACCCGCTCCTCGGCGGTGGCGAAGAGGTAGCGGTCGATCTGGGAGAGGCCGGCCAGGTCGTGGACGTCTTCGTCCAGGTAGGGGACGCGGATGACGGAGGTGGTGCGGAGCTCGGAGGCGAGGTGGTCGATGTTGCGGGCGTCGCGCTCGGCGAGGGCCTGGTAGTCGGCGAAGTTGTCGGCGACGCGCTTGGCGAAGCCGGCGTCGCCCAGCTTGTCGGCGAGGGTCTCGGGAAGGCCTTCGACCTCGGCGCGGAGCTCGTCGGCGGGGTAGTGGACCTTGTTGACGACGACGCCGCCGAAGGGGAGCTTGGCCTCGACCAGCTTGCGGTGGAAGTAGACGGCCTCGTCGATCGGCTCGCCCTGGGGGCCGCAGACGACCAGGAAGCAGGTCTCGGGGTCGGCGAGCAGCTTGTTGACGCGTTTCGCCCGCGCCTGGAAGCCGTCGACCATGCCGCTGAAGGCGTTGAAGAACTCGGCCAGGTCGGCGAGCAGGTCGAAGCCGACGATCTTCTTGAAGACCGATAGGGCGACCGAGACGCCGCGGCCGGTCACCTTCGCCGCCAGCCCGGTCGGCTTCATGAAGACACGCAGCGATTTGCCCTCGATGAACTGGGTCAGCCGCTTCGGCGCGTCGAGGAAGTCGAGGGCGTTGCGGGTCGGGGGCGTGTCGAGGACGAGCAGGTCGAACTCGCCTTCGGTGTGCAGCTCGAACAGCTTCTCCATCGCCATGTACTCCTGCGAGCCGGCGAGGGCGCTGGAGATCTGCTGGTAGATCCGGTTGTTCAGCACCCGGTCGCGCGACTCCTCGTCGGGCGCCTGGCGCGCGATCAGCTCGTCGAAGGTCGCCTTCGCGTCGAGCATCATCGCCCACAGCTCCCCCTCCATCTCGACGCCCTGGGCCTCGAACAGGGCCGGGTCGACCTGGCGCGCCTCGTTCCCCAGCTCCTCCAGCCCGAGCGAGTCGGCAAGCCGCTTCGCCGGGTCGATCGTCAGCACGCAGACCTTCAGCCCCTGTGCCGCCATCCCCAGCGCGATCGCCGCCGAGGTGGTCGTCTTGCCGACGCCGCCCGAGCCGGCGCAGATGCAGATCGATTTGCCCTCGAGGACTTCGCCGACCGAGGCCATCAGGAGAGCCTCCCCGCCAGCTTCCGCGCCGCCTCGACGCCGAGCTCGGGCTCGAAGAGGAAGGGCAGCGTCTTCACCGGCGCCTCGACGCCGCGCTTCAGGCGGTTGAGCTGCGAGCGCTGCGACCTCGCCCGGTTGAACTCCGACAGCGCCGCCCGCGCCGCCGCCTTCGTCGCCCCGTTGGTTCCGTTCTCGCCCTCGGCCAGCTGCGTCAGCTTCTCCGCCTCCCCCTTCTTGAACCGCTCCGGGTAGAGCCCGTTGAGGTAGACGCGATCGACCGCGACGCCTACCTCGTCGCGCAGGTCGCGCTCCAGCGCCATCGACTCGTTGACCGGCATCTCCTCGGGCAGGGCGACGATCGCGGTGCCGGTATGCTCGTGGTCGGTGATGAAGCGGTCGAGCGTCTGCGCCTGCGAGTGGATCGGCCCGACCCGGGCGATCGAGGCGAAGGTGCGCGGCGTCTGCAGGAAGCCGACCCCGTGCCCGGTCGCCGGCGCGTCGACGATCACCAGGTCGTACTTGCGCCCCTTCTTCACCTTGCGGTCGAGCTGGGCGAGCTCCCAGATCTTGCCGATCGTCACCAGCTCCTTCAGCCCCGGCGTCGCCGCGGCAAGGTAGTTGAAGATGCGGCTGCGGAAGAGCATGTCCCGCATCGCCCGCACCTTCAGCTGCAGCAGCACGTACTCGCGCATCGACTCGTCGGGGTCGATCGAGATCGACCAGAGGTTCTCCTCCATCTCCACCTCGTGGAAGC
>JBIOWB010000065.1:0-43402 GCA_044868125.1 Solirubrobacterales bacterium
CTTGTACTTTTCGCGAGAAGCGACCGGGCGTCAACCCCGGGCGATCTCGAAAAAGTTAAGCGAAGAGGGGTGCCCGACCCCTCCCCACCCTAGTTCTCGTCAGTGGTCGACTCGATCTCGTTCGCCAGCTCCTCGAGCTCCTCGGCGAACGAAGGCCCGAAGCCCTCGACCGTCGGGGTCTCGACCCCGACGACGCCCAGCTCGGCGGCCAGCTCGTCCTCGTCGAGCAGCTCCTCGTCGCTCGGCGTGGCGATCGCCACAGCGGGCTCGATCGCAACCGTGCGGTAGTGCTTGAGGCCCGTCGCGGCCGGGATCAGCTTGCCGATGATCACGTTCTCCTTGAGACCGACGAGGCGATCGCGTTTGCCCTCCAGGGCGGCATCGGTGAGCACCTTGGTCGTCTCCTGGAAGGAGGCCGCGGAGAGGAAGGACTCGGTCGCCAGCGAGGCCTTGGTGATGCCGAGGATGACCTCCTCGCCTTTGGCCGGGGTGCCGCCTTCTTCCTTGGTCTTCTTGTTGAGCCGTTTGAGGTTGCCGCGATCCTCGAGCTGGCCGGGAAGCAGGCTGGTCGAGCCCTTCGACTCGATCCGCACCTTCTTCAACATCTGGCGGGCGATCAGCTCGATGTGCTTGTCGTTGATGTCGACACCCTGGGCCCGGTAGACCCTCTGGACCTCGGCCACCAGGTAGAGCTCGACCGCGGTGCGGCCGCGGATCGCCAGCAGGTCCGCCGGGTAGAGCGAGCCCTCGTTGAGCTGCTGCCCCGCCTCGACCCTGTCGCCGTCGGCGACATGCAGCCGGGTCCGCAGCGGGAAGCTGTAGGAGTGCTCCTCGCCGCTGGACTCGATGACGATCACTTTCAGCGCTTTGTCGGTCTCTTCGATCGAGACCTTGCCCTCGGCCTCCGCCATCTGCG
This sequence comes from Solirubrobacterales bacterium, assembly GCA_044868125.1. GTDB lineage: Bacteria > Actinomycetota > Thermoleophilia > Solirubrobacterales > 70-9 > VAYN01. The sequence goes on from JBIOWB010000065.1 coordinate 917, forward strand.
CCAGGCCCTTCGGTTTACGAGCCTCGAAGAGCTCGACGATGCGCGGCAGGCCCTGGGTGATGTCCTGGCCCGCCACACCGCCGGTGTGGAAGGTGCGCATGGTCAGCTGGGTGCCCGGCTCGCCGATCGACTGGGCGGCGATGATGCCCACCGCGTCGCCGATGTTGACCGTGAAGCCGGTCGCCGGCGCGACCCCGTAGCAGGAGCGGCACACACCGGATTCCGCCTCGCACTTGAGTGCTGAGCGGACCGGGATCGTGATCTCCTCGTCGCCGAACGCCTCGGCGATCGCTTCGACGTCGGGCAGGGTGATCTCGCGATTGCGCTTGAGCAGCTCGCGACCGCGTTTGGTCTCGAGCTTTTTCGCCGCGAGGCGGCCGACGAGGTTGTCGTTGAGCGAACCGTCGTCCTTGCGCAGGACCATCTCGATGTGTTCCTTGGTCTTGCAGTCCTCCTGGCGCACGATGACGTCCTGGGCCACGTCGACCAGTCGCCGCGTCAAGTAACCGGAGTCGGCCGTGCGCAGCGCCGTGTCGGCGAGTCCCTTTCGGGCGCCGTGGGTGGAGATGAAGTACTCCAGGACCGAGAGGCCCTCCATGAAGTTGGCCTTGATCGGCCGCTCGATGATCTCGCCTTTCGGGTTGGCCATCAGACCGCGCATCCCCGCCAGCTGGCGGATCTGTTTGAACGATCCGCGAGCGCCGGAGTTGGCCATCATGAAGATCGGGTTCAGCTCGTGGAGGTTGTCCTCCATCGCCTGCGCGACCTCGTCGGTGGCTCGATTCCAGTGGGCGGTGACCGCCTCATGGCGCTCCTCGGCCGTGATGTAGCCGTCGTCGTACTGGCCCTGGATCGCTTCGGTCTCCTTCTCGTATCGCTCGAGGATTTCGGCCTTCTCGGGCGGTGAGACGACGTTGTTCTTGGAGACCGTGATGCCGGCCTGGCTGGCGTAGTGGAAGCCAAGGTCCTTGAAGGCATCGAGGACCTGCGAGACCGGCGGCGCGCCGTAGGCCTCGACCAGGTTGGAGACCATCTCGTTGACGTCCTTCTTCTTCAGCGAGTGGTTGACGAACTCGTACTGAGCCGGATCGAAGTCCTCTTCGAGCGCATCGGCGAGGGCACGCTCGATGCTTTCGTTGAAGATGATCCGCCCAACCGTGGTCAGGAAGTGTTCCTTCCCGGCCCGCCGGAACTCGGCCTGGTCGTGGAGTTTGCAGCCGCCGTTCTCGTAGACGAGCTCGGCCTCCTGAGCGGAACGGAAGACCTTGACGTTCGGCGTCGAGCCGTTGCGACCGGCGCCCTTGCCGGCCTTCAGCTCCTCGTCGATCTTCGCCAGCTCGTCCTCGTCGGGACCGTAGGTCAGGTAGTAGATGCCGAGCACCATGTCCTGGGTCGGCGTGGCCAGCGGCGCCCCGTGGGCCGGCGAGAGGATGTTGTTCGCCGACAGCATCAGAATCCGCGCCTCGGCCTGGGCCTCGGCGGAGAGCGGCACGTGGACCGCCATCTGATCGCCGTCGAAATCGGCGTTGAAGGCGTGGCAGACCAGCGGATGGACCTGGATCGCCTTGCCCTCGACCAGCACCGGTTCAAAGGCCTGGATGCCGAGGCGGTGCAGGGTCGGTGCCCGATTGAGCAGCACGGGGTGTTCGTGGATGACTTCCTCGAGCACGTCCCAGACCTCAGGGATCATCGACTCGACCATCTTCTTGGCCGCCTTGATGTTCTGGACGGCTTTGCGCTCGACCAGCTGGGCCATGATGAACGGCTTGAACAGCTCCAGCGCCATCAGCTTCGGCAGGCCGCACTGCTGCAGGCGCAGGCTCGGCCCGGAGACGATCACCGAACGGCCGGAGTAGTCGACCCGCTTGCCGAGCAGGTTCTGGCGGAAGCGGCCCTGCTTGCCCTTGAGCATGTCCGAGAGCGACTTCAGGGGACGGTTGCCGGGGCCCGTGACCGGGCGTCCGCGACGGCCGTTGTCGAACAGCGCGTCGACCGCCTCCTGGAGCATCCGCTTCTCGTTGTTGACGATGATCTCGGGCGCGCCGAGGTCGAGCAGCCTTTTCAGCCGGTTGTTGCGGTTGATGACGCGGCGGTAGAGGTCGTTGAGGTCGGAGGTCGCAAACCGGCCACCGTCCAACTGGACCATCGGCCGCAGCTCCGGCGGGATCACCGGCACCGCGTCGAGCACCATCCAGCCCGGCTCGTTGTCGGAGTTGAGGAAGGCGGAGGCGACTTTCAGCCGCTTCACCGCGCGGGCCTGTTTCTGGCCTTTGGAGCTGTTGATGATCTGCTCCAGTTCCTCGCAGTCGGCGGCGAGGTCGACCTGTTCGAGCAGATCGCGAACCGCTTCCGCGCCCATGCCGCCGCGAAAGTACTCACCCCAGCCGAACGGCGAGCCGAAGCGATCTTTGAGCTCGCGGAAGACCGTCTCGTCGTTGACGACGTCCTTCGGCTTCATCTCGGTGAAGATCTTCCAGACTTCGTTCATCCGCTCGATCGCCTCTTCGAGGTAGGCCTCGGTGTCGGCGATCTCGGCGTCGAACTGTTTGCGCAGTTCTTTGGTCATTTTGGTGCGTTCGTCGTCCTTGAGCTTGCGCAGCTGCGCCGCGGTCAGCTTCAGGGAGTCCGCCCAGATGTGGTCCTCGTCGTCGAACTTCTCCTGGCTGCCGTCGTCGAGGTACTTGATCCGCCGCTCCAGGGACTCACTCAGCTCCTGGGTGCGTTTCTGCCGTTCGGACTCGTAGGAGTCGACGACTTTCTTAACCTCTTTCTCGAGCTTGCCGACGTCCTTGTCGCGCGCCTCGACATCGACCCAGGTGATCATCGACGCGGCGAAGTAGAGGACCTTCTCGAGCTCTTTCGGAGCCATGTCGATCAGGTAGCCGATCCGGCTCGGGACTCCCTTGAAGAACCAGATGTGGGAGACCGGGGAGGCGAGGTCGACGTGACCCATGCGCTCGCGGCGGACCTTTGAGCGGGTCACCTCGACGCCGCAGCGCTCGCAGACGATGCCCTTGTAGCGGACCCGCTTGTACTTGCCGCAGTAGCACTCCCAGTCCTTGGTCGGACCGAAGATGCGCTCGCAGAAGAGCCCGTCTTTCTCGGGCTTCAACGTCCGGTAGTTGATCGTCTCGGGCTTCGTGACCTCTCCCCAGCTCCAGGAGCGGATCTTCTTCGAGGACGCGAGCCCGATCTCGATCGCGTCGAAATTGTTGATGTCGATCATCAGTCCTCCACCTCGGCCGGCGCGGCCTGCTCGGTTGCTCCGGCACCATCACCATCAGTTCCCGCCTCGCCCTCGGCGACCACCTGCTCCTCCTGCTCGTCGGCGGCTCCGTTGGAGGAGTCGGCGCGAACGCCGGTCAGGTCCATCCCCAGCTCCTCGGCTGCTTTCAGCAGGTCGTCCTCCTCGTCGGAGATCTCGACGTCGGAGCCCTCGGAGACCACGTTGGCGTCGAGCGAGAGGCTCTGGATCTCCTTCAACAGCACTTTGAAGGACTCCGGGATCGAGGGCTCGGGGATGTTCTCGCCCTTGACGATCGCCTCGTAGGCCTTGACGCGTCCGACCGTGTCGTCGGACTTGACCGTGAGCATCTCCTGCAGGGTGTAGGCGGCACCGTAAGCCTCCAGCGCCCAGACCTCCATCTCGCCGAAGCGCTGCCCACCGAACTGCGCCTTGCCGCCCAGCGGCTGCTGGGTGACCAACGAGTACGGACCGGTCGAGCGGGCGTGGATCTTGTCGTCGACCAGGTGCAGCAGCTTGAGGATGTACATGTAGCCGACCGTCACCTTGCCCTCGTAGGGCTCGCCGGTGCGGCCGTTGTAGAGCTGGGCCGTGCCGGCGGCCTGGGCCCCGGAACGGGCGCTCTTGTCGACGCCGAGGTCGATGCCTCGCTCGGCGTTCTCCTCGCTCCACTTGACCAGCGCGGTGTCGACGTCCTCGACGGTGGCGCCGTCGAAGACCGGCGTCGCCACGTAGACGCGGCCGTCGCCGTCTTTCGAGTGCGCCTGCTTGTAGGCCTCGGAGCCGTCGTCGTACCAGCCCTGCCCGGCGACCCACCCGAGGTGGGTCTCGAGGATCTGGCCGATGTTCATCCGGCTCGGCACGCCGAGCGGGTTGAGGATGACGTCGACGGGGGTGCCGTCGGCCAGGTGTGGCATGTCCTCCTCGGGAACGATCTTCGAGATCACACCCTTGTTCCCGTGGCGGCCGGCGAGCTTGTCGCCCTCGGCGATCTTGCGCTTGGTCGCGACGTAGACGCGGACCAGGTCGTTGACGCCGGGCGGCAGGTCGTCGCCGTCGTCGCGGCTGAAGGTGAGGACGTCGATGACGACGCCGCCCTCGCCGTGCGGCACTTTCAGCGAGGTGTCGCGGACCTCGCGCGCCTTCTTCTTGAAGATCGCGCGGATCAGCTTCTCCTCGGCGGTCAGCTCGGTCTCGCCCTTCGGCGTCACCTTGCCGACCAGGAGGTCGCCGGAGACGACCTCGGCACCGACGCGGACGATGCCGCGCTCGTCGAGGTTGCGCAGGCTCTCCTCGGATCGGTTCGGGATGTCGCGGGTGATCTCCTCGTCGCCGAGCTTGGTCGTGCGGGCGTCGATCTCGTACTCCTCGATGTGAATCGAGGTGAGTTCGTCGTCCTTGACCAGGCGCTCGGAGAGGATGATCGCGTCCTCGAAGTTGTAGCCCTCCCAGGACATGAAGGCGACCAGGCAGTTCTTGCCCAGGGCGATCTCGCCGCCACCGGTCGAGGAGCCGTCGGCGAGGACGTCCCCCGCCTTGACCTTCTGACCGGTGCCGACGATCGGCCGCTGGTGGATGATCGTCCCCTGGTTCGAGCGCATGAACTTGTGCAGCTTGTACTCGTGCTTCTTCGAGCCGCTGGTGACGACGATCCGCTCGGCGTCGACGTGGCTGACTTCGCCGTCCTCGTCGGCGAGGACGACGTCACCGGTGTCGACCGCGGCGCGGCGCTCCATCCCGGTCCCGATCAGCGGCGGGTCCGGCTTCAAAAGCGGCACCGCCTGGCGCTGCATGTTCGAGCCCATCAGCGCCCGGTTGGCGTCGTCGTGCTCGAGGAATGGGATCAGCGAGGTCGCCACCGACCAGATCTGGGACGGCGAGACGTCCATCAGGTCGACTTCCTTGGGGGCGGCCGTCGCGTACTCCTGCTCGCCGGCGCGGACCAGCACCTGCGGGCCTTTCAGCTTGCGGGTTTTCGGATCGACCTCGGCGTTTGCCTGGGCGATGACCTTGTCCTCGTCCTGGGTCGCGTCGTAGTGGACGATCTCCTCGCTGACGACGCCGTCTTCGACCACCCGGTAGGGGGTGGTGACGAAGCCGTGCTCGGAGATCTGCGCGTAGGAGGAGAGCGAGCCGATCAGGCCGATGTTCGGTCCCTCCGGGGTCTCGATCGGGCACATCCGGCCGTAGTGGGTCGGGTGCACGTCGCGGACCTCGATCGGGGCCCTCTCGCGGGTCAGACCGCCGGCGCCGAGGGCCGAGAGCCGCCGCCTGTGGGTGAGGCCGGCGAGCGAGTTGGTCTGGTCCATGAACTGCGACAGCTGCGAGGAGCCGAAGAACTCCTTCATCGCCGCCACGACCGGGCGGATGTTGATGATCGTCTGCGGGGTGATCGCGTCGGCGTCCTCGGTGGTGAGGCGCTCGCGGACGACGCGCTCCATCCGGTAGAGGCCGATCCGGAAGGCCTCCTGAATCAGCTCGCCGACCGTGCGGAGACGGCGGTTGCCGAAATGCTCGTACTCGTCGAGGTGGTCGTAGACCTGCTCGCGCGGATAGGTGATCGCCTCGGCGGCGTAGTCCTTGATCGGGTTCTCCTCGTCGATCTCCTCCGGAATGCCGAGCAGTTTCGGCAGGGTGACGAGCTCCTTGACGAGGGCGATGATGTCGTCGTGGGTGAGCACCCGCGTCTCGAGGTCGATGTCGAGGTCGAGACGGGCGTTGAGCTTGTAGCGGCCGACCCGGGTGAGGTCGTAGCGCTTGGGGTCGAAGAAGAGCTGCTCGAGCAGCGCTTTGGCGGCGTCGACCGAGGGCGGCTCGCCCGGGCGCTGCTTTTTGAACAGCTCGATCAGGGCGCCCTCTTCGGTCTTGGTCGCTTCGGTGTCCGCTTCGATCGTGTGGCGGACGTAGACCGAGTTGTCGAACATGTCGAGGAGCTGCTGGTCCTCGACATAGCCCATCGCCCGCAGCAGAACCGTCACGGGCAGTTTCCGCTTGCGATCGATGCGGACGAAGACTTTGCCTTTTTTGTCGACTTCGAGCTCCAGCCAGGAGCCGCGAGCCGGCATCAGGTTGGCGATGAAGATCTGCTTTTCGGGGTCCTTCGGCGCCATCACGTAAGCGCCCGGCGAACGGACCAGCTGCGTGACGACGACACGCTCGGTGCCGTTGATGATGAAGGTCCCGCGCTCGGTCATCCACGGGAAGTCGCCCATGAAGACGGCCTGCTCGCGGATCTCGCCGGTCTCCTTGTTCTGGAAGGCGACGGTGGCGGTCAGCGGTCGCGAGTAGGTCATGTCCTTCTCGCGGCACTCCTCGATCGTGTGCGGCGGCTCCTCGAACTTGAAATCGCCAAAGACGATCTGGAGGTTCCCCGTGTAGTCCTCGATCGGGGATATGTCGTCGATGGTCTCCCTCAGACCACCTGATTTCGGATCCGTCAGTTCTTCGAAGGAACGACGCTGGATGTCGATCAGGTGCGGGACTTCGAGCGGGTTGTCTAGGCGGGAAAAGCTCCTACGGGTTACGGGGGCAGCGTTGGAACGTGCCAAAGTCGGCGACTCCTCCTCGGAAGGTCAGAGGGACGTGAAGGCGTAAGAAAAGACGCAAATATGGGCAGGGGCACTCAAATGGCGCGCGACCGCGAAAAATAACACACGGCCGCAGGTGCCTTCAAGTTTGGCTCCCCGAGCGGGATCAGGGGCATCCAGTCGATCGCTTACGCGAGCTCGACCGTTGCCCCGGCCTCCTCGAGCTCGGCTTTGAGCTTGTCGGCCTCGTCGCGCTCGACGCCCTCTTTGATCGCTTTCGGAGCCTCGTCGACGAGCGCCTTCGCCTCTTTCAGGCCCAGGCCGGTTGCCGAGCGAACCACCTTGATGACGGGCACTTTCTGCCCGCCCACCTCTTTGAGGACGACATCGACGGTCGAGGACTCCTCGCCGCCGCCCTCTTCGCCGCCGCCGCCGCCGCCACCGCCGCCGGCGGCCGGAGCCGCGGCCGCAACGGCCGTCGCGGAAACGCCGAACTCCTCCTCGAGCGCTTTGATCCGCTCGGAGAGCTCGAGAACCGAGATGCTTTTCAGCTCCTCGATCCAGTCCTCGGTTGAAGTCTTGGTTGCCATCAGTCGCTACCCCTCTTCCTCGTTTGAATCCTCATTCGAAGTCTCTTCATCTGAAGTCTCTGCCGCCTCGTCATCCTGCTCATCTTCAGCAGGAGCGTCTGCGGACTCGCCGTCGGCCTCCTCCGCCTCTGCCGCGGGTGGCGACGATGCGGGACCGTCGCCGGTCGGCGACGGGGTCGTATCGGAGACAGGACCCGCGGCCTCAGCGGCCGGAGCCTCACCAGTCACAAGTCCTTTCTCCGCGATCTGACCCAGCTGCAGTGCCAGGCCCTGGATCATGCTGCCGAGGCCGCGCACCAGGCCGGTGAGCGGACTGGCGACGACGCCGGCGAGCTGGCCGTTGAGCACTTCGCGACCGGGCAGCTTGGCGATCGATTTGAACGCGAGTTCGTCGAGCGAAGTCGCCTCCATGAAGCCCCCCTTGTAGGTGAGGACTTCGTGCTCCTGGTTGAAGGTCGTGATCGCCTTCGCGGCCTGGGCGGTGTCGCCGCGGACGAAGGTGAGCGCGGTCGGGCCGCTCAGCAGCTCCGCCAGCCGTTCCTCGCCAACCTGGTCGGCGGCGATTTTCGTCAGCCGGTTCTTGACGATGCGGAAGCTGGCGTCGGCTTCGCGCAGCTTCGAGCGCAGCTCGGCGGCCTGGGGGACGCTGATGCCGCGGTAGTCGACGGCGAAGATCGCCTCAGACTCCTCGATCTGGGCGGCGATCTCTTGTATGGCTGCGGACTTTTCCTCGCGGTTCATCGTCTCACCTGCACCGGGCTTACGGGCATTGCCCCGCCGATGGTCTGCGGTTAGCGGCGACGGAGCTTAGACCGTCGCCGGCTCCGGTGCGGTCTCGTCAGCGGGAGCGGCAGCCTGCTCGGCGCCGTCGCGGTCGGCTTTAGCCGTAGCGTCGACGCGGATGCCGGGCCCCATCGTCGTCGCCAGCGTGGCCGAGACGATGTACCTGCCCTTGGCCGAGGAGGGCTTCGCCCGGATGATCTCCTCGATCACGGCCTGGTAGTTGTCGAGCAGCTTGGCCGCGTCGAAGCTGGCCTTGCCGATCGCCATGTGGACGATCGCCTGGCGGTCGGTGCGGTATTCGACTTTGCCCGACTTCGAGTCGTTGACGGCTTTCTCGACGTCGTCGGTGACGGTGCCGACCTTCGGGTTGGGCATCTTGCCCTGCGGGCCGAGCACGCGGCCGAGCTGGCCGACCGCTTTCATCATCTCCGGCGTCGAGATCGCAACGTCGAAGTCGGTCCAGCCCTCCTGGACTTTCTCGGCCAGGTCCTGGCCACCGACGAAGTCGGCCCCGGCGGCCTCGGCGTCGCGGGCCTGCTGGCCCTGGGCGAAGACGGCGATGGTGACGTTCTTGCCGAGTCCGTGCGGCAGCGCCAGGGTGCCGCGCAGCTGCTCGTCGGCGTGGCGGACGTTGACGCCGAGCAGGACGTGCAGCTCGACCGTCTCGTCGAATTTGGTGCTGGCGGTCTCCTTGATCAGCGCCACCGCCTCGGCCGGCGGGTAGGCGCGATCGCGGTCGACCTTGTCGTACTGCTGGCGGTATCGCTTGCCGTGGGCCACTGAAGTTCTCCTAGGCGACGTCGACGCCCATCGAGCGGGCGGTGCCGGCGATGATCTTCTTCGCGGCGTCGATGTCGTTGGCGTTGAGGTCGGGCATCTTCCGTTCGGCGATCTCCTGAATCTGGGCGTCGGAGATCGTCCCGACCTTGTTCACGTGGGGCTCGCCCGAGCCCTTCGGAATCTTGATCGCTTCCTTGATCAGGACCGCGGCGGGCGGCGTCTTGGTGACGAAGTCGAAGGAGCGATCCTCGTAGACGGTGATTTCGACCGGGATGATCGTCCCGCCCTCGCCCTGCGTTTGGGCGTTGAACGCTTTGCAGAAGTCCATGATGTTGACGCCGTGCTGGCCCAGGGCAGGACCGACCGGCGGCGCCGGGTTGGCGTTACCCGCCTGGATCTGCAGCTTGATCACCGTGAGGACTTTCTTCGCCATGAGGGTTCGGGAGCATAGCTGGCGCGAGAACCAAGCGATCCAAGGACGCAGGGAGCGTGGCGTGCTTCGCACGCGAGCGACCGAGGACGCCGGAGCGCGCCGGTTATCGCGCCAGCTAAATCTTCTTTACCTGGTCGTAGCCCACCTCAACGGGAGTCTCGCGACCGAAGATCGAGACCAGCACCTTCAGTTTGGCGGCGTCCTCGTTGATCTCGGCGATCTCGCCGGAGAAGTCGGAGAGCGGCCCGGAGATGACTTTGACCGATTCGCCGATCGCGAATTGAGCCTGGGTGCGGGGGCGCTCGGCGGTCTCGCGGTGGAGCAGGCGGTCGACCTCTGGTTTCGAGAGCGGCACCGGCTTGTTGCGTTCGGCGCCGACGAAGCCGGTAACCCCCGGAGTGTTTTTGACCAGGTTCCAGGCGTCGTCGGTCATCTCCATGTTGACGAGGACGTATCCGGGCATCGTCCGTTTCTCGGTCTGGACTTTCTGCCCGTCCTTCATCTCCGAGACCTGCTCGGTGGGGACGACGACCTGCCGCACGTTGCGGTTCTGGCTCATCGTCTGAACCCGGTGCTCGAGGTTGTGCTTGACCTTGTTCTCGTGCCCGGAGTAGGTGTTGATCACGTACCAGCGATACATCTTCTGAAAAAGCCTTTGTTCGGGATCCGCTTAGAGGATCTGCTTGACGAGCCAGTTGAAGGCCGCATCGAGGGCGCCGAGGTAGGCGGCCGCGACAGCGACGAAAAGAATGGTGACGGCCGTGGCCTGGACCAGGGTTTCCCGGTCGGGCCACTGCACTTTCTTCAGCTCGGCCCAGCAGGAGATTAGAAAACCTATGAAGCCGCCGCGTTGGCGCTGCGCTGCCGCCTGTTTCTGCTTCTTCGCGAGCTGCTCGCGCTCGCGCCGTTTCTGCTCGTCGCGCCTGCGCTTCTCCGCCTCCTTGACGGCCTTCGCTTCGGCCCGCTTGTCGGCACGCGAGGGCTTCGGGTCCTCGGGCAGCCGCAGCGCCTCCTCAGGGACGCCAGCGGCCATACCGCGCTCCCGCGCCTCGACGATCGCCTCGTCGCCGGAGACCGGGACCTGCGTGTCGTGCTGGGCGCGAGCCTCGTCTGCGCGCACATCGCCGGAGCGTTTCCGCTCTTCGGCTTCCCGAGCCCGGCGCTCGGCCTTGCGCTGTGCGCGGGTTTTCGCCATTTGCCGCTAGCGCGTCTCTTTATGAGGGGTGTGATGGCCGCACCAACGGCAGAACTTGCGCATCTCGATCCGGTCCGGCGTGTTTCGCCGCGACTTGTTGGTCTGGTAGTTGCGCCGCTTGCACTCTTCGCAAGCCAGCGTCACTGCGATGCGGACATCTCCGCGAGCCATCTTCTCCTCGTTCCGTGCCTGAGGTAGTCGTTACAGAAGAAAAACCCCGGGCCAAGGCGCGAGGCTGCGGCCAAGAATAGCGCCCTGAGGAATCCAGGGACTGCAACCTGCCATGCGCTCGAACCCGCCTTCCATGGTTTACTGAGTTTTATGTACAGCAGTTTCCAAAGCAATCCTTGCGGGCACTGAGGAGGCGCGGTGCGGGAGGCGATCAACAAACGGCGGCTGATCGATCGCGACAGCTTCGTCGAAGAGGTCGAAGAGCGTTTGCTCGATCCCAGGCTGCAGGGGCAGTCGGGAGCGCTGCTTCTCCTCGACATCGACTCCTTCAGCCTCGTCAACGACTCGCTCGGCCATGAAGCCGGCGACCTGTTGCTGGAGGCGGTGGCGGCGATGCTGCGCGAGGAGGCGCGGGCGGAGGATCTGCCGGCGCGGATCTGCGCCGACGAATTCGCGCTGCTTTTGCAGCAGGCGACGCCGGAACAGGCGATGACGGCGGCGGAGCGCCTGATCGCCCTGGTCCGCGAGCGCGGTCAGCCGCCGGTCGGCGCCAGCGTCGGCATCGCCCCCTTCGGCGGCACCGCCGAGACGGTGACGGCGGAAGGGCTGATGATCGCCGCCGACATCGCCCTCTGCGAAGCGAAGGAAGAAGGCGGCGGCCGGGCGGTCGACTCGGCCAGCGGGCCGAACCGGAAACTGACCTGGGCCGATCGGATCCGCGAAGCGATCGACCAGGAGCGGATCGTCGTCTACGCGCAGCCGATCTTCGACCTGCGCAGCCACTCGGTCGCCCGCGAGGAGCTGCTGGTGAGGATGCTCGACGAGAACGACGACGTGATCCCGCCCTCCTCCTTCCTCCCCACCGCGGAGCGGCTCGGCCTGATCGTCGAGATCGATCGGCTGGTGCTGGCGAAGGCGATCGAGCTGGCGGGTCGGTCGCGGCCGATCGCGGTCAACGTCTCCGGCTCCTCGCTCTGCGAGCCTGCCCTGATCGAGGACGTGCGGGCGGCGATCGCCGACGGGCTCAACCCCGCCTGGCTCGACTTCGAGATCACCGAGACGGCGGCGATCACGAACATGGACCATGCCCGCAACTTCGCCCACACGGTCACCGAGATGGGCTGCGGCCTCGGGCTCGACGACTTCGGCACCGGCTTCAGCTCGTTCAGCTACCTGAAGGAACTGCCGGTCCAGCACCTCAAGCTCGACATCGAGTTCATCCGCAACCTGCCGACCTCGCCGGTCGACCAGAAACTCGTCCAGGCGATGGTCCAGTTCGCGAAGGCGTTCGGCCAGGAGACGGTCGCCGAGGGGATCGAGGACGCCGAGACCTTGGCGATGGTGCGGGCCTTCGAGATCGACTACGCCCAGGGCTTCCACATCGGCGAGCCGACCCTGGTTGACTGCGCGGAGCTGCCGGCGGCAGGCTAGAGCCCGAGCGTTTTGGCGATGATCGTGCGCTGGATCTCGGAGGTGCCGCCGTAGATCGTCGAGACCAGCGAGGCGCGGACCAGGCGCTCCATGTCGTACTCGGAGGAGTAGCCGTAGCCGCCCATCATCTGCATCCCCTCGAGGGTGACGCGCTTGGTCACTTCGGTGACGAAGAGCTTCACCATCGAGGCCTGCTGGGGCAGCATCCGGTCGGGGTCCTCGTCGACCAGGGTGGCGACCCAGTGGGTCATCAGCCGCGCCGCCTGCAGGTCGGTGGCGAGGTCGGCGATCCGGTGCTGGAGCGCCTGGAAGGAGCCGATCGGGCGGTCGAACTGACGCCGCTCCTTGACGTAGAGCAGGAGGTCGTCCATCGCTCGCTGGGCGATCCCGAGCATCGTCGCGGCGAGGATCAGGCGCTCGACGTTGAGCCCGGCCATCAGCTGCATCCAGCCCTGGTCGACCTCGCCGAGGACGTCCTCCTCGCGGGCGGGGCAGTCGGTGAAGTAGAGGTGGTTGGTCTCACGGCCACCCATCGTCTCGATCGGCACGATCTCCATCCCCTCGGCTTCGCGTGGCACCCAGACCATCGTCAGCCCGGCGTGCTTGTCGTCGCTGCGGGTGGTGCGGGCGACGACGAGGACGTGGTCGGCGATGTGGGCGTTGGAGCAGAAGACCTTCTGCCCGTTGAGGACGAAGCCGCCGTCGACCCGCTCGGCCTTGCAGGAGAGGGCGCCGACGTCGGAGCCGGCCTCCGGCTCGGTCATCGCGATCGCCTCGACCGAGCCGGAGGCGATGCCGCCGAGGACCTCTTCCTTCTGCGCCTCGGTGCCGAAGCGCTGGGTGGCGCCGGCGACGATCAGCGTCGTCGCGTAGCCGCCGATCGGCGCCAGCCCGCGCGAGGTCTCCTCCATGAAGAGGCAGGCGTCGAGCATGGAGCCACCGCTGCCGCCGTACTCCTCCGGGATCGTCACCCCGAGCCAGCCCAGCTCCGCCATCTGCTTGTAGAGGTCGAAGCTGTGGTGCTCGCGGTAGCCGTTCGTCAGCCGCTCGCGCTGGTCAGCCGTGCCGCACTCGCGGTCGCAGAAGTCCCGGATCGCGTCGACGAAGTCCTTTTGCTCGTCGCTGAGGGCGAAGTCCACGAGCGGCAGCCTACCGACGCCGGAAGAAGTTCTAGGGATCCTCGGTCGGCAAGCCGCTTGAGGCATCACGAGCGGCGCGCAGACCGAGATCAGGCGGGACCGTCCTCGCCTCCGAGTCGCAGCGCGCGCTTACCCGACTGGGGACCAATTCGCGGCGACCGCCCGAAAGCCCGGAACGAGACTTGAACTCGTGACCCCTTCCTTACCATGGAAGTGCTCTACCAACTGAGCTATCCGGGCGCGTCGGCCCCTTTGAGGCCGTGTGCTCAGGATGATTCTAGACGGTGGCCGGGGATCGGCTGGCTCCGGCCCCAGGGGATCGCCACCGCGAGCTTCCAGGCGCCCTCCAGCCGCCGCAGGACCATCGTCGGCGTCAGCGATCTGGCGAAGGGCCTGCCTTCCGCGACGGGAGTGGTGACCACCCAGCGCTCGGTGCCGAGGGCAACCTCCCCGGCGAGGAGCATCGAGCTCTCCTGCACCTCGATCCGGGAGCCGGAGGCGATCAACTGGTGGAGGATCGCGCGAATGTCGTCCCGCCCCTTCACCGTGGTCGCGTCCGGCGTCACCAGGCAGGCGTCTTTGGCGAAGCAGCGAACCGCCGCCCTCAGGTCTCCCCGGGTGACCGACGCGGCGAAGGCGCGGGTGACCTCCCCCGGCATCTCGGTGGCGACCGCGGACCTCGCCATCTCCAAGGCCCCCTAGAGGAACTTCGCGGGCTGGAAGCGGCAGTAGCGGAACTGGTAGTCGAGAACCAGGTTGTTGGTCTTGTTGGCGTTGCTTTCCAGCCGGACGACCATCTTCACGGCGGCGTTCTTTTCGCCCTTGGCGAGCTTGCGGCCGGTCGCTTCCAGCATTTCCACCTCGACCTTCGCGCCCTGCAGCCACTTCGTCAGCCGGGCCGCGTCTTCGGCCGGCTTCGGGACGTGGAGGAGCTGTTCGCGGGTGTGCTTCAGCGCCTTGGCGGCGGCGAAGAGCTGACGGGAGGCCTTCTTCAGCTTGCCCCCCTTCACGTTCGCGCGCGCGCCTTTGAGGATCTTTTCGTTGGCTTCCGTGTTCGTCTGGCAGATCGGTTCGACCTGTTCCTTGTATTCCTGCGGGGTCGGGTCCGCCGCGAAGGCGGGGACGGCGGCGAGCAGCATCGCGACGGCGGCAAACGAGATGATCAGCTTCTTCTTTGGCATCGGTCCTCCCTGGTCCCGGCTGCTAGCAGATTTCCTTCAGAGTGCCAGTTTACAGGCACAGTGAATCGAGGCGCCTTCGTCGGGATTCAGGGCCTCGAGAGGTTGGGTGTGTAGCGTGCCCGGTTCGTGCGCTTGCCCCGTCGACGCCTGCCCCCGATCCTCCTCCTCGCCCTCGCGCTGCTCGGCGGTTGCGGCGGCTCAAGCGGCGATTCCTCGCGACCGGCGCCGTCCCCCGACGAGTTCCCCTCGGCGAAGGGGAAGACCATCGCGGACCTGATGAAGGACTCGGGAGCGAAGCCGACCAAGCTGGTGATCGCGCCCGCGGCCCAGTCCTTCGCCGTCGGCGAGGACCGCTACCCGTTCGGCGTCTTCACCCGCGGCAACGAACAGGTGGACGACGCCGACGTCGCCCTCTACCTCGCCAAGGACGAAGGGGGGTCGGTGACGGGGCCGCTGCCGGCGCGGGTGGAAACGCTCGAAGTGAAGCCGGCCTACCGCGCCGCCGGCGAAGACCCCGACCAGGCGAAGAACGTCTACGTGGTGCCGGAGGTCGATTTCGACCGGAAGGGGCCGTGGGTGGCGATCGCGATGATCAAGGGCAAGGAAGGGCTGGAAGCCTCACGCGTGCCGAGCCCGGTGGTCGGGGACAACGCGGTCCCGAACGTCGGCGAAAAGGCGCCTGTGATCCACACCCCGACCGCCGCCGACGTCGGCGGCGACCTGGCGAAGATCGACACGCGCATCCCCCCCGACCAGATGCACCAGGTCGATTTCGCCGATGTCGTCGGCAAGCAGCCGATCGTGCTCGTCTTCGCGACGCCGGCGCTCTGTCAGAGCCGCGTCTGTGGGCCGGTGGTGGACGTCGCCCAGCAGGTGGCCGACGAGTACAAGGGCAAGGCCGACTTCATCCACATGGAGGTCTACGACGACAACGACCTCTCGAAGGGGATCCGGCCGCAGTTGCGGGCCTTCCATCTGGAAACGGAGCCCTGGACCTTCCTGATCGACCGCCACGGGATCATCCGCGACCGCATCGAGGGCGCCTACGGGGTGTCCGAACTGGAACAGGCGATGCGGACGATCGTGCCCGGCTGATCTCCGGGTGCGGCTCTAGCGAGAGCTGCTCTTCCTCCGTTTGCTTCGCGAGGAGCGGCGCCCCCCCGTCGGTTCGGCGGCGTCGCGGAGAGTGCGTTCGCTGGCTTTCTCGGTCGACTCGCCCATCGTGATCTGGAACATCGCCAGCAGCGCGTCGGAGGCGAGGGGACGCATGCGCTCGAGGGCTTCGCGCATCTTCGGCCAATCCTCCTCCGGCCGACCGGCCTTGTCGAAGGGCTCCCAGATCTCCTTGACGAAGAGCTCGACGAAGAGGCGGGCGACCTTCTCCGAGGAGCGGCGCATCTCTTCGGCGGTCTCGACGGCCGCCTGGGGCGAGACGCCGAGTTCGATCAGGGCGGTGCCGGCGCGCTGCAGACGGGGGCTGATCACCTCGAACTTGCCATCCGGGAGCCGGCGGACGATTCCCATCTCTTCCGTCCTTCGCATCAATTTCTCGTCGAACTGCTCGACCCCCCAGGCGGCGGCGAGCTCGTCTCCATCGAAGATTTCCGGCGTCTCGTCCTCGAAGGGGGCGCGCAGGGCGCGGGCGAAGTCGACCATCTCCCGCGAGGAGCCTTCGCTGCTCTCCACCACTCGCCGGATCGCCTCCAGGTTGAGGCCCTCGGCCTGCATTTCGCGCGTCAGCTCGATCCGCGCGACGTGGTCCTCGTTGTAGTAGCCGGTGCGGCCGTGGACCTCGGGCGGCGGCAGGATGCCGCGAGTCTGGTGGGCGCGGATGTTGCGGATCGTCATCCCGGTCCGCCGCGCCAGCTCCCCGATCGTCATCTTGCCGTCGGGCGCTTTCTGCCCTTTGCGGCTCGCCATCACCTCATGGTAAGCGCGAAGCGCTGTCCGTTCATCATTTTCGCGGCGTCCGAGCAGAGATATGCGATCGCCTCGGCGATGTCCTCGGCCGGGGTGAAGGTCGGGCGCTCCTCGTCCGGGCTTTCCTCGCGCATGCGGGGGGTGAGGATCGCCTCGACGACGATGATGTTGGCGGTGGCGCCGCCGGGCTCGAAGCCGTCGGCGAGGGCGAGGGTCCAGGCCTCGGCCGCGGCCTTGGCGGAGGCGTAGGCGGCGTTGGTGTTGCCGGGGTTCTGCGCCTGCTTGGCGGAGACGAGGACGAAGCGCCCGTGCTCGCTGGCGGCGAGCTGGTCGTGGAAGGCGCGGCTGGTGTGCTGGACGGTGCGGACGAGGAGGTCGTGCAGCAGCTCCCAGTCTGAGAGCGGCGCCTCGTGCAGCGGCTGCCCGCCGCGCCAGCCGCCGACGAGATGGACGAGGCCGTCGACATGGCCGAAGCGCTCGACCAGCGCCGCGCACCAGGCGCGGGTTGCGTCCTCGTCGAGGAGATCGACGGTGCGGCCGTCCCAGCGCTCAGGTGGAAGGTCGAGGTCGGCGGCGAGCGAGTCGAGGGCCTCTTGGCTGCGATCGGTCCCGGCGACCGTGGCGCCGGCCGCGGCGAGATGCTCGGCGACGACCGGGCCAAGGCCCCCGCCCACCCCGGCGATTGCAATCACGCGGTCTTCGAGCACGAAGACATCATTTCAAGCGACTAAAACAAGATCCTTAAGCGAAGTTTTCTGTCTGCAGCGCTTGCAATGATCTTCTTCATGGAGCTGCGGCAAGCAAACCCGCGGAGGCAAGGAGACCTAGGGGAGGGCATTGCCGCTGCTTGGTTGATGCAGGAGGGCTACGGAGTGTGGGTCCCTTTCGGACACAGTCCTGACTGCGACCTCCTTGCCCAGAAAGAGAGCAAGCTGCTCCGAATCCAGGTAAAGACTTCGACCTTGTTCCGGAAAGACCGATGGACGGTAGCCACCTGCACTCGTGGCGGGAACCGCAGCTGGAACGGAATCGTGAAGAAGCTGGAGGAGACTCGGTTCGACTACCTCTTCGTCGTCGTCGGCGACTGGCGGTGTTGGTTCATCCCCGCGTCCGAAGTGCACGGCCGCAGCGGGATAACTCTGGGGGGTCCGAAGTACTCCGAGTTCGAAGTGCGCCCTCCCCGGCCGTTTGTAGCGGAGGCAGAAACGCAGAACCTCTAGTGGGGGAGGCAGGATTCGAACCTGCGTAGGCAGAGCCAAGGCGTTTACAGCGCCTCTCCTTTAACCACTCGGACACTCCCCCCGAGATAGGCAGAGAGAAGAGTCTAAGGGACCGCTGAGAGGACTGCCGCCCGTCTAGCTTTCCGCCGCCCCCAGGCGCGCCGACATCTGTTCGTTGAAGGCGGTCAGGGCGGAGAAGGGGCGCATGAAGACGGTCAGCTCGGTGACGCGACCGTCCTCGTCGAGCTCGAGGAAGTCGATGCCCTCCAGCTCGCGGTTGGTGCCGGCGACCTTGGCCTTGAAGCGGAGGGCGACGGTATTGCCTTCGCTCAGCTCGTCGGTGTAGGTGAGGTCCTCGAGCGTGCCGGCGACGTGGGTGAGGACCGTGGTCACGGTGTCGCGCCCTTCGAAGCCGCGGAAGAGCACCGGGCTGTGGAGGACGACGTCCTCGCATAGCGTCTCCGCCAGCAGGTCGACGTCCTTCGACTCGGCGGCGCGGCGGAACGGATGCGGCTCGGCCATGCGCCCACTTTAGGGGCTCAGCGCGACTCGATGGGATACTCGCGCCGTGCCGAGCGACCACTTCTACTCGCGCCTCTCCCACTCGCTGGGAGCGACGGGGCTGCGCTTGGTCGGCAAGCTGAACACGCCGGTCTATCGGCTCACCGGTGGACGCGTCGGCGGCAGAGTGGGAAAAGGACCCGTCCTCCTGCTCACCACTACCGGCCGCAAGTCCGGTCAGCCGCGCACGGCCCCTGTCCTCTATCTCGCCGACGGCGACCGCTTCGTCGTCATCAACACCAACGCCGGCAACGCGAAAACGCCGGCTTGGTCGCTGAACTTGCGGGCGAATCCGGAGGCTGAAGTCGAGGTCGGGCGGAAGCGGGTCAAAGTGCGGGCCAGGCTTGCCGAGGGTGAGGAGCGAGCCGATCTCTGGCGCCGGCACATGGAGCAGTACTCCGGCTGGGAGTACTACGAGTCGAAGCTCGACCGCGAGATCGGCGTCTTCGTGCTGGAGCCGCGCTAGGTTCTGTTGATCAGGAAGCTTCGCGGAGCATCTGCGCCTCGGGCAGGCGCTTCAGCTTTTTCAGCGTGTTGTTCTCGATCTGGCGGATCCGCTCGCGGGTGACGCCGAAGGCCTTGCCGACTTCCTCCAACGTCAGCGGCTCGGCGCCGGAGAGGCCGTAGCGAAGTTCGATCACCTGTCGCTCGCGCTCCGGCAGCGCTTCCAGCGCCTTCTTCACGCCCTCCTTCTGCAGGTGCTCGCTCGCTTCCTCGAACGGCTCCAGCACCGCGTCGTCGGCGACGAAGTCGCCAAGCTCGGATTCGTCCTCGTCGCCGACCGGTTTCTCCAGTGAGACCGGGAGCTGGGCGACCCGGAGGATGTCTCGCACGTCACCGACCGGCCAGCGCAGCTCCTCGGCGATCTCCGCCGGCTCGGGCTCGCGCCCCAGCTTCTGCACCAGCTGCCGTTCGACGTGGGCGACCCGATTCAGCTTCTCGACCATGTGGACGGGGATGCGGATCGTCCTCGCCTTGTCGGCGATCGCCCGCGTCACCGCCTGGCGGATCCACCAGGTCGCGTAGGTGGAGAACTTGTAGCCGCGCCGATAGTCGAACTTCTCGACCGCGCGGATCAGCCCGAGCGAGCCCTCCTGGATCAGGTCGAGGAAGCTGAGCCCGCGGCCCAGATAGCCTTTCGCGATCGAGACGACCAGGCGCAGGTTCGCCTCCACCATCTGCCGCTTCGCCAGCATGTCGCCGCGCTCGATCCGTTTCGCCAGCTCGACCTCCTGCTGCGCGGTCAGCAGGTCGACCTGGCCGATCGCCCGCAGGTAGAGCCGCAGCGAGTCCAGGCTCGGCTCCACCGTCAGGTCGAGCTCTTCTTTCTTGGTCGCCCCACCGGTCTCGCCGCTTCGCTGCGCTTTGTAAGCGCTGACGCCGTCCTCGGCGATCACGTCGATCCCGTGCTCGACCAGGTGCGCGTGGAGCTGCGAGACCTGTTCCTTGGTGATCTCGACCTCCTCGAGTGTCGAGGAGATCTCCTCGAAGGTCAGGTAGCCGCGCTCCCGACCCTTCGCGATGAGTCCCTGAAGCTCCTCGATCTCGCCGATCGGGCTCGCTTCCTCGTCGCGCTCGATCACCTCGGCCGCAGACTCCAACGGTTCAATGGACACTGCCCTCGTCCGTTCCCTTCTCCCTTCGAGGGTCGGCCGGCCCCGAAGCTCCGGCCGCGCCGGATTATAGGGAGAAAAAACCTTCCAACGTCCGGAAACGGCAGAAGCGCCCGGTTGCTTACTATTCGTTAGCCGATGGCCAGCCAGACGACCGCCACCCCGAGCGCCCCCGACGTCCAAGCCGGCCTGCCGGCGACGCAGGTGGGCCTTTCGCGCGTCGGCGTGACCGGAGTCGAGAAGGTCATCCGGGTCAAGGCCAACGGCGACGAGAACCTCTTCTACGCCGAGTTCGAGTGCTTCGTCGACCTCAACCCCCAACAGGCGGGCGTGCACATGTCCCGTTTCGAGGAGATCGTCGGCGAGGCGATCGACGAGGTGGTCCTCGGCGAGGCCTTCAAGGCCGAGGTTCTGGCTGCGCACGTCGCCGAGAAGGTGCGCGAGCGCCAGGGCGGCGAGCGGGCCGAGGTCTCGATCGCCGCCCGCTATCCGGAGACGACGAAGACGCCGGAGACCGGTAAGAGCACCCAGGAGATCTACGTCCTCTACGGCACCGCCGTCGCCTCCGAGCGCGGCACCCGTACCCTGACCGGGGTCGAGGCCCAGGGCATGACCGCCTGCCCCTGCGCGCAGGAGATGGTCGCCGGCCTCGCCCGCCAGCGCCTGGCCGCCGACGGCTTCGACGGCGAGGAGATCGAGCGAATCGTCGACCTGGTCCCGATCGCCACCCACAACCAGCGCGGCGTCGGCACCCTCTACGTCGGCTGCCCCGAGGGCGGCCCCGCCTGGATCGAGGCGCCCGAGCTGCTGCGGATCGTCGAGACCTCGATGAGCTCGGAGATCTACGAGTTGATGAAGCGCTCCGACGAGATGTCGGTCGTGGTCAAAGCCCACGAACAGCCGCGCTTCGTCGAGGACTGCGTCCGCGAGATGGTCCGCCAGGTGGTCGACGGCTATCCCGAGCTGCCGGAGGAGACCTTCGTGATGGCGCGCCAGGAAAACCTCGAGACGATCCACCGCCACAACGTCGTCGCCGAGCGCTACGGCACCCTCGGGGACCTGCGGGCAGAGCTGCAGAGCGGCGAGCACCAGTCGCATCATCTGACCATGCGCGAGTGGCTCGAGGCATCCTCGGCTTAGCCGCTCGGCGGGCGGATCCTCAGACGGCTGATTTGACCTTGGACGCTCGCTCGCGCTCCAGGGCCTCGATCCGGCGGCGGAGGCCGAAGAAGTAGTCGGCGCCGCTGATCACGGTGACGGCGAGGGCGACGTAGACGAGGGCGTCGACCCAGGCGGGTGCGGGGTTGGTGGCGATGAGGGCGATCATGGCGACGATCTGGAGGACCGTCTTCACCTTGCCGAGCCAGCTGGCGGCGATGACGATGCCGCGCTCGGCGGCGATCGCGCGCAGGCCGGTGACGGCGATCTCGCGGGCGATGATCACCATCGCCACCCAGGGGGCGAGTCGGTCGAGGGAGACGAGCGAGAGCAGGGCGGCGGTGATCAGCAGCTTGTCGGCCAGGGGGTCCATCAGCTTGCCGAAGGTGGTGACCGAGTCGCGGGAGCGGGCGAAGTAACCATCGAGGCCGTCGGTGAGGGCCGCCAGCGCGAAGACCCCGGCTGCGAGAGCATCCCCGTTCGGCGTCTCCCCCAGCAGGGCGACAACCACGACCGGCACCGCAAGGATGCGGAGGAGGGTGAGGAAGTTGGGCAGGTTGAGCGGGAACATCTCCCGCTTAGTATCGGCGACTCACTACTTACCCCCGGCTGCCGCCGGTGCAGCCTGGGCCGCTTCAGCGTCGCGCTTGGCGAAGTACTCCTCGCCCTCGATGCTGACGTGCGGGATCACCTTGTCCATCCAGCGCGGCAGCCACCAGGCCCGCCTGCCCAGCAGCACCATCACCGCCGGCACCAGCAGACAGCGGACGACGGTCGAGTCGATCGCGATCGCCACCGCCAGGCCGACGCCGAACTCCTTCACGACCGGGTTGCCGCTGAGGACGAAGCTGGTGAACACGCAGACCATGATCGCGGCCGCCGAGGTGATCACCCGGCCGGTGTTGGCGAGCCCTTCGACGACCGCGCGCTTCTCGTCGCCGTACTCCTCGAAGTGCTCGCGCATCTGCGTCAGCAGGAAGACCTCGTAGTCCATCGAGAGACCGAAGAGGATCGCGAACATCAGCAGCGGCACGAAGCTGACGATCGGGATCGAGTGGTCGAGCCCGATCAGCGAGGCGCCCCAGCCGAGCTGGAAGACGGCGGTGACGACGCCGTAGGCCGCCGCGACCGAGAGCAGGTTCATCGCCGCCGCCTTCACCGGGACCAGCAGCGAGCGGAAGGCGACCAGCAGGACGATGAAGCTGAGCGCGACGACGATCGCGATCATCAGCGGCAGCTTGTCGCTGATCTGGGTCGCGAGGTCGATGTAGCCAGCGGTCTGGCCGCCGACGTAGGAGCTGGCTTTCGTGCCTTTCAGCGCGCTCGGGATGACGGTGTCGCGCAGGTTTTCGACCAGGTCGACCGTCTCGTTCGCCCATGGCTCCGACTTCGAGATCACCGTGAAGACGGCGACGGTCCCCGGCTTGTCGAGGGTCGGTTCGCTCACCTCTTCGACGTCGCGGGCGCCGTCGATCGCTTTCTCGAGCCCCGGCAGCACCTGCTTCGCTTCGGCCGGCGAGCTGAATTCGGAGGCGACCAGCAATGGACCGTTGACGCCCGGGCCAAAACCCTTGTTGAGCCCGTCGTAGGCCTGGCGCGAGGTCGTTTCCTTCGGCAGGGCGCTGATGTCGTTCTGGCCGAGCTCGAGCTGGAAGATCGGCAGCGCGAGGACGACGAGGATGGCGAGGGCGGCAAGGGACGCCGTCCAGGGACGGTCGCTGACCCGTTCCGCCCAGCGCCGCCAGCCGTGCGGCTCCTTGTCGTCCGGGTGGGTCTTGCCGAGCTTGACCCGCAGCGAGTTGATGTGGGGCCCGAGCGCGCCGAGCATCGCCGGCAGCAGGGTGGTCGCCGCGCTGACCGCCACGACCACCGCGACCGCGGCGGTGAAGCCGAGGGTCGAGACCAGCGGGATGCCGGCGAAGGCGAGCGAGCAGAGCGCGATCACGACGGTGAAGCCGGCGAAGACGACGGCGCCGCCCGCGGTCGCGGTGGCCCGCGCGATCGACTCGCGGATCTCCATCCCTTCGCCGAGCTGCAGTTTGTGGCGGGTGACGATGAAGAGCGCGTAGTCGATGCCGACGCCGAGGCCGATCATCGTCGCCAGGGTCGCGGCCACGCCCGGAACCTCCAGCACGTGCTCGAGCAGGCGGATGATCGAGAGCGCGCAGGCGAGCCCGATCACGGCGGAGACGATCGGCAGCATCATCGCCGTCGCCGTGCCGAAGGCGAAGAGGAGGATGATCACCGCCGCGACGAGGCCGATCGCCTCGCTGGTCTCGGTCGCCGGCTTCGAGAGCTGCTGGCCGACGTAGGCGCCGACGGCAGCGTTCAGCCCGGCGGCTTCGGCGGGCTTGGCGGCGTCGAGGATCCGTTCCGACTGCTCTTCGTCGATTTCGCCCGGGCCGAGCGCGAGGACGACCGGGATGTAGCCGACCGTCTGGTCTTTGCTGAGGAAGGCGACGCCTTCTTTGCTGAGCGGGCTGACCGCCGAGTTGACGTAGTGGATCCCTTCCAAGCGCTTGACCACTGCGGCGACCGGCTGGGCGTATTTCGGTTCGGTCAGCTTGCCCTTGGTCGCTTCCAGGACGAGCGGGTTGCTGCCGTAGGCCTGTTCGGGCAGGTTGTCTTCGAGCAGTTCGGTGGCGGTCGTCGAGTCGGTGCCCGGCAGGGTCAGGTTTTCGCTCGTCTTGCTGCCGGAGGCCTGGCCGATCGCCAGCAGCGCGATCGCCAGGGCCACCCAGGCGGCGATCACCGGGTAGTGGTGGCGCGAGCAGAAGCGGCCGATCGCGTAGAGGGGTCCGGTCATTTGGCAGCCGTCCTTTCCGGGGCGGGGGTTTCGCCGGTCTCGAAAGCCGAGGGGATGGTCGCAAGCGGTGAGGCGCCGAGCGCGCGCCGCAGCAGGACCAGTCGCTGCGCCTGGTTGGCGGCCATCGAGGCGATCAGCGGCCGCGGCCAGTCGGTCGTCAGCCGCAAGACCGCGTTCAGCTCGGCGTCGATCGTCGCGCTTTCCATCTCGTAGAGAAATTCGAGCCTGTCGCTGCGCGTCGTCAAGTCGTTCGCTTCGATCCTTTCCGCCGGCGGGTCGGATTCGCCGCCGATTCCACGCAGGGTCTTCGTCGTCGCATCGACGTGTTCCTGTTCCTGGGCGCGGAACTGCCGGGCGGCGGCGAGGTCGGCCCCGCGCAGTTTCGGCAGCACCCGCTCGTAGGCCGCGACGGCGGCCAGCTGCCGGCCGAGGACCTCGTTCAACACCTTCACGTCCCGTTCCCTGTCGTTCGCGGTGGAGGACCCGCCGTCGCCGCAGGCGGACAACGTCGCGGCGAGGAGGCCGGCGAGCGCTGCCGCGAGGAGGGCACGGCGCACGACGCGGCCGCGCATGATTCGGTTCGGTGCCATGACGACGGGTGCAAGCCTATGAGCTCTGAGCGCCGGCGCGCCCTCGCCGCCCTGGCCGCGGAGGTCCACGGCTGCCGACTCTGCCCGCGCCTGGTCGAGTGGCGCGAGGCGCAGGCGGCCAATCCGCCGCGGCGCTTCCGCGGGCAGGACTACTGGGCGCGCCCGGTCTCCGGCTTCGGCGACCCGGAGGCGCGGGTCGTCATCGTCGGCCTCGCGCCCGCCGCCCACGGAGCCAACCGGACCGGGCGGATGTTCACCGGCGACCGCTCCGGCGACTGGCTCTACGCGTCCCTGCACCGGACCGGCTTCGCCAACCAACCGCGGTCCGAGTGGGGGGGCGACGGGTTGGAGCTGCGCGACGCCTACATCACCGCCATCGTCCGCTGCGCGCCGCCGGCCAACAAGCCGACGCCGGAGGAGCGCGACGCCTGCCTTCCCTACCTCGAGCGCGAGCTGCGGCTGCTCGAGCGCTGCCAGGTGCTGGTGGCGCTCGGGTCGTTCGGCTGGGACGGAGTGCTGCGGGCAATGCGGACGCTCGGCGAGGAGGCGCCGCGGCCGCGGCCGAAGTTCGGCCACGGCGCTGAGGTGGGGGCCGGGCGCTGGCGGCTGCTCGGCTGCTACCACCCGAGCCAGCAGAACACCTTCACCGGTAAGTTGACGGCGCCGATGACCGACGAGATCTTCGAGCGCGCGCGGTCGCTGGTCGAGTAGCCGGTCAGGTGGGCGCCGGCTTGCCGCGGAACCCTCCCGGCCGTTCGTCAGGTCTCCACTGCGCCATACAACCGGGGAGGGGAATCTTGCCGAGGCCGAGGATCAAGCGCACGACCGAGCAGATCGAAACGCCCGAGGGGGACGTCTACCTGCTGCGGCCGAGCGCCGAGAACGACATCCGGATCGAGAAGCCTGACGCCGACGAACGCCGGCTGCTGGCGGCGATCGACGGTGAGCTCACGCTCGAGCAGTTGCGCGAGGAGTTCGGACGCGAGACGGTCGACGACGTGATCTCGCAGCTGGGGCAGCTCGAGGTGGTCGAGGACGCCGAGGACGACGAGCGGCTGGCGCCGGGCGAGCTCGAGCGCCTCGACCGGCAGCTCCGCTACTTCAGCGACATCGGCGGAGAGCTGACGCCCGCGCAGTGCCAGGAGCGGCTGCGGGAGGCGAAGGTCGCGGTGCTGGGAGTGGGCGGCCTCGGCGGCTGGTCCGCCTGGGCCCTCGCCTGCACCGGCGTCGGCGAGATGTGGCTGATCGACGGGGACCGGGTCGAGATCAGCAATCTCAACCGCCAGATCCTCTACACCGAGGCCGACCTCGGCCTGCTCAAGGTCGAGTGCGCCGCGGCGCGCCTGCGTGCCTTCAACTCGGCGATGCGGGTGACCACCGAGGCCCGTCGCCTCGAGAGCCAGGACGACATCGCCGAGTTCGTCGCCGGCTCCGACGTCGTCATCGACGCCGCCGACTGGCCGGCGCACGACATCGAGCGCTGGTGCAACGCGGCCTGCTTCGAGGCCGGCATCCCGTACATCACGATGAGCCACTTCCCGCCGATCGCCCGGGTCGGGCCGCTCTACGTCCCCGGCGAGACGGGCTGCTACGCCTGTCAGGAGATCGACTACCGGCGCGACTATCCGCTCTTCGACGTCGCGGTCGAGCAGCGGCGGGCGAAACCGAGTCCGGCGGCGACGCTGGGCCCCGCCTGCGGCCTGATCGGCGGCCAGGTAGCGCTCGAGGCGATGCACCTGCTGACGGGTTTGTGCAAACCGGCGACTCATGGCGTCGCCCACATCTACGACCTGCGGACGATGGAGGTGAAACGCGAGCCGGTGGTGCCGGAGCCGGACTGCCCGGTCTGCGGGGAGATGGAGCCGCAGCCGCGGGAAGCCCGCGCGAAGGAGGAAAAGCCCGGCGAGTAGGTCTTGCCGGATGCCCCTCGCTACCGTTCGCCGCGGTTAGCGCCGCGGGTAACCAGGCGCGACGAGGGATCGAGGAAGAGCAGCAGCCAGAGGTAGGGCGCCGCCCGCGGCGCCACGAATCCCAGCGGGATCGAGAGCATCTCGCAGCCGCGACGGAACAGAAATCGCAAGCCGCCTAAAATGCTCCGAGCCCGCCGGCATAGCTCAGTTGGTAGAGCACGTCATTCGTAATGACGGGGTCCCCGGTTCAAGTCCGGGTGTCGGCTCTATTGCTCTGCCCGTGCTTGCGGGCAGCCTTTGACCGCTACTTCTTCTTCTGCCGCCGTTCGAGCACTTCGCCGAAGGCTTTCTCGACTTCGGCGGTGAGGGTGAGGCGGAAGGTGGCGTTGAAGGCCTCGAGGGCGAGGGGACGGAGGCGTTCGATCGCGGCGATGATCTCGGCCCAGCCCTCCTCCGGGCGGCCGGCCTGGTCGAAGGGCTTCCAGACTTCTTCGACGAAGAGGTTGACGAAGGTGCGGGCCGAGGACTGGGCGTTGCGGTTGAGCTTCTCGATCACCGAGAGAGCGGCCGGGAGGTCGATGCCCATGCCCGTGACTTCCTCGGCGGCGCGGACGAGGGCGGGGCTGGGGACTTCGTAGCGCTCGCCGCCGAGGTCGACCAGGAGACCGAGCCTCTGCGCCTTCTCCAGCAGGCGGCCGTCGTCGGTGCCGAACTTCTCGACCAGCTCCTGGCGGGTGTAGACCTCCGGTGCCTCGCTGGCAAACGGGGCGGTGACCGCTTGGCGCAGGCCGACGAAGCGGTCGGCGTCCACTCCGTGTTCGCCAATCAGCCGTTCGATCGCGCTCAGCTTGAAGCCCTCGGCCTGCATCTCCTGGATCAACCGCAGGCGGGCGACGTGCTCGGGCCCGTAGTAGCCGACGCGGGCGCGCACCTCCGGCGGCGGCAGCAGGCCGCGGGACTGGTGGTTGCGGATGTTGCGCACCGACATCCCGGTCTCGTAAGCGAGCTGCTCAACCGTGAGATCTGCATCGAGCCCGGGAGAAGGGGAGACGGCCTTCGTGTTCTTCGCCACACAAGGATTCTACCTCTTGAATGTAACCTCGTTTGAGGTAACGTTTATTTGGGAACAAGCTTCTTGTCATCCACCTCTCCTAAGGACCTGTCCATGCCTTCAGCTTTCGGAACGCTTGTCGCAACCGCCTCTCCCCCCGCCGGCGGCGCCGAGGTCGGCCAGATCGTGATCGCCACGGTCGCCGCCATGCTCGTCACCTGTGCTCTCCTCTTCCTCGGGCTCGGCCACCGCAGCGGGCGGGTCGAGATCCTTCAGCGCCTCGCCGACCACGGCGAGAAGACCTCCGGCTTCCCTGGCTGGGTCGCTTTCCCCTCGGCGGTCGCGACGCTCTCGCTGCTGACCGCGGTCTTCGGGATGTACTGGGACATCTCGCTCCACATCGACAACGGCCGCGACGCCGGGCCGCTCGCCAACCCCGCCCACTACTTCATCCTCGTCGGCCTCTTCGGCATCTTCAGCGCCGGCTTCTTCGCGATGGTGCTGCCGAAGGACAGACCGAGCAGCGTCGCCGTCCGCATCGGCCGCGACTGGTGGGCCCCGCTCGGCGGCGTGCTGATCTGCGCCTGCGGCGCCTTCTCGCTGATCGGCTTCCCGCTCGACGACGTCTGGCACCGCCTCTTCGGCCAGGACGTGACCCTCTGGGGGCCAACCCACCTGATGCTGATCGGCGGTGCCGCGATGACCCTGGTCGGGATCGCCGTGCTCTCCATCGAGGGGATTCGGGCCAACGCCTCCGGCGCTTCCTCGCTGCGGGAGCTCGCCTACACGCGCCTTGCCCGCGCGATCGCCCTCACCGGCGGACTGATGCTCGGCCTCTCCACCTTCCAGGCCGAGTTCGACTTCGGCGTCCCCCAGTTCCAGCTGATCTTCCAGCCGGTGATGCTGATGCTGGCGGCCGGCGTGGGACTGGTGCTGGCGCGCGTCTACGCCGGCCGCGGCGCCGCCCTCGGCGCCGCTCTGTTCTTCATCGTCCTCCGCAGCGGGCTGGCAATCCTGATCGGTCCGGTGCTGGGGCAGACGACGCCCCACTTCCCCCTCTACCTCGCCGAGGCGGTGGCGGTCGAGGCGGTGGCCCTCTTCGTCTCGACCCGCAGGCCTGTTGCTTTCGGGCTCGCTGCCGGAGTCGGCATCGGCACGATGGGCCTCGCCGCCGAGTGGGGCTGGTCGCACCTGTGGATGCCCTTGCCGTGGCCGGCGGCGGCTTTCCCGGAAGCGGCCGTGCTCGGGTTCGCCGCGGCGATCGCCGGCTCGATGCTCGGCGCCTGGATCGGCACGCACCTCTCCCCCGAGCCGCTCGAGCGCTCGCCGCTGCTGCGTCGCGCCGCGATCTGCAGCGCCGTCGTCGTCGCCGCTCTGGTCGGCTATGGGCTCTTCACCCAGACGCAGCAGGACGTCAGCGCCCAGATTTCGCTCGAGACCGTGACCGGCGCTCCGAACCGCGAGGTCGAAGCGGTGGTCCGGATCAGCCCGCCCGACGCGGCCGCTGACGCCGAGTGGTTCGACGTCACCGCCTGGCAGGGCGGCGGCCTCGTCGTCGACCCGCTGAAGCGGATCGACGACGGCGTCTACCGGACCACCGAGCCGGTCCCCGTCCACGGAAACTGGAAGGCGATGATCCGCCTGCACGAGGGAAACTCGCTGACGGCGCTGCCGCTCTACCTGCCACGCGACGCGGCGATCCCGGTCGGCGAAGTGCCGGCTCCCTCGCGGTTCACCCGCAGCTTCGGCAACGAGCGCAAGCTGCTGCAGCGCGAGCAGAAGGGCGGCAGCCCGGTGCTGGTCGCCGTCGCCTATTTGGCCGTCGCCTCGATCGCGCTTTCGCTGCTGATGCTGCTCGCCTGGGGCTTGCGCCGTCTGGCACTGGACGGGCGGACGGCGCCCTGCCGGCGGCGGCGCTTCGGCGTCGTCGGCTTCGGCTTCCAGCAGGGAGGCAGCAGGTGATCCTGCCGCTCGCCCACCACAACGCGATCGTCGCCCTGCCGGTCTTCGCGCCGGCGGTGGCGATCGTGCTCGTCCTCGTCGTCCACCACCTGCGCGAGCGCCGCCACTGGGACGACGAGGACGAGGCGGCAACCGAGCGCTGACTGACCGAGTCCGCGAAATTCCCTGCTCTACAGGGTTTTCGCGGACTCGCGTTGGGGCGTCGCCTCGATCGCCTCCGCGTAGGGGCCGTGGAGGGTGGCTCGCGGCGGTGGGATCTCGACTCCGTAGGCCTCCTGCATCGCTCGGGCCAGCGTCCGCTTGAAGGTGGGGCCGTGCCAGGCGTGCGCTTCGGCGGCGCGGCCGACGTGGAGGTGGACGAGCTCGTGCAGCAGCGTCTCCAGCACGTCGCCTGGGCGGATGCCCGGGTAGGCCGTGACCGAGAGGCGGAACTGATTGGGGACCGCGAAGCCGAGTCGGTTGGGACGGCTGCGCGCGCGGCGGACCTTCAATTTCGGGGCGGATTTCGCCAGCGGCCCGTCGGCAAAGACCGGTAACTCCCGCAGGCGCTCCATCTCTTGATCGAGGGCGATTCCGGCGACCTCGTAGTAGGAGCGCGGACGTGGTTTCGGTGCGGGCGCGACGGAGGACCTACGCCGTCGTCGTCTCAGACCTGGCAACGCGGGCACCAGTAGGTGGTCCGGTTGGCGTCGCCCTGGCCGCGCGAGGAGATGGGGCCGCGGCAGCGCGGGCAGGCGCCCTGGCGGCGGTAGACCTCGTGGGGGTGGCGACCGCTCTTCACCGCCTCCAGCATCAGGCCGCGGGCGGCGGCGAGGACGCTCCGCAGCTCCGCGTCGGAGAGGTCGCCGAGCGGCCGCCAGGGGTCGATGCCTGCGGCGAAGCAGGCCTCGCTCTTGAAGACGTTGCCGATGCCGGCGACCAGGCGCTGGTCGAGCAGGACGTCGCCGAGGGTGCGGGTCGGGTCGGGGCGCATCGTCGCGACGACGGCGACCACGTCGAACTCCTCGGCGAGGATGTCGGGGCCGAGGCGAGCGAGCTGCGGATCGCGCCGCAGGCGGCTGGTCGGCATCACCTTCAGGGTCGGGCCGCCGAACTGGACCGCTTCCCAGCCACCGCCGGAGAGGACGGTCCAGGCGGAAGCGCGAGGGCGGCGCCAGCGAGCGCCGTGGCGATAGAGGTGCCAGCCGCCGCTCATCCCCAGGTGGCTGTGCAGCGAGAGCTCGCCAAAGTCGAGCAGAAGGTGCTTGCCTCGCGCTTCCACCCGCTCGAGCCGCTGCCCGTCGAGCCGTTCGATCCCGGCCGCCTTGCCGCGCGGGTTCGGCGCACTCGCGGCCACAGTCTCACCGACCAGCGTCCCCTCGAACCGCCGCGCCAGCCGCAGGATCGTGTCGCCCTCTGCCACTCCCCCATCGTCGCGCACCGCCGCGCTCGCCGGCCTCTGGGCCCGGCGCCGGCTCGACGACTGAAGCCGCTCCGAACTTCAGGGGGCTCCGGGCCCCCAAAGTTCGGAGCGGGTGAGCTAGGCGACGACCGCCGGCTCGCCCTGGAACTCGTGCGACTCGATCACCCGGTCGATCAACCCGTACTCGACCGCGTCCGGGGGCTGGAAGAACTTGTCGCGTTCCATGTCGGCGTGGATCTGCTCGGCCGACTGGCCGGTGTGCTTGACGTAGATCTGGTCGAGGCGCTCGCGCAGGGCGAGGATCTCTTTGGCGTGGATCTCGATGTCGCTGGACTGGCCTTCGAAGCCGCCGCTCGGCTGGTGGATGAGGATGCGGCTGTTGGGCAGCGCCATCCTCTTGCCCGCCGCGCCGCCGGTGAGGATCAGCGATCCGGCCGACATCGCGATCCCGTAGCAGATCGTCTGCACGTCGGGCTTGACGAACTGCATCGTGTCGTAGATCGCCAGGCCCGCGTAGGCGGAGCCGCCCGGCGAGTTGATGTAGAGGCTGACGTCCTTGTCGGGGTCCTCGGCCTCGAGGTGCAGCAGTTGGGCGATGATCAGGTTGGCGAGGTCCTCGGTGACGGGTTCGCCGAGGAAGACGATCCGCTGCGCGAGCAGGCGGCTGTAGATGTCGAAGGAACGCTCGCCGCGAGCAGTCTGCTCGACGACCATCGGTACCAGTGGCATAGGACCTCTTTCCTAGTTGGCGTCGGAGTTGTACTTATAGCCAACGCCGCGCACGGTCAGGACCAGCTCCGGTTTCTGCGGGTCGCGCTCGACCTTCTGGCGGAGGTTGGAGATGTGGACGTCGCAGGCGCGCTCGTCGCCGTCGAACTCGGTCTGCCAGAGCTCCTCCATGATCTGCGCGCGCGAGAAGACCTCACCCGGGCGAGCGACGAGGAGGCGCAGCAGCTGGAATTCGGAGCGGGTGAGGTTGACGGGTACTTCGCGGACGGTGGCGACGTGGCGGACGAGGTCGATCGAGACCGGGCCAGACTCGATCTTCACCGCCTCGGCCAGCGGCGAGCGGTCGAGTTCGCGCCGGCGCAGCTGGGCGCGGACGCGGCCGAGCAGCTCGCGCACCGAGAAGGGCTTGGTCACGTAGTCGTCGGCGCCGACCTCGAGTCCGACCACCTTGTCGACCTCGGCGTCTTTGGCGGTGAGGACGATGATCGGCACGGCGCTGCGCGAGCGCACGTCGCGGCAGATGTCGAGCCCGCTCGGCCCCGGCATCATGATGTCGAGGATCAGCAGGTCGAAGGGGACGCCGTTGCCGAGCAGCTCGGCGGCCTCGTCGCCGTCGGCCGCCGGAGTGACGTCGAAGCCCTCCTGGGTCAGCGCGTAGCCGACCGAGTCGCGGACCGAGGGCTCGTCGTCGGCGATGAGGATGCGGCCGCTGCTCACGCGGTCCTTCCGGTAGGTCCGGTGCCGGAATTTGCCGGACGGATCACTAGGCCACCGGGGTCGGGCTCGGTTTCGCGACCGGGAGGCGTACCCAGAAGGTGCTCCCCTCCCCCTCCACCGACTCGACGCCGATGCGGCCGCCCATCACGTCGACCATCCGCTGCGCGATCGCCAAGCCAAGGCCGAAGCCCTCCTGCTTGCGCGACTCGCTGCGACGGTAGAAGCGCTCGAAGATGCGCTCCAGCTCCGCCGCGGGGATGCCGGTACCGGTGTCGATGACCTCCAAGATCACTTCTCCTTCGCCGTCATGGCGGCCGCGAACGGTAACGGTGCCGGGCGGTGGCGTGTTCTTGAAGGCGTTGGTGAGCAGGCCGATCATCACCTGCCGCAGCAGCGTCGGGTCGCCGGTTGCGGTCAGATTCGACTCGACGTCGACGACCAGCTCGACGTGTGGCGGCGCCTCGCAGGCGGCGACGACGTCGCGGATCGCCAGCGGCACGTCGACGAGTTCGCTCTCCGCTGCGCCACGCGACTCGACCCGGGCCAGGGTCAGCAGCGACTGCGTCAGCCGGTTCATCCGCTCGGCGTCCTCGCCGAGCCGCTTGAGGAAGTGGTCGCGGTCGCGGGGGTCGTCCTTGGCGCCGCTCTGCAAAACCTCGATCGCGCTGGAGATCCCCGCCAGCGGGTTGCGCAGCTCGTGCGCGGCATTGGAGACGAAGTCGGCTTCGGCGAGCTCGCGGCGCAGCTCGTCGGTGCGATCTCGCAGGACCGCGAGGACGGCGCGCTCGTCGGGGAGGGAGCGGGCGGTCATCGCGTAGGCGCGGTCGCCGATCCGCAGCGCCGGATGGGCGGAGAAGCCGAATTCGGAGGCACGGTGGAGCTGGGGCAGGACGACCTCGGGCGGCTGTCCGGAGGAGTCGAGGAGGCGGCTGGCGGCACTGTTGGAGAAGCGCACCGGACCTTCGTAGTCGACGACCATCACCGCGTCGGTGAGGCCGTCGAAGATCGCCGCGAGCTTGTTGCGGTCGGCGGTCAGCACGCCGAAGCTCTCCTTCAGAGAGGCGCGCATCGAGTCGAGTGCGCGGGCGAGGTCGCCGATCTCGTCGGGTCCGGAGGTCTGCAGCGGCGCGTCGAAGGAGCCCCCCGCCATTTCCCCTGCGGCACGGGCGAGACTGACCACGCGGTGGGAGATCGCAACCGCGATCAGGAAGCCGGAGAGGACGCCGATCACGACGGCCGCGATCAGCGCCTGCGGCTTGTCGCCGAAGAGGTAGACGGCCGCAGCCGTGATCAGGCTGACCGCGGCGAAGGCGGCGGTCAGCCAGAGGCGCATGCCGATCCGGACGGCGCCGGGCGACGGCGTGGCTGGGTTGTCCTCGGAGCGGCGCATGAGGATTTACTAACACAATCCCCCTGCAGGCCGCGGCCGATCCGGCCCTTTCACCCACGTGCCCCGGATTTCAGGCCCCACATGGGAGAATCGAAGAGTGAGGACTCTCGTCTTCATCCCGGCCTGGAACGAGGAGGCCTCGGTCGCCGCCGTGATCGCCGACGTGCGCAAGGCGATGCCCGAGGCCGACCTCCTGGTCGTCGACGACGGCTCCACCGACGCCACCGCCGAGCGGGCGCGGGAGGCGGGCGCTCTGGTCGCGTCGCTTCCCTTCAACCAGGGGCTGGGGGCGGCGCTGCAGACCGGCTACCTCTACGCGCTGCGCAACGGCTACGACGTCTGCGCCCACCTCGACGCCGACGGTCAGCACCCGGCCGAAGAGGTGGCGCGACTGCTGGCTGAGGTGACCGCCGACCGCGCCGACCTGGTGATCGGCTCGCGCTACCATGCCGGCGCCGTCGCCGGCAGCGGCGACTACCGGCCGACCTTCTCGCGGCGGCTCGGCACCAGCGTCTTCCGATTCTTCCTCACCCTGGCGACCAGGCAGCGCTTCACCGACACGACCAGCGGCATGCGCGCCGCCAACCGTCGCGTGATGGCGCTGTTCAGCCAGCACTACTCGCCCGACTTCGCCGAGATCGAGTCGCTGCAGCTGGCGGTGCGCCAGGGGCTGCGGGTCGAGGAGCTGCCGGTGCGGATGCTGGAGCGGGCCGGCGGCAGCTCCTTCCTGACGCCGCTGCGCTCGGCCTTCTTCATCTTCAAGGGCCTGGTGGTGCTGCTGGTCGGCCAGTTCCGGCCGCGCCACGTGGAGGCGGAGCGATGAGACTCGTCCTCGCCGCCGAAGCGGGGCAGGTCCACCTCACCTCCCAGACCCGGATCGTCGCCGCCGTGCTGGCGATCGTCTTCATGCTGATGATCCTCGAGCTGATCCGTCGCGACAGGCTGCAGGAGCGCTACAGCGTGATCTGGTTCGTCGCCGGGCTGGGGATGCTTGCCGGCGCCGCCTTCCCCGGGCTGCTCGAGGTGGTCGCCAACCTGATGGGCGTTCGCAACACCAACGTCGCCCTCTTCTCGATCGTGCTGCTGCTGCTGCTCGGGCTGGCGCTCAACTTCAGCGTGATCATGTCGCGGCAAGCCGCGGAGATCACCCGGCTGGCCCAGGAGCGAGCGATCGAAAAGGCCCAGAGGCAGGCTGCTGGGCAGCCGAACGGCAACGGCTCGTCAGGCGAGAAGAGTCTCCAGGCGGAAAAACAGAGCTTCGAGGGCTAGCTCCTCGGAGACGTTCAGGTCAAGGCCACGGCCGGTCTCTTGGACCAGCGCGGCGCCGTCGCGGGCGTGAGCTGCGTCCACCCCTTGCGCCTGCGAGCGCAGAACGTCGAGGCGATCGCGGTTGAAGACGACCTCCTCAGCACCGGAGGCGACGGCGGCGAGGTCGCGCAGCCAGGTCGCGCAGAGCTCGAAGGCGAGGGCGAGGATCTCGGTGCGACGGCGACGACCGGCGCGTTTGGCTCCGTCGGCGATGTCCTTGGCACTGCGTTTGATTCCCGCCTTCGACTCCTCCTCAAGCACTTCGCGGGCGGCGGCTTCGGCGTCGTCGCCGGCGCCTTTGGCGCGGTTGAGCAGGCCTTTCCAGGGCCCACTTGCGCAGCCCCGCTCCAGCGCAGCGATGAGGCAGCGCTCGACGTCGGCGCGCAGCTCGCGCCCCTGCGGGCTGAGGAGCAGTCGCGCCCGCTCCAGATCGCCGGCGGCGAGGCGCGCCGCCGCCGCGATGTCCTCCTGCCGACGGGACGATTTCGATCTATATAGGCCCCTTTTCGTCCCGTCGGCCAGCTCCGCTTCGAGAACCTCAGCGGGTAGGGGCGCGAAATCGACCGCCTGACAGCGCGAGACGACCGTCTCCAGCAGCCCCTCCCCGTCGGAGCTGAGCAGGATCAGGTGGACGAACTCGGGCGGCTCCTCGAGCGTCTTCAGCAGCGCGTTCTGGCTCTCGTCGCGCATCGCCTCCGCCGCCTCGACGACGAAGACCCGCTTGCCGCCTTCGAAGGGCCGGTAGGCGGCGGCGCGGATCACCCGCTCGCGCACATCCTCGACCATGTGCTGGGCCCCGGTCGGGACGAGCCAGACGAGGTCGGGATGCGGCGAGGGGTCGAGCAGTGCCCGCCGCCGGGCGTCCTCGGGATCCGCAGAGGCAGCGGCCAGCACCTCTGCCGCGAACGCCCGCGCGGCGACGCGCTTGCCGGACCCGCGCGGCCCGCGGAAGAGATAGGCGTGCGAGGGACCCACTGCAAGAGCGGCAGTCAGTGCGACGCGGGCTCGTGGCTGATCGGCGGTGCTCGCCTCCAGTGAATTCATCCGTTTCTTCCGCGGGTGGCGCGGCGGCGGGGGACCCCCACGAGCCCGTGGGGGTGGCCGTCGTGACAGGACCCGCGGCCACTAGCCATGGTCCCTCACCGCCTGCATCACGCGCTCATGGACCTCCTCGACGCTGCCACTTGCATCGATGACCTCGACCCGGTCGCTGGCGATCTGGGCGATCTCGTCGTAGGCCTGGGCCACCGCTTCCTGCAGGCCGAGCCCCTCCTGCTCGAAGCGGTCGTCGCTCTCGGCGCGGCCAAGGCCGGTCTCGGGATCGATCCGCAAAAGCAGCGTCAGGTCGGGCCAGAGGCCGTCGGTGGCGGTGTCGCAAAGCGAGATCACCTCGCCGACGCCGAGCCCGCGCGCCGCCCCCTGGTAGGCGACGCTGGAGTCCGAGAAGCGATCGGCGACGACGACGCGCCCGGCTTCCAGCGCCGGGTGGATCACCCGCTCTGCCAGGTCCGCCCGCGCGGCCAGGAACAGCAGCAGCTCCGCCAGCGGCTCCAGCTCGACGCCCGGGTCGGCGAGCAGCTCGCGGATCCGCTCCGCCGCCTCGGTGCCGCCCGGCTCGCGGATCGCCACCGTCCCCTCACCCAGCGCCTCGACCAGCAGGCGCGCCTGGGTGCTCTTCCCTGACCCGTCTACTCCCTCGAGGGAGATGAACAACTGGCGGCCTCAGCTTTTGGCGCCGGCTTTGGCGCGTTTGCGGCCGCGCGTCGCGGTGTCGGCTTTCGAGGCTTTCGCTTTCGCGGGCGCCCCGTCCTCGTCGCCTTTCGGCGGCGCCTTCTTTTCCATCTCCGCCTTGGCGGCTTTGGCCGCTTCGCGTTCGGCGCGGCGTTTCTTCATCTCCTGCATCGACTCGCAGTCGTCGTTGAGGCAGAGGTTCCAAGGCCGGCCGCGGAAGGGCACGACTTTGAGGCGCGGGGTGCGGTCGCAGATCGAGCAGCGCTCCTCGAGCCGGAAGACGTCGCCGCGCTGCGGCAGCGGGAAGGTCTGGTCGCAGGAGTCAGGGTCATCGGCGGTCCAACCGGTGCAGCCGACGAACCGTTTGCCCGATTTTTTCGCCCGGATGATCCGCAGCATGTTCGGCGAGCCGTCCTCCTTGGTGCGACCGGCTTCCTCGCAGACCTTGCAGGGACCGAGGATGCGATCCTCGTCCATCCCTTTCCAGATCACCTTCGCCAGGTCTTCGCGGCTGTTGTCGATTTCGTCCCAGGTCTTGTGCAGGAGCTCGCGGCTCTCGCCGACGACCGCGCCCTTGGTCATCTCCCCGGCGGCGATGCGGTCCATCTCAGCCTCCAGCTGGGCGGTCATCTCCGGCGTCGCCATCGCCGGCACGTAGTCCTTGAAGCCTTCGTACAGAGCGATCCCGGTCTCCGAGGGCACCGGAGGGTTGGAGTAGACGTAGCCGCGGTCGAAGAGCTTCTGGATGATGTCGGCGCGGGTCGCTTTGGTGCCGAGGCCACGCTCCTCCATCATCTCGATCAGTTTCGCCTGGGAGATGCGGCCGGGCGGCTGCGTCTCCTTGTCGACGATCCAGGGCTCGCCGTCGAGCTGCAGCGTCTGCCCCTCCTCCAGCTTCGGGATCTCCTCGTCGGCCGAGCGAGCGTAGGTGTAGATGCCGGCGTAGCCGGGGTCGACGACGACCGAGCCGCGGACGAAGTAGGTCTGGTCGCCGGCTTCGATGTCGGCGCGGGTCGACTCGGTGATCATCGGCGGGCTGAAGGTGGCGAGGAAGCGGCGGACGACGAGCTCGTAGACGCGCTTCTTCGGCCCCTCGAGGGCGCCCGGGTGGACCGCCTGGGTCGGGTAGATCGGCGGGTGGTCCGTCGTCTCCTTCTTGCCGCGAGTCGGTTTCAGCTCGCCGTCGAGCAGGCCCGAGGCGGCGGAGAACTCCTTGATCCGCACCAGCGAGCCGACCAGCTCGCGCACCGGCAGCGAGGCCGGGTAGACCGTGTTGTCGGTGCGCGGGTAGGAGATGAAGCCGTCCATGTAGAGGTCCTCGGCGATCCGCATCGCGCTGGCGGGGGTGATGCCGAGGCGGCTGGAGGCGTCGGTGCTGAAGGCGGTGGTGTTGTAGGGGGTCGGCGGCTTGCGGGTGTTCTTCCGCGCCGTCACCGATTTCACCGTGCCGGGACTGGAGGTGCCGGCGAGTGCCGCGTCGGCCTCGGCCTTCTCCCAGAATTTGTCGACGGTGTGGTGGGCCTCGAAGCTGCCCTCCGGGTGCTCGAACTTGGCGAACAGTTCCCAGAACGGTTTCGGGACGTGGGCTCGCCGTTCCATCTCGCGCTCGACGATCAGGCCCAGGGTCGGGCTCTGGACGCGGCCGACCGAGAGGAAGTTGGAGCCGAAGCGGCGGCTGGCGATGGAGACCGCGCGGGTCAGGGTCGCGCCCCAGAGCAGGTCGATGTCCTGGCGGGCGGCGCCGGCGTTGGCGAGCGGGTAGGAGAGCTCGTCGAGCTCGTCGAAGGCGCGCTCGATCTCCTCCTTGGTCAGCGCCGAGTAGCGGGCGCGCTTGATCCGCAGGGTGCCGTCTTCGGTGCCCTCGCGCGAGCCGAGGTCGGGGTTGGAGTCGAGCATCTCCTCCAGCGCCTCGAGCCCGATCAGCTCGCCCTCGCGGTCGAAGTCGGTGGCGATCACCAGCTCGTCCGCCTCTTTCGCCAGTTTCTTGATCGCTTTGACGACGTTCTTGTCGGTCGGCTGCTTGATCAGGTCGGCGTCGATCAGGTCGTGCAGATCGGTCTTCTGCCAGTTCGAGTAGCCCTCGGGGAAGGCCGGGCCGAGCACGTGGCCCTTGAGGCCGACCGTCATCTGCTCGTCGCCTTCGGCGTCGGTCCAGGTGTAGAACGGGACTTTGAAAGTCTTGTCGGAGCCGTTGGTGCCGTTGCTCAGGGCTTCGGCGATCTTCTTCGCGCTGTTGTTCTTCTCGGTGACGATCAGTCTCATGGGGCGGCGAGGGTAGCAGGGGCCGTCGGCCGCGCAATCGGGCATACAACCGGCCAATCTCCCGCCCGGGGTCCGTCCGGGTCCATAGGATCAGCGCCCGATGAGGTGTCTGGTCACCGGCGGCGCGGGGTTCATCGGCTCGAATCTGGTCGACGCCCTGCTCGCGCGCGGAGACGAGGTGACCGTGGTCGACGATCTCTCGACCGGACGCATGGTCAACCTCGAACCGGGGCTTGCTGCCGGGGCGAAGCTGGTCGAGATGGACGTCCGCGACCGCGAGGCGCTGGCCCGGCTGGCCGGCGAGAGGCAACCGCAGGCGATCTTCCACCTCGCCGCCCAGATCGACGTCCGCAAGTCCCTCGCCGACCCCTTCTTCGACGCCTCGGTCAACGTCGGCGGCACCGCCAACGTGCTCGAGGCGGCGCGCGCCTCGGAATGCGGCCGCGTCGTCTCGATCTCCACCGGCGGGGCGATCTACGGCGAGGGCGAGGGGCAGCAGCTGCCGCTGCCCGAGGACTCGCAGATAGCGCCGCTCTCGGCCTACGGCCAGAGCAAGTTCGCCGCCGAGGGCTACGTCTCCCTCTACGAGCGGCTCTACGGGCTCTCGGGTATCTCGCTGCGGCTCGGCAACGTCTACGGCCCGCGCCAGGACCCGCTCGGCGAGGCGGGGGTGATCGCGATCTTCTGCGGCCTGCTCAAGGAGGGCGGCCGCCCGACCGTCTTCGGCGACGGCACCCAGACCCGCGACTACATATACGTGGGCGACGTGGTCTCGGCGGCGCTGGCGGCGGCGGCGTCGGAGGCGACCGGCGCGATCAACATCGGCACCGGCAAGGAGACGAACGTGCTGGAGCTGGTCGAGGCGCTGCGCGAGCTCGGCGGCCGTGAGGATTTTGAGCCCGAATTCGCCCCCGCCCGCACCGGCGAGGTGCAAGCGATCTCGGTTGACCCGGGCCGGGCCGAACGAGAGCTCAACTGGCGCCCCGAGATGGACCTGCACGAGGGCCTGCGCATCACCCTCGACTCGATCTAGCCGCCGAGGAGCCGGGGGAAGGGGTTCGCCGGACCCTCCCCGCTGTCGTCCGCCGAACCCCTCCCCCGGCTCCCCCGCCGCCCGTTAATCGCGGATCACTAACCTTCCCCTTGATGCCAGCCCAGGCCTACGCCGGCAAGGAGTGCGTCTGCCAGCTCCGCAAAGGAATCTGCGACCAGTCCTGCGTCCGGGACATGCTCGAGACGCCGTTCTACGTCGCCTGCCTGAAGCTGACCGGGCGCAGGTGCCTGGTCGTCGGCGGCGGCGACGTCGGCCTCGAGAAGGTCGAGGGGCTGCTCGCCTGCGACGGCGAAGTGACCCTGATCGCGCCGGTCGCCCATCCCGAGCTGGAGGACCTGGCGCGCGAGGGCTCGATCGATTGGCAGCGGCGCGTCTACGCCGGCACGGAGGATCTCGAGGGGGTCTTCATGGCGATCGCCGCCACCGACGACTCCGAGGTCAACATCGGCGTCTTCGACGACGCCGAGCGGCGGGCGATGCTGGTCAACGTCGTCGACGTGCCGCCGCTCTGCAACTTCATCCTGCCGGCGATCGTCCGCACCGGCCCGCTGGCGATCGCGATCTCCACCGCGGGCGCCTCGCCCGCCCTGGCGAAGCGGATGAAGCGGGAGATCTCGGCGCTGTTCGGCGAGGAGTACGCGCGACTCGCGGTCATGCTCAACGACGCCCGCGGCTGGGCGAAGGGGACGCTGCCGACCTACCAGGACCGAAAGGAGTTCTTCGAGGGGATCGTCAACGGCGACCCCGACCCGATCGAGCTGATCCGCCAGGGCGAGGAGACGGCGGTGCTGGCGATCGTCGAGTCCGCCAAAGAGCGGGCCGCGGCAACGGTCGCTTGACGGCGACCACGATCTGGCGATCTACTCGACGCCGCAGGCGGCGCCGCGGACGCGGTCGAGCATCTCGCGCAGTTGGTCCGCCTGCTCGGTGGTGAGGTTGGCGCTGAAGGCGACGGCGAGCTCTCCCCGCACCACCGGGCGCATCTCTTCCAGCAGCTCGGCCCCGGCCGGCAGCAGGGTCGCGTAGCTGACCCGGCGATCGGTCTCGCAGAAGGTCCGCTCGAGCAGGCCCGCCTTGATCAGGCGATCCACCAGCTTGGTCAGACCGCCTCGGGTGATCACCAGCGCTTCGGCCAGCTCTCCCATCTTCAGCCGCTGGTCCGGTGCCCGGTCCAGCGTCGCCAGCACCTCGAACCAGGGCAGGGGCGGCAGCTCAGCGGAGGTCAGCGCCTCCTGCAGGCGCCCGGTGACGGCGGCGTGGGCCTGAGCGATCGCGATCCACGCCTCGCGGTGAGGATCGAAATCCGCTTTCGCTTCGTTCGCCTTCCCGACCGTCGTCTGCTCGCCCATGGCTGCATCTTCCCACAAGATTGTTGCTCAGGCAATAGTTGACAAGCAAAACTTTGCTGCTAAGATTGTTTCCAGGTCAACTGTTTGAGAATCAACCATCTTGGGAAGACCAAAGGAAGGGACAAATCAGATGAGCACCGAGACGATCAGCAAGCACCAGATTCCGGCGGGCACCTGGAACGTGGACCCCGTCCACTCCTCGATCGCCTTCGCCGTCACCCACAACGGAGTCACGACCTTCCGCAGCGGCTTCGAAAAGTACGACGC
Organism: Solirubrobacterales bacterium; assembly: GCA_044868125.1. GTDB lineage: Bacteria > Actinomycetota > Thermoleophilia > Solirubrobacterales > 70-9 > VAYN01. Next base: position 42,391 of record JBIOWB010000065.1, read on the forward strand.
GCGGGTCACCGGCGGCGAGGCGCCGCGCCTCGAGGGCACCGTCGAGGTCGAGAGCATCGCGATCGACGAGGAGATGCTGAAGGGCCACCTCCTCTCCCCCGAGTTCTTCGACGTCCAGCGCTTCCCGCGGCTGCGCTTCGGCTCGACCGAGCTCAGCGTCGGCGAGGACGGCACCCTGCGCGTCGTCGGCGAGCTCGAGATCCACGGCGAGACCCGCAAGGTCGAGGCCGGCGGCCGCTTCGCCCAGCTCGGCGGCGACCTCGCCGGCAAACCCCGCGTCGGGCTCTCGATCGAGTCGACCGTCGACCGGCGCGACTTCGGCCTCGACTGGCAGGCCGAGCTGCCGAGCGGGGGCGAGGTCCTCGACTACGCGGTGACGATCTCGGTCGACCTCGAGCTCGTCGCCGAGGAGGCCTAACGATGCGGGTCCTCGGCATCGCCGGAAGCCTGCGCCGGGACTCCTACAACCACGCCCTCTTGCGGGAGGCCGCCGAGCGGCTTCCCGCCGGGGCGGAACTGGTCGAGTTCGACCGCCTCGGCGAGATCCCGCCCTACGACGCCGACGTCGAGGCGGAGGGCATCCCCGAGCCGGTGGAGGCGCTGCGGCGGGCGATGCGCGACGCCGACGCCGTCGTCGTCGCCACCCCCGAGTACAACCACTCGATCCCGGGCGCGCTGAAGAACGCCCTCGACTGGGCCTCCCGCCCCGCTGGCCAGAGCGCCCTCACCGGCACCCCGGCCGCGGTGGTCGGGGCCTCGACCGGGATCTTCGGCGCGGTCTGGGCCCAGGCCGAGACGCGCAAGGTCCTCGGCGCCCTCGGCGGCCGCGTGGTTGAGCGCGAGCTGCCGGTCGCCCGCGCCGCCGAGCTCTACCGCGACGGCCGGCTCGAGCTCTCCCCCGAGCAGTCCGAGGAGCTCGAGGGCCTGCTCGCCGAGCTCGTCGCCGAAACCGAGCAGCAGCGGGAACCTGTTGCCGCTTAGGAAGTCCGGAGGGGGACTCGGCGGACAACAA
>JBIOWB010000066.1:0-10328 GCA_044868125.1 Solirubrobacterales bacterium
TCGCCTCCGATGACGATCCGCTCGGGGTTGGTGACGTTTGCGAGGTTTGCGAGCGCCTTGCCGACCGCGCGGCCGGCGTCCATCAGCGCGCGGCGCGGACCGGTGTCGCCCTTGGCGGCATGCGCAAGCACGTCGGCGATCGTCAGCTCCTCGCCATGCGTGCGGCGCAACAGCTCGAGCACCGTGCCGCTGGCGGCGAGGGTCTCGAGGCAGCCGCGGTTGCCGCAGCGGCAGATCGAGCCCTCCGGATCGACGAGCACGTGCCCGAGCTCGCCCGCCGAGCCCGCGACGCCGCGGTGCAGCCGCCCGCCGAACATCAGGCCCGCGCCGATGCCCGAGGAGACCTTGACGTAGATGATGTCGCGCGCACCGCGGGCGGCGCCGAAGCGCGCCTCGCCGAGCACCGCGAGGTTGGCGTCGTTGTCGACGGTGACGTGCAGGCCGATGCGCCGCTCGATCTCCTCGACCGGACGCAGGCCGGCCCAGCCCGGCAGGATCACCGACGAGCCGACGACGCCCGTCGCGGCATCGATTGGGCCGGGCAGGCCCATCGCCGCGCCGATGACGCCTTCCCACGCGACGCCTGCGCTGCGCAGCACCTTGTCGGCCAGCTCGGCGGCGCTGTCGAGCGCCTCGTTCGCGGAGCGGTCGACGTCGAGCTCGAGCTCCTCCTCGGCGAGGATGGTCGACCCGAGGTCGGCGATCGCGACGCGCAGGTGGGTGTGGCCGAAGTCGAACGCAAGCGCCGTGCCTGCCGACGAGTCGAGGCTGAGCAGCACACCCGGCCGGCCGGGCTGCGAGCCGCTGGCGGCGCCGTGCTCGACGATCAGCCCGCGGTTGATGAGGTCGCCGACAAGCCCCGAGACCGTCGTGCGCGACAGTCCCGTGACGCGTGCGAGCTCGGCGCGGCTGGTGCGGCCGTGGCCGCGGAGAGCGTCGAGGACGAGGACGCGATTGCGCTCGCGCAAGCGTGACAGCGAGTTCGAGCTGTCGTGACCCATTGGCGGGCCAGCCTCTCCGACCGCCAGGCGTTTGTCAAGAGTCCGATCAAACCCGCTGCTTTGGCGGCGCTGATTCGTCGGGTCTAGGACGAACTCAGTGCGACCCCGGTCACAATCGCGCCGACGTCGAGCCGCGCGATCGGGCCGGTCGTCGCCTGGCGGGCGCGCGCGCGGGCGCGGAACAGGGCGGCGAGCTGTTCGACGGTCAGGTCCGGGCGGCGCGCCAGCGCAAGCACCGCAGCGCCGGCGACCTGCGGGGCTGCGAACGACGTGCCCGTGTTGCGCCCGTACCCGCCACCACGCGCGGTGCCGATGATCCGCACGCCGGGCGCGGCGACGTCGACGCACGCGCCGCGGTTAGACCACGGGAGCAGCCGGCCCTTCATGTCGGTCGCGCCGACGGTGACGACGTTGACGCTCGGCGAGCACGCCGGGTAGAGCGGGCTGACGCCGAGGTCGAGGCCGTCGTTGCCGGCGATCACGACGACGATCATGCCGCGCGTGCGCGCGAACTCGATCGCCTCGTTGAGGTCGCCGGGGTTGGTCGTGGGGGACAGCGACACGTTCGCGATGCGCGCCCCCATCGCGGCGGCGTAGCGGATCGCGCGCGCGATCGTGTAGACGGTCCCGACCCCGCGCCCGTCGAGCACGCGCAGCGCCATGATCTGCGCGCGCTGGGCGACGCCGGAGATGCCGCGGCGGTTGTTGCCGCGCGCCCCGAGCACGCCGGCGACCATCGTCCCGTGGCCGAGGGGATCGCCCGGGTCGTAGTCGTTGTCGACGAAGTCGTAGCCGTTGCGGTCGTCGACGTAGCCGTTGCCGTCGTCGTCGATGCCGTTGCCGGGGGTCTCGCCGGGGTTGGTCCAGGCCACCGGCCCGAGGTCGGGGGAGTCGAAGCGGTAGCCGCTGTCGATGTCGGCGACGACGGTGGTCGGGGTCCCGACGCTGCGGTCCCAGGCGGCGACGGCGTTGACGTCGGCGCCGGGGATCGCGCCGGCGAAGCCGTTGACCCCGGTGCCCTGGTTGCGCAGCCCCCAGAGCTGGGAGAAGAGCGGATCGTCGGGCACCGCGTCGAGGGTGCGGTATCCGTCGGGTTCGGCGACGGCGACGGCCGGATCCGCTTCGAGCTCGCGTATGGCAGCGGCGGCGGACTGGCCGGGTTCGACCGCGACCAGTTGGAAGCTCGGGGCGCCAAGCTGGGCCTCGAAGTCAACGTCGGCGGCATCGCGCGCAGCCGTTTTGTCCCCGTGGTCCGCGCTTGAGAGCCACTGGACGATGACCCGGTCGGTGATTGCGCCGGCTGCGGAGGACGAGGGGCTCGTGCCCACTTCCGCGTCGGCGGCGGTGGACGATGCGGGCGCGACGGCCAGCGCTGCGCTCAGGGCGAGCAGAGCGCCCATCCCTCTTATCGACTGGCGAGACACGGCTTTCGGCAGGCTACGGGTACATAGCCCTTCTCCGCAAGCTGAAATTCGGGGGATCGAGCGGCCCCGCCGACGCCTCAATCCCTAAAATGACCGCTCGCGCTTGGCCGGGGCCCCCGGCGGGCACCCGGAAAACGAGCTTTTAGGAGACCTTCGAAATGACCTACGTCATCGCCGAGCCGTGCATAGGCCAGAAGGACAACTCGTGCGTCGAGGTTTGTCCCGTCGACTGCATCCACCCGACGCCTGACGAGGCCGATTACGACAACGTCGAGCAGCTCTACATCGACCCGGACGAGTGCATCGACTGCGACGCCTGCGTGGAGGCCTGCCCGGTCGACGCCTGCTTCGCCGAGGACCAGCTCCCGACCGAGTGGGCCAAGTACGCCGAGATCAACGCGAACTACTTCAAGAACCAGGCTGCTTGACGTTGGGGGAGGGGCCACCCGCCCCTCCCGACCTCTCGGTTTTCTTAGTTGCTAGTAGCCCGCAGGGTGCCTGGCCACGAAAGGCCCACTCGCTGCTGCACTTAGAGATTTGTGCCACCTCGGGCCGGTGCCGCTGGTGTTGCCGGCGGTGTCCCAGCGGAGACCGGCGATCACGGCGTAGGCGTGGCCGCCGTTGGCGTAGACGGTGATCCAGCGCCCGCGGCCGGGGCTTCCCCAGCCTTCCATCGGGCCGGAGGGGAGGGGGCTGGTGAGGAAGCCGCCGCCGTGGAGGGCGAAGCTGACCGCCCCCGAGCAGTCGTAGCCGCGATCCCACCAGCGGCCGTGGCCACCGCCCCAGACATAGGGCTTGGTCCGGATCTTGTTCGCCGCCGCGATCGCCTTCTTCACGGCAGCGGGGGCGTTGACAGGTGGGATCGCCCGACCGTTGACCAACATCGCCTTGCCGGGTGGGCCGGCTTCGGTTGCTGCTTCGGCTTCCGGGGTCGTGGAGGTGACGCCACCGGGGGTGGTCGCCTGAGCCGGCGCGGCCACGGCTAGCAAGGCCGCTGCCGGGGCCAGCATCGCGAATAGGGTTCGAAGGGCGGGCGCTCTGCCGGCCGCCCAAGGGGCGCTCTTCAATTCACTCCTCCTTCGTCGGCCGGCGGGGTTAGCTGTCGGGCTGGCGCTGAAGGAGCCTGCGCCCCCACTCGTCGGTGGGCTCGCCCCAAAAACTCGGGTCCCCCGCTCCCCGGCTTCTCTTAGCCAGGGATTAGGCGTTTATGTGTAAACCTTAACCAGATAATCGGCAGAAGTTGCTGATCCCTGTGTGCACCTCGTCACGCTATGGCCGCCCGAACCCTGCCTCGGTCAGTTGGGCACACCATCCTGTGCTCAAGTGACCGACCGAGTGGTCGGCGCCGGCCGAGTCGGTCCTCTACTGGACGACCGGCAGCGGCGTGCCGCCGACCGGCGGTGCTTCGGCGGCGGCCGGCGTCGCCTGAAGCACCGGCAGCTCCTGGGGCGTCGCCGCGACGATGCCGCGGGCAGCTTGGCGGATCGCCTGCGAGGCGGGCGCGTCGGGCTCGGCGATCACCAGCGGTGAGCCGTTGTCGGCGTGCTCGCGCAGCGGCTCCGACAGCGGCACCTTGCCGAGCAGCGGCACGTCGAGCTCGTCGGAGAGCAGCTGGCCGCCGCCCTCGCCGAAGATCGTGAAGCGTTCGCCGTCGGGCGTCGTGAAGCCGGACATGTTCTCGATCACGCCGAGGATCTCGAGGTCGAACTTCTTCGCCATCTCGGCGCCGCGATGGGCGACCGACTGGGCCGCCGGCTGCGGGGTCGTGACGACGACGAACTTCGCCTGCGGCAGCAGTTGCGCCAGCGTCATCGAGACGTCGCCGGTCCCCGGCGGCAGGTCGAGCAGCAGGTACTCCAGCTCATCCCAGGCGACGTCCTCGAGGAACTGCTGGATCGCCTTGTGCAGCATCGGGCCGCGCCAGACGACCGCCGAGTTCTCCTCGACGAAGAAGCCGATCGACATCACCTTGACCCCGCTGGGCGAGTCCAGCGGCAGGATCTTCCGCTCGGCGTTGACTTCCGGTTTGCGGTTGACCCCGAGCATGCGCGGGATCGAGTAGCCGTAGACGTCGCAGTCGAGCGCCCCGGCGGGATGCCCTTCGGCGGTCAGCGCCGCGGCCAGGTTGGCGGTCATCGTCGACTTGCCGACGCCGCCCTTGCCGGAGGAGACGCAGATCACGTTCTTCACCTTCGCCAGCGCGCCCTGCGGCAGCTTGCCGCGGCCGAGAGTCTGCTGGAGGGCGCCCTTCTCCTCGTCGGAGAGGACGTCGAAGCCGACCGCGACCTCGGTCACGCCCTCCAGCTGGGAGACCTGCTGGGCGACCGCCTGTTCGAAGTGCGAGCGGATCGGGCAGCCGGCGGTGGTGAGGGAAACGACGACCTCGACCCGGCCGCCCTCCTTCGCCTCGATCGAGCGGACCATGCCCAGCTCGACGATTGAGCGCCGCAGCTCGGGGTCGATGACGGCGCGCAGCTTCTCGGTGATCTGATCTTCGTTGGGAAGTGGCATTGGCTCGATTCTGGCAAAGCCGCCCCTTCGGGCGCCCGCAGCGACGATCCGCACGTGGACAGGTGCCAAAGGGGGGAGAGTTTCCGCCGCCCAGCCCTTGGTCCCTCGTACGCAGTCGAGCGAAGGAGGACTCATGTCTGGGACGAGGTTCGTGGTGGGAAGGATCGTCACGCTGGGGGTGCTGCTGGCGCTGAGCGTGCTGCTGTTGGCGGCCGCGAAGGCGAGCGCCGGCAAGTACCAGGTGGCGCAGTGCGGCTGGTACGTGGGCGCCGACGCCAACTGGGCCGACACCACCGGCGGGGTCAAGTTCCGGCCGGACGCCTACTGCGTCACCCCGGCCGGCTCGGACCCCTTCGACGGCGTCCATATGAAGAGCTTCACCCGCGACGGCCAGACGACCGTCTCCGGCACCCGCTTCGCCCGCTGGCGTTGGGAGGCGCCCGCCAACACCGACGGGATCACCGCCGTCCGCGGCACCTGGTGGCACTCCCTCCACGACGGGATGGAGCAGCGCCTCGGCGGCGTCAACTGGGGCGGCACCTTCAACCCCTCGCTGGCCGCGTCGAGCACCGACACCGGACTGCGCGAGTTCGCGATCGGGTTCAACTCGCCGATCCCCGCCTTCGAGGACCGGCTGCTCTGCGCCCGCGCCGACACGAAGTGGTGCTCGCTCGAACCCGGCTCGTGGTCGGGGATCCGGGCGCTGACGCTGACGGTGGAGGACGATCGCCAACCGGCCGCCCTGCTCACCGGCGGCGACCTGGTCGGCGGCGGCTGGCGCCGGGGCACCCAGTCGGTCTTCGTCGGCGGCGACGACGGCGGCTCGGGACCGCGCTTCGGGGAGACGTTTCTCGACGGCAATCGGGTCGGCTTCACCGAGTACCAGTGCAACAAGGTCCAGGTCGGCGGCGAGTGGCGGGCGACGACGATGCGCCCCTGCGGCACCTCCGCGCGCACCACCCATTACGTCGACACGACCGCCTTCAGCGACGGGCCGCACACCGTGGTCCACTGCACCGCCGACTTCGCCGGAAACGGCGCCTGCACCGGTGACCACAGCGTCCTGATCGACAACAACCCGCCGGCCCATCCCCGGGCCGTCGCGCTCGTGGGCGGCGACGGCTGGCGCCGCAGCAACGACTTCGACCTCAGCTGGGAAAACCCGGACCAGAGGCCGGCCAGCCCGATCGCCGGCGCCGCTTGGCGGATTGTCGGCCCGCGCGGCTTCGATACCGGAGCCCAGTTCACGCCCGGTCGCGGACTCCACACGCTCAACGACCTCCGCCTGCCGGACGTGGGGTCGTATTCGCTGCAGGTCTGGCTCCGTGACGAGGGCGGAAACGAAGCGCCCGAGACGGCGGTGACGGTGCCGCTGCGCTTCGACGACATCCGCCCGCAGGTCGCCTTCGCGGTGGAGGGCCCGGTCTCCCAGATCGTGGCCGACGTCACCGATGACCTCGCCGGTCCGGCGAGCGGGACGATCCTCTACCGACGTTCCGACGTCGCCGGCTGGAGTGAGCTGCCGACGAAGCTGGTGGCCGCCACCGCACCGGGCAAGGCGCATCTGGTGTCGCCGATGCCCGAGCTTGGCCATGGCACCTTCGTCTTTCGCGCCGACGCCGTCGACGTCGCTGGAAACACCGCTTCGACGACCCTTCGCGCAGACGGCACCCTGATGACGATCCGCCACGATCCACCGCCGCCGATCGAAAAGGCGAAGCCGCTGCCCGCTGTGGCCAAGCCCGCCGCACCTCGACCCGCCAAGGGCAAGGCGCGGCTGTTCGCGCGACTGCGCGGGGGCCACGGGCGCGGCGATTCCCTCACCGTTGCCTTCGGCGCTCCGGCCCTCCTCAGCGGGCGCCTGACGCGGGCGGACGGAGCCGGTCTCGCCGAGCGCGAGCTGCGGGTCGTCTCGCACCCCTCACACGGCGCCCTGGTCCCGATCGGCGTGCAGACGGTGCGGACCGGCGAGGAGGGCGGATTCGAGCTGCGGCTGTCGCCGGGGCCCTCGCGCCGGGTGACGGTCACCTTCACCGGCGACAGCGGTCTGGAACCGGCGCGGCGACCGGGGCTGGAGCTGCGAGTCCGCTCCGGGGTATCGCTTCGGGCCGAGCCGGAGGCGCTGCGCACCGACGAGGCGGTGCGCCTGAGCGGCAGGATCAGGAGCGCCGGGGCGCCGATCCCGCGCCGCGGCAAGCTGGTCGCGATCCAGTACCTGGAGCAGGCGACCCATCGCTGGCGACCGGTTCTGGTCACCCGCAGCGACCATCACGGTCGCTACCGCGCCCACTACCGCTTCCGCTATGTCACCGGCAACGCCGCGATCCGGCTGCGGGCGACGGCGCTGGCGGAGGAGCGCTGGCCCTACGCACCCGGTTTCTCACCCCCGGTCACCGTCCGGGTGCGGGGGTGAGGCCGCGTGGAGATCGACCGTCGGAACTCTCGCTAGGGTGAGCGCCATGTCGCAAGCGACCCTTCACACCAGCGCCGGGGCGATCGTGCTCGAGCTACACGACGAGGATGCGCCGAAAACCGTCGAGAACTTCCGCAAGCTCTCCGCGGAGGGGTTCTACGACCAGCTCGTCTTCCACCGGGTGATCCCGGACTTCATGATCCAGGGCGGCTGTCCGGAAGGGACCGGCCGCGGCGGTCCCGGGTACACGTTCGAGGACGAGATCAACGACCGCAGAGTCGTGCGCGGGGCGCTGGCGATGGCCAACGCGGGGCCGAACACCAACGGCTCCCAGTTCTTCATCGTCACCACGGGGGCGGCGCCATGGCTCGACGGCAAGCACACCGTCTTCGGCGAGGTGATCGACGGCATGGACGTCGTCGACGCGATCGAGTCGGTTCCGACCGATGCCGCCGACAAGCCACTCGAGGTGCAGACGATCGAACGCGTCGAGCTCGACGAGGCGTAGCGGCGCGCCCCTTCCGAGGGGCGCCGCGTCGTCATCCGGTGAGGATGATGACGACGAAGAAGACGAGAACGACCTCGCTGACGATCCAGGAGTTGTCGTTCATCCAGTCGCGGATCTTTGGCAGCACCGTCTGCGCTCGTTTCCCCATCAACGCCACGCCCAGCGCTGGAGCGCCAAGAAAGAGCAAGGTCAGGCCGATGAAGGGCAGCGCCGCCAGGTAGGTGTCGCCATTGTGGGCGAGGAAGCTGCCGACGCTGAACGAGGTGACGATGTCGCTGGGGAAGAAGCCAAGCAGAAGGAAGCCGAGGATCAGCGTCGTCTTCGGCGTCGCGCTCTGCAGCCTGCCCATCCATTTCGGCGGTTCGCTGGTATTGCGATCGCGATAGTTGTGGACCATCGCGAACAGCAGCAGCGCGAGGATGACGTAGTCGATGGTGCGGAGGCCGGATTCGCCTTCTTCCTCGGTGCTGGCGGCTCCCTTGGCGATCAGATAGGCGGCACCGACGACAAGTGAGATCGAGACCGCCGCCCCGAGCACGTAGGCGCCGGAGAGCTGCTTCCACCTGTCGCTGGTGGCGAAGAAGAAAGCGCTGATGATCTGCGGCCCGGCTACCATCACGAAGGCCAACGGCAGCACCTTGACGAAGTCCATGTGGCAGAGCCTCTCACAGGAGAGGCCGCGTTTGCTTCAGTCGCGCTCGGTGCGGAGCAGGGACGGCGGCTCCTCTTCGGTCGAAGCGGGTTGTGCTTACCTCTAGGCGGAAGTTCCCGGTCCCCTTGACGGTTGAGTTGACGGAGGGGGTGGGATTCGAACCCACGAGACGCCTGACGACGCCTAACGGCTTTCAAGGCCGCCGCATTCAACCGCTCTGCCACCCCTCCGAGATGCAGCATCGCGAATGCTAAAGACCGATACGCACGATCGCTTGCCTGGCTGATTGGATTCCCCGATGCGCAGGCTCCTCCTACTCGCCTCGGCGATGATCTTCTTCGACGTCGCCTTCTTCGCGGCGATCGCGCCGCTGCTGCCCGAGTACGTGGACAGCCTCGGTCTCAGCAAGGCGGAAGCGGGCATGCTCTCCGCCGCCTACGCGGCGGGGACGCTGATCGGGTCGCTGCCCGCGGGCTTCGTCGCCAGCCGCGTGGGACCGCGGAAAACGGTGATCCACGGCCTGCTGCTGTTGGGCGTCTCGAGCCTCGTCTTCGGTTTCGCCGAGCAGATCCTGCTGCTCGACGGCGCCAGGTTCGTCCAGGGGATCGCCGGGGCGCTGATCTGGTCCGGCGCCCTCACCTGGCTGATCACGACCGCGCCCGAGGAGAACCGCGGCTCCATCATCGGCGCCGCCCTCGGCACCGCGATCGCCGGCGCCCTGCTGGGACCGGCCCTGGGCGCGGTCGCCGGCTCGATTGGGACCGAGCCCGTCTTCAGCTCCGTCCTCGTGGTTACGCTCCTCCTCTCGCTCGCGGCGTCGCGGCTGCCCGAGCCCGCGGCGCCGGATCTGCAGAGCCTGACCGAAGTGCTGGCCACGCTGGTCAGTCGACCATTTCTGGAGGCCGCCGCCTTCGTCGCCGTGCCCTCGGTGATGTTCGGCGCGGTCGAGGTCTTGGTGCCGCTGCGGATCGACGCCCTCGGCGGTGGCCACGCTCTGATCGCCGGGGGCTTCATCGTCGGGGCCGCCCTCGAGGCGATGTTGGCGCCGCTGGCCGGTCTCATCTCCGACCGGTGGGGTCGGCGCCCCCCCTATCTCAGCGGTCTCTCGATCTGCGCGTTGGCGATGGTCGCGATCGCGATGGCGAGCAGCCTCGGCGGCGTCCTCGGCGGCCTGATCCTCACCTCTCTCGGCGCCGGTCTCTGCTTCGCACCGGCGCTGACGATGATCTCTGACGTCGCCGAGTCGAGCCGGCTCCACCAGGCCTTCGCGGCCGGGGTATCGAACATGGCCTGGGCGGCGGGGCAGGTGATCGGCGGCATTGGCGGCGGCGTGGTCGCCAGCCTGACCGGCAACGCCGAGCCGAGCCTCGCGATCGCGTTGCTGTTGGCGCTGACCGTCGTCTACGCGTTCAGGACGATGGGGACGGATGCGACACCGCATCCGGCACCGGGGTAAGGAAGGGAAATGGCGCGCGCGAGCCGGAGATCGAGCGGCGAGTGGGTCAACTGGGCCGGCGACCAGCGCTGCCGCCCTGCCCGGATCGTCCGCCCCGCCAGCCGCGAGGAACTGGCGGAGGCGATCGCCTCCGCGGCTACCGGGGAGAAGGTGCGGGTGGCGGGATCCGGTCACTCGTTCACCGAGGCGGCGCTGACCGACGGGACGCTGATCGGGCTCGAGGGGCTGGGTGGCGTGCTCGACGCCGATCCTGCCTCCGGCCTGGTCCGGGTCGGCGGCGGCACCGTGCTCGCCGACCTCAACGAGGAGCTGGACCGACTCGGGCTGGCGATGGAGAACCTCGGCGACATCGACCGGCAGACG
>JBIOWB010000067.1:0-13950 GCA_044868125.1 Solirubrobacterales bacterium
CTATGCGAGACAAACTCGACACTCAGCCATCCGGGTAGGGCTGGATCGGGATGCCGTGACCTTGTTGATGATCTGGGGTCTCGCGCATCCCGAACTCGTAGGCGGCGCCACCGTCGAGGGTGAGCTGGCGTGGGGGGAGGCCGGGGCGTTCGACGGTCAGCTCCAGGTCGGCGACCGAGCAGTTGACGGTGTGGTGCTCGGGGCCCTTGGGGTCGGCGTAGACCCAGCCGACGAAATCCTTCTGCGGGGCGGTGACGCGACCGTGGACGACGACGTCCTTGCCGGGGAGGCTGAAGCTGCAGACGGTCGGGTGCTCCTCGATCTCGGCGGAGCGGATCGCGCCGAGGCCGCCGAGCCGGTGCGGCTCGCCGTCGAGGACGAGCATCCCGGAGGGGATCCAGGGGCTGGTGCGGGAGCAGAGGCGGACGCGGGCGGCGCCGGCGTCGAAGTAGGTGTTCGGCGCGTCGGGAAAGCCGGTGCCCTCGAGCCAGACCCAGCGCTCGGCGTGCTCTGAGCCCCAGTTGTGGCCGATCATCCCCGGCCAGCCGGTCAGCTCGATCGTCTCGTCGTCGATTTCGAGCCGCCCGTCGAAGCGGGCGTCGGGATAGGGGGCGAGGAACTTCGTTTTCGGCAGCGGTGCCCTGTAGAGCCAGTCGGCCGGCAGGTACTTGCAGGGCTCGGCGTCGCCGCGGAAGACGAAGGACCAGGCGGCGCTGAGCGCATCGGTGTCGATCGAGCCCTCGGCGCGGCCGGGGCCGATCTCGGCGTCGGCGACGCGGATCCAGTCGCCTGCCGGCGCCTCCAGCTGCGAGGCCGGCACCGTCACCTTGGTCGCCCGCGGCCCCTCGGCCGAGCGGTCGAAGAAGCAGAACCAGATCGAGGCGTTCGGCTCGGCCCCCGGGCGCTTGTGGACCGTGTGGCGGATCCAGACCCCGCGGCCGCCCCCCGGCTCGCAGGCCTTGACGTAGAAGCTCTCGTAGTGGCCGGCCTTGGCGCCGACCTCCGGAAACCGCGCCCGTTCCTCCATGCCGGGACTCTAGACCTTGATCGTTATGACGTCGCCGTCTTGAACTTCGTAGTCGCGGCCCTCGATCCGCAGCACGCCTTTGTCCCGCCCGGCGACGTAGCCGCCGCAGGCGACGAGGTCCTCCCAGCCGATCACCTCGGCTTTGACGAACGCTTCCATGATCTCGGTGTGGATCGTGCCGGCGGCTTCCAGCGCGGTGGCGCCGCGCTGCAGCGGCCGCGCCACCGCCTCCTTGCCCTCGCCGGCGGTGAAGAAGGTGATCAGCTCCAGCAGGTCGTAGGCGGCGCGGACGAGGCGCGCCAGGCCGGAGCCCTCGACACCGTATGACTCGCGCATCTCCTCGGCTTCGGCGGCGTCGAGCTCGGCCAGCTCGGCCTCGATCCGGGCGCTGACCGCGACCACGCCGGCGCCGACCGCGTTGGCGTGGGAGACGACCGCTTCCGGAGCCTCGGCGTCGCCCTCGTCGACGTTGGCGACGTAGAGGATCGGCTTCGTCGTCAGCGCCTGCAGGTTCTGCGCCGCCTGCGGCGCGCCTTCCGGCACCGGGATCGAGCGCGCCGGCCGCCCCGCGGCGAGCGCCTCGTGCACCGCCTGCAGCCACTCGTGCTCGACCATCGCTTCCTGGTCGCCTGACTTCGCCTGCTTGCCGACGCGGCCGAGCCGGCGCTCGACCTGGTCGTAGTCGGCGAGGACCAGCTCGGTCTCGATCGTCTCGATGTCGGCGAGCGGGTCGACGCGGCCGTCGGGGTGCGGCACGGCGGATTCGGTGTGGCAGCGGACGACGTGGCAGATCGCGTCGGTCTCGCGGATCGAGGCGAGGAACTGGTTGCCGAGGCCCTCCCCTTCCGAGGCGCCTTTGACCAGCCCGGCGATGTCGTGGAAGTCGATTTTCGCCGGCACCAGCTCCGAGCTCTTGACGGTCTCGGCGACTTGCTCGAGGCGCTCGTCGGGAACCTGGGCGACGGCGACGTTCGGCTCGATCGTCGTGAACGGGTAGTCGCCCATCTGGGCGCCGCCCTTGGTCAGCGCGTTGAACAGGGTCGACTTGCCCGCGTTGGGCAGCCCGACGATCCCGACCTTCATAAAGCGCCGCCTCCTCCGCTGCCGCGTCCGGGGGCGGCTTGTCTGGCCTCGGTCATGGGCATCAGAACGTGAGCGGGACGATCAGGCCGAGGGCGATGCCGATCAGGGCGCCGGCGAGGACGTCGGAGGGATAGTGCATGCCGAGGTAGGGGCGTCCGAGCGCCAGCGCCAAGGCGACGAGGAACGCCGCCGAGGTCGCCGGGTCGACCCGGCACATCGCCGTCGCCACCGCGAACGAGGAGGTGGCGTGGGCGGAGGGGAAGCTGAGCGAGCTGGGGGCGCCACCGAGCGGCGGCAGGCCCTCGAGCACCGGGCGGGGGCGCTTCACGGCGAGCTTGACGAGATAGTTGAGGCCGATCGCGACCGGCCCCAGCAGGGCGCAGATCAGCCACGATTCCCAGCGCCCGTTGTCGATGACCGCCAGCGCGAGGCCGAGGACGAACCAGACGAGGCCGTTGTTGCCCGCCTTGCCGAGCGCCACCGCGGCGTCCTCTACGCCCGCTGAGTGGCCGTGGGTGCGCATCCAACGCAGCAGCTTCAGGTCGAGGTCCCGCATCGGCGGAGGAGGATGACGGAACCCGACAAGTCGTGTCGGGTCAGAATGGGGGTGTGCCTTCCGTCCCCGACTACGTCCACGCCCCCGGCCACCACTGCGGCTCGACCGCGCTGCGCAACCTGCTCGCCTTCCACGGCGTCGAGGTCAGCGAGGAGATGGCGTTCGGGCTCGGCGCCGGGGCGGGCTTCTACTACCTGGCGATGGAGGACGCCTCGCCGAGCCGCTGGTTCAACGGGCGCACCGCGCGGCTGGAGGAGAGCTTCCGCGAGCTGACCGGGGCGGCGCTGGAGCTGCGCACCTTCGCCGAGGATGACGACGCGGAGGCCTGGGCGGCGGCGCGGGGCGAGGTCGACGCCGGCAAGCCGGCCCTGCTCCTCACCGACATCTACTACCTCGACCACTACGGCAACTCGGCCCACTTCCCCGGCCACGCGGTGGTGCTGGCGGGCTACGACGCCGAGGTCGCCCACCTCTCCGACAACTCCTTCGAGGAGCTGCAGACGACGCGGCTGGAGAACCTGGCGCGGGCACGGCACAGCGGCCATCCCGCATATCCGCTGGAAGGACACATGTTCACGGTCGGCGAGGCGATCGATCGCGAGCGACTGGAGGCGGCGGTGCCGCGGGCGATCGAGCGGGCGGCGAGCGAGATGCTGGAGCCGCCCTTCGGCCCCTTCGCCGGCGTGCCCGCGCTGGAGCGACTGGCGGACGAGGCCGGCTCCTGGCCCGAGGCGGTCGAGGACTGGCAGTGGTGCGCCCGCTTCGCCTACCAGGTGATCGAGCGCCGCGGCACCGGCGGCGGCTGCTTCCGGCTGATGTACTCGCGCTTCCTCGAGGAGGCCGGGCGCGAGGAGGCGCCGCTGGCGGCGGCGGCGGCGGCGCGTTGGACCGAGCTGGCGGAGGCGTTCAGGGTCGCTAGCGAAAGCGACGAGCCGGAGCCGGAGCTCTGGCGGGCGGTCGACGAGGGCGCTCAGCAGGTGCTCGACGCCGAGCGCCGCCTCTGGACCGCGCTTACTTGAACTGGAAGCTGGTCAGGTCCTGGGCGAACGTCGGGTTGAAGACGACCTTGTCGAGGTCGACCCGCGAGCTGACGAAGGTCGGCAGCGTGCTGGTCCCGTAGGGCGCCCACGGCGCCTGTTCCATGAACTCGCGGTCGAGCTCCGCATAGTCGGATTCGACCTGCGGCGTCAGCGGCCCTTCTCCCAGGCGGGTGATCTCGGCGTTCAGCTGCGGGTCGTCGATCCGGGGCAGGTTGGTGGCGCCGACCGGGACGATGCTCTCGCCGGAGAGCAGCGGCTGGAAGAAGTCGTTGGGGTGGGGGTAGTCCTCGAACCAGTTGGCGAAGCCGATGTCGAGGTTCGGCGTCGATTCGTTGCCGATCAGGCCGAAGTAGGCGTCGGCGCTGACGATCTTCAGCGTCACTTCGAAGCCGAGCTCCCTCAGCACCCCCTCCAGGTATTCGCCCGCTTCGTTGTTGGGGCTTTCGTCGTCGGTCCAGACCGTGATCGCGCGGTCGGTCGGGTGGGCCGTGGCGACCAGCTGCTTCGCCTTGGCAAGGCTGTGCGGGTAGAGCTCGATCCGCTCGTAGCCGGGCATGCCGGGTGGGAGGATCTGCTGGGTGCCGGTCAGCTGGCCGGCGTAGATCCTTTCCAACGCCCGCGGGTCGAGCGCGTGGTTGACCGCCCGCCGCACCCGGAGGTCGTCGAACGGCGCCCTCGACGTGTTCATCCAGAAGAAGTAGGTGCTGATCGCCGGCTCGACCTCGAGCTGGGAGCCTTCGTATTTGCTCTTCACCGCCGCGTAGCGATCGGCCGGGGGTGGGTTGCCCATCCAGTCGTAGCGGCCGGTTTCGACGTCGTCGACCTGGGTCGAGGCATTGCGGATGACGTCGACTTCGACCCGGTCGACGTGGCCAGTCGGGATCTGGGGCATCAGCTCCGCGTTGCCGCCGGCCCACCGCGGGTTGCGCCGGTAATCCCAGCCGCGGCCGGGCTTGGCGTCGGAGATGACGTAGGGACCGGTCGCCGGCGGCGGGTGGGCGGTGAGGTCTTCGGCCGGGGTGCCGCTGGGTACGGGGGCCGCGAAGGGCAGCGCCAGCTCGTTGGGGAAGGTGCCGCGCGGCTTGACCAGGTGGATGACGATCCTGCCGCTCTTGTCGTCGGTCGCAATCCCGCCGATCCCGCCCCGCTTGCTCTTGGCGAAGGCTTCGGCGCCGACGATGTCCGCGTAGAACGGCGAGCCGGGGGAGTTGAGCCTGAACAGGCGCTCGATCGCGTAGGCGAAGTCCGAGGCCCTGACCGGCGTCCCGTCCGAGTAGCGGAGGCCCCTGCGGAGGGTGAGCGTGTAGGTGCGTCCGCCGTCGCTGACCTCCGGCATCGCTTTGGCCAGGCCCGGGATCACCTTGCTGCCGGCGCTGCCGGAGGCGTGGGCGTAGGTGAGCAGGGGGATGTAGACGTCGTAGACGGCGGTCGAGCCTTCTCCGGTGTAGGCGAGGCCCGGGTCGAGGGAGTCCGGGAAGGAGCCGAAGGTCGCCTTCAGCGTCCCCCCGTCGGTGCCCGAGGAGGACGAACCGCAGGCGGAGAGGGCCAGCGCCACGGCGAGCGCAAGCGTGAGTGCCGCGAACTTGGTCGAGCCCTTGGTCACGCTGGTCTAGGTTCGGCAGCCAGACCCATGGACTTGAGCCGGGCATGTCACCCGGCAATTCGTCTAGCCGCCGTTACTGCGGTTTGTCGATCCAAACCGGGGGTATTCAGCAGCCATGACCATCGGAGCAGGCATCTTCCTCATAGCTGTCGGCGCGATCCTCAAGTTCGCGACCAACATCCACGTCGAGGGCATCAGCATCGACACGATCGGCGTGATCCTGATGATCGCCGGCGCCGTCGGCCTGATCCTCGGCATCTTCCAGGAATTCATCTGGTCCCGCCGCCGCGGCGTCGCCCCCGGCGAGCCCGCCGTGGAAGAACGCCGCGAAGTCCGCGATCCGGGCTACCGGGACACTCCGCCGCGCTACTGATCAGGGGTCGCAGCGCCGAGTGACCGCAGCGTTCCAGCGGCCATTTATCGGACACATGATTGGGATATAATGGACGCATGACCGAGTTGGAGCTTCTGGCCGACCAGATTGGTGCGAACGAGCGAACTCTGCGCCGTGCGCTCAACCAGGGAATGCTGCAAGCCGAGCGGCCCACGCCGCGCAAGCTCAAGATCAGCGCGGCGGAGAAACGGTATCTGCGGCGCTCCTGGAAGCTACTCGCCGCCCTGCGAGCGGTACTGCGAACCGAGCAGAACGTGCGCTTCGCGTTGCTCTTCGGTTCGGCCGCGCGCGGTGACGACAGCGCGGCAAGTGACATCGATCTCCTGGTCGAGATGCGCGACTCCTCGTTGGCCCGTATCGCCGACCTGGAAGCGAAGCTCGCAGCGCTGACCGACCGTCGGGTCGACATCCTCAGGCTTGACGATGCGAGACAGAGCAACCAACTGCTGGCGCAGGCGCTCGCCGAGGGCCGGGTCATCGTCGACCGCGAGGGCCGCTGGCCCCAACTGCGTAATGAAGCGGAGGCGCTGCAGCGGCGTGCTCGCGACGGCGCTCGCCGGGCGCGGCGTCGTGCTTTGGAGGGAATCGACCGCATGCTCGCCGACCGGGCGGGCTGATGGCCGGCAAGCCGAGCGAGAAGCAGCGTGACCGCTGGCGGGCTGAAGTCGTCGACCACCTCGGGGACTTTCCGCGCCAGTACGCCGCCCTGGAGAATGCGATGGCCGAGTTCGGCGAGGGCTTCGACCTGAAGGCATTCAAGGCGGCATTTGATTCCAACACCGATATGGATGCCTACAACCGCGCCCAGGCAGTCGAGCGGGCGCTGGCCCGAGTGCAGAACTATGTAGCCCAGCTGTCGATCACCGGCGCCAAGCTCGCCGGCCTGAAGCCGGCGAAGACTGAAGAAAGCGATGCGGCAAAGGCCTTCGGAGTGCTGAGAGACGCAGGGGTGATCGGGGGTGAGCTCTGCCGCAAGCTACGTCGAGCCCAGAGAGCCCGGACAGTAATCGAGCACAGCTACGTCAAAGTTCCGGCCGGCAATGTCCACCAAGCAGCCGAGCTGGTTGTTTCCAGCGCTCGCGAGTTCATCGGTCCCTATCGAGATTGGGTCGAGGACTACCTGTAGATGGCGGAGTTCGCGACGATCGGCGTCTACGGGTTCGACGGCCCTGGCTTCATCCGCGCCCTCCAGGACGCGGAGGTCGGCCTCGTCCTCGACGTCCGCCAGCGCCGCGGCCTGCGCGGCAGCCAGTACGCCTGGGCGAACGCGAAACGCCTGCAGGCGGTGCTCGCCGAGACGGGCATCGGCTACAGCCACCTGCCCGAGCTGGCCCCGACGACCGAGATGCGCCAGCTGCAGTACGAGGAGGACAAACGCAAAGGCGAGGGCAAACGCTCCCGCACGGAGCTGGCTCCCGCCTACGTCGAGCGCTACACCGAAGAGGTCCTCGACCACGTCGACCTCGACCCGATCGTCCGCTTCGTCGGCACCCAGCGCGCCGCCCTCCTCTGCGTCGAGCGCGATCCCGAGGCCTGCCACCGCTCGCTGGTTGCGGAGCAGCTTGAACGTGACTTCGGCCTACAGGTCACCCACTTGACCCCCTAAGCCCTAGAGGTCGTGGTGCGCGAGGTGACCCAGCCACTCCATCCGGCTCGGTGGCCCTGCGATTCCTCCGTCCTGTAGCGCTTTGGCGAGGCGCGTCTCCATGAACCGCTCTTGATCGGCCTGCGAGGCCCAGATCTCATAGACCACGAGACCGCCCTGTTTGGTCGCCGCGCTGTGCGCCAGCAACCCCTCCGGCCAGGCCCCCTCACCGCTCTGCATGTCGATGCCGAGTTGGCCGTTGACCCTTTCGTACTCCTCGGGCCCGACTCCGTCGAACTCGAGAATCAGTGCATCCGCCATTCGATACCTCCTTCCTTCCCTCGCGCGGACGCTCTCATGCGGCGAAGCAACGGTCAAGAGGCGGCCAGTGGCGAGCGTGCTGCACTCGCCGGAGAACTTGACGAAGCCTTTGATCCATTGGTGATGGCCCGTCCTGCCTGGCATTGGCCAGTTTCAGCAATTCAAATTCTGAGTATTGAATTTCTACTTTAGGAACGAAAGGATTCTCGACTGCCTAGATGACGCACCGAACCCGCTTAGTGGGAAGTCGCCCGACTGCCCGGAGCCGAGGCGAATCGGCGGATAGGCCCAGTCTGCGCCCGATTCGCCGCCATTCGGGCACCAGTGCCCAATGAGACGAAGCCTCCCTGCAATCGTGGCAGCGATGAATCGACAGCTCTGGCGAAAAGACCGCCCCTCCTCCTCTCGCCCGCTCGATCTGGATATCCCTGGTTCGCGCTTCACGATGCAACCCGGCATGGCCGTTCAAGTCGGTCGACGGTGGATGGAGCAATCCGAGAAGCAGACTGGCGTGGCACGGACCGCGATAAGCGCTGAGCTTGGCGATGACTGGCTGGAGGAAGATCCGGACATCGGGGAGGTCCGAGTTCTCGATGGCGTCCAGGGCAGAGGCGCCGCCGCGTGGATACCGGTCATCGAATGGCTCGGACTCCATGCCGCTGGAGGGCTTGTCGGTCTCGGTGCTGGCGAAGCCGCAAGGGCGGGGCTCAAGCGCATTCGCGCCAAGATCGAGAGGGCAAGATCCGATGATCATCGGGTGATGGTGTCCAGGGGACTCGCGGCAACCCTCGCGATGGAGCACGTATTTGAGACGACCGACGAGACGGAGGTCTTGCACGTCGAGGTTGTCCAGGAGCCCTCGGTCCTAGGCGGGCGGCCTCCGTCCGAGACCAGCTACACGGGACTGGAGCCCTGGATTGTCTCGCTCGTCAACGGATCGCGTCGGACCCGATATGTCCTCGTCGTCAGCGCAGAAGGCGACATCGAGGGCTGCATCTTGGTTGCCGCAGGTGAGTTCGAGCCTATGTTCGGCCTTCTCCCGCCAACCGAGTGATGCATGCGGAAAAACCAGGGTCTCGTCGGCATAGGCTTCGACCGTGGAGATCAAGCGCTTCGTCTGGACCGAGCACGCGGAGGATCGCCTCTCACAGCGCCGACTCGACGCGTCCGATGTCGAGCAGGCAATCAAGGCCCGCCACTCCGAGCGTGAGGTAAACGACGGTCGCGCCGAGTGGCTCGTCAGCGGCGAGACCGCCGACGGCACCGCCTTCGAGGCCATCTACGACCACCCACACGGAGACGACGAGGCTGCGATCCGGATCGTCTCTGTCTGGAGGCTCGATTCCTAGCTGGCAGCCCGAGCCAGCGCTACCCTTGTTCAAGCATGTTCGCCTATTACGACTCAGACGCCGACATCGCCTGGTTCCCGACCGGGGAGTCCGATGATGTCGTCAGCGAGCGCGTGCCGGGCGGCCTCCGCGACTACGACCGCACCAGCCACAAGCTCGTCGCGATTGAGGTCTGGGACGCGAGCACCCGCCTTCCAGCAAGCATTCTGGAGGCGTTGCCAGCCCCAGGAACCGCCCACCGCGCCGCAGCCTAACTCAGCGCTCTCGCTGAAAAGCCGGAGTTAGTTTGCGGCTACGCGCTCGACGATGGCTGCGATCTTCGGCGGCATCATCAACTCAGACCTTTCCTCAGCAGCGTTGTAAAGCTTCTCGAATGGCCAGAAGCCCTCGTAGCGATTAGTTGTCGCTACAAGGCCGCCAAGGTTCGCGAGCGCGATCAAAGACTGATCGAGCGACCGCTTTCCAACCGAACGATCAACAAGACGTTGACGCGGCTCGGCCAGATTCTCGACGCCGCCGTTCGCTACGACTTGATCGACTACAACCCCGCCAAGGCCAAGGTGGAGAAGTTGAAGGAGCCCGAGCCGAAGCGGACCCGGCTGACGGGAGATCAGGTCCAAGCGCGTCTTCCGGCTGCCGGGGCCGCACCGGACGCTGCTTGCCACCGCGATCCTGACTGGGGGACTGCGGATCTCCGAGTTGACCAACCTGCGGTGGCGCGATCTCAATCTGCGAGACGGTCTACTCAATGTCGCCGCCTCCAAGACCTCCGCCGGCGTCCGCCAGGTCATCTTGGAGCCAGAGCTGGTGCAACTCCTTCGCGAGCTAGCTAGATCCACAGGATAAGCCCGAAAACCATCCGCTTCCAGGCACTTCAACGAGCGGGAGCGACGGGACTCGAACCCGCGACCTCCGGCGTGACAGGCCGGCGCTCTAACCAACTGAGCTACGCCCCCGAGAGATGAGATGGGCCGTTGGGGAGCGGCCCGGAGAGGGAAATCTAGCGGGTGGCGGGGGTTGGCGGCGGAATCTTTACGGGAGTTTGACCTGGGCTGAAGGTTGGGGGGCGAGACTGGCGCGAAAGCGAGAGGAGGAAGAAGACATGCCACAGATACTCGTGCTCACCGACTCGCCGCAGCGCGCGGACGAGGTCGTCTATCGGGAGCGGGTCCCGAGCTCGAACCTGGAGTCCGAGCACTTCGCCGGGCAGCTGCTGGAGCGGGTCGGCTGGGCGGTCAAGGACGCCGACGACCTGGAGCACCGGCCGGAGGACTCCGAGGACTCGCCGCAGAGGTAGCTACGCCGCCGCCGGCGAAGCCGCGGCTTGCCGCAGCTCCGCCAGCGACTCCTCGATCCCAGACCGGAAGGCGTCGAGGTCCGGCACGGCATCCCGGTCGGCGTTGAGGCCGAAGGTGACGTCGCCGTCGTAGCTGACGATGGCGACGCCGAGGGCGTGGCCGGTGAAGATCGGGACCAGGGGGACGACGCGGCGCAGCGGCGCCCCGAGGGCGTAGAGGGTGATCGGCGAGGCGGGGACGTTGGTGATGGTGAGGTTGAAGAGGCGGGGGGTGAACATCAGGCGGGCGACGATGCTCTGGACCAGCGGCGGCGCTAGGCCGGTGAGCTTGATCACGGTGTCGGTGCCGGCCACCGCGTTGCCGCTCTTCAGCTCGCGCGAGGCGGCGGCGATCTTGCGGTAGCGCAGCAGCGGGTCGGGCTCGGCGACGGCGAGGTCGACGAAGAGCGAGGAGACCTTGTTGCCGAGCGCCAGCGACTCGCTCGCCGCGCGCAGGCTGACCGGCACCATCGCCCGCACGTGCTCGACGTCCTCTCCGCGCGCTTCGAACAGGCGCCGCAGGCCGCCGGCGGTCGCCGCCAGGGCAACGTCGTTGACCGTCCCGCCGAGCTCGCGCTTGACCCGCTTCAGATCCTCCAGCGGCACGTCGACCGCCGCGAAGCGCCGGGTCGCCCCGATCGACTCGTTGAGGCTCGTGTGCGGCGCCGCGTGCAGCTCGTCGCGGACCAGCGTCTCGGCCATCGCCCACGACTGCGAGAGCGCCGAAGTCAGACCGCGGGGGTGGCGGGCGACGGCGACTCCGCCCCGAACCGCGCCGCCCACCACACCCCGCAATCTGGCCACCCTCCCCAGATCGTGTTCCTCTCCCTCGAGCTTCGCCATCGCCTCTGCCGTCGCCTCTCCGGGCGCCGGCTCGGCCTCGGCATCGAGCAGGATCGACGCCACCTCGACGCCGCTCATCCCGTCGATCAAGCAGTGGTGCACCTTCGTCACCAGCGCCCAGCGGCCGCCCTCGAGCCCCTCGAGCAGGGTCGTTTCCCAGAGCGGGCGGGTGCGGTCGAGCCGGTGCGAGAAGAAGTCCCCGAGCCAGTCCATCAGCTCCGCTTCGCCGCCCGGCTCGGGCAACACCGCGCGGCGGATCAGCTCGCCGGGGTCGAGGTCGGGCGCGGGCTCCCAGCTCGGCAGTGAGAGCCGCCCGACCCGGGGCGAGGAGAGGCGCCGCCGGAAGCGGGGCAGCGCCTCCAACCGCTCGCGCACCTGTCCGCGGAGCCGCTCGAGCGAGGGGCGCTCGCCTTCGGGCGGGGGGTCGAAGACGAGTGCCCAGCCGATGTGCATATGGGCTGCCTCATCGGACTCCTCGAGCTCGAGGAACGCGGCGTCGAGAGGGCTGAGCTGCTCTGCGGACATGGGCGAATCCTCGCCTGAGCGGGAGGGCGCGCCATCCGTAATTGGCCGCGGCGATAGGGGGGCGGTCCCGCGCCTGGCGCTACGCGTGTGCGGGCTCGCGCTCGGCCAGCTCCGGCACGGCGGTTGGCGCCTCGTTGGCGGCGATCTCCTCCAGCAGCTCGCGCAGCCGCTCGATCCGCTGCGCCCCGTAGCGCTCGGCCCACTGCGTTTCGACCTTGGCGAAGAGGGCGAGGCCGGTGGCCTGGGCGCGCTCGCCGCGCTCGGTCAGGCAGATCAGCTTGGCGCGCTTGTCCTCGGGATCGGGGACCCGCTTCACGTAGCCGCGGGCGACCAGGTCGTCGACGACCTCCCCCACCGACTGCTTGGTCATCCCCGCCATTTCCGCCAGCACCGTCAGCCGCATCCCGTCGCCGCGGACGAAGCGGAAGACGCAGCCGTGGGTCGGTCGGATGTCGGCGAACTCGGTCTGCTCCAGCTCCTCGCGGAAGTCCTCGAAGAAGGCCTCGTGGGCGATGTCGAAGAGACCCGCCATCGGGATCCAGAAGTCGGTGTTCTCGGAGGCTGGAGTCATTTCGTCAGGAAGCCTGATAAGGTCGTCTGGTCAGGTCACCTTACAAGGTTGCCTTACGAATTGTACCCGACGCTTTGGAGGTCCTCGATGGCCACCGAAATCAACCGCAGGTGGTGGACGCTCGGCGCGGTCTGCGTCGCCACCTTCATGCTTCTGCTCGACATCACCGTGGTCAACACGGCGCTGCCCGCGATCCAGCAGGACCTCGGCGGCAGCTTCACCGATCTGCAGTGGGTGATCGACGCCTACGCCCTCTCGCTGGCGGCGCTGGTGCTGACCGCCGGCTCGCTCGCCGACCGGCTCGGCCGTAGGCGCGTCTTCGCGATCGGCCTCGGTGTCTTCTCGCTGGCCTCGCTGCTCTGCGCGCTGGCGCCCGACCCGACCTTCCTCAACCTCGCCCGCGGCCTGCAGGGCGTCGGCGGGGCGATCATGTTCGCCGTCTCCCTGGCCCTGGTGGCCCAGGAGTTTCCCAGCGGCCCCGAACGCGGGATGGCGATGGGGATCTACGGGGCGACGATCGGGATCGCGGTGGCGATCGGGCCGCTGGTCGGCGGCCTGCTGACCGACGGCCTCGGCTGGGAGTGGGTCTTCCTCCTCAACGTGCCGATCGGGCTCGCAGCCAATGCCGTCACCTGGTGGAAGGTCGCCGAGTCGCGCGACCCCAACGCGACCCGGATCGACTGGGGCGGGCTCGTCACCTTCTCGGTCGCGCTCTTCGTCCTCGTGCTGGCGCTGGTGCGCGGCAACGACGAGGGCTGGGGCAGCACGCTGATCGTCTCGCTGTTCAGCGCGGCGGCGGTGCTGCTGGCGGCGTTCGCGGCGATCGAGCGACGCGTGAAGGAGCCGATGCTCCCGCTGGGCTTCTTCCGCCGGCGCGCCTTCACCGGCGTGCAGCTGGGGGCCTTCGCGGTCTCCGGCTCGATGTTCGCGCTGTTCCTCTACCTGACCCTCTACCTGCAGAGCTTCCTCGGCTTCTCGCCGATCGAAGCCGGCCTGCGCTACCTGCCGATCACCGTCGCCTCGTTCATCGTCGCGCCGCTCTCGGGGATCGCGCTGGCGCGGGTCCAGGCCCGCTACATGATGGGGGCGGGGCTGGCGCTGACGGGGGTCGGCCTGCTGCTGATGTCGGGACTTCACATGGACTCCGAATGGACCGCGCTGCTGGCCGGCTTCCTGATCAGCGGCGTCGGCGTCGGCCTGCTGAACCCGGTGATCGCCGACGTCGCCCTCAGCGTCGTCCCGAAGGAGCAGAGCGGGATGGCGGCCGGGATCAACGACACCTTCCGCCAGGTCGGGATCGCGGTCGGGATCGCCGCCTGGGGCGCGATCTTCCTCGGCGCGGGAGCGTCGAAGGCCCAAGATGCCGCGGGCGGCGCGCTCACGAACGACCAGGCGCGCGGCCTGGTCGAAGCGACCTCCTCAGGTCACCTCGGCCAGGCGGTCTCGGGTCTGCCCGAGGGGCTGCAGAACACCGCCGCCAACGCGGCCCAGCAGGGCTTCCTTCACGGCCTCAACGAGATCCTCCTCCTCGGAGCGATCCTCTCCTTCGCCGGCGCGGTGCTGGCGCTGTGGCTAGTGCGTGAGGGAGACATCGAACGGGAGACGCTCGAGGAGACGGCGTTTGAGGTGGAGCCGGAGCCTGTGCGGGCATAGCGGCTGAGTGGGGGCGGGTGACCCTCTCCAGACACCCCTCGCCTATGGCTCGGGGTTGAGTGCC
>JBIOWB010000068.1:0-2211 GCA_044868125.1 Solirubrobacterales bacterium
TTCCCGATCGCGAAGATGGCGGCGAAGCTGGCGGTCGGCTACGCGCTGGAGGAGATCCCCAACGACATCACCCGCGCCACGCCCGCCTCCTTCGAGCCGACGATCGACTACGTCGTCACCAAGATCCCGCGCTTCGCCTTCGAGAAGTTCCCCGGCTCCGAGGGCCGCCTCTCGACCTACATGCAGAGTGTGGGGGAGGCGATGGCGATCGGCCGCACCTTCCGCGAGTCCTTCGCCAAGGCGATGCGCTCGCGCGAGCTCGACAGCGCGCCGGAGATCCCCGAGTCCGACGAGGAGCTGCTGGCGGCGATCGCGGTGCCCTGCGCCGAGCGCTTCGACCAGATCCTCGCCGCCTTCGAGCGCGGACTCGAGGTCGAGGCCGTGCACGAGGCCTGCAAGGTCGACCGCTGGTTCCTCCGCGAGCTGCAGGCGCTGGCCACCGAAGGCGACGGCACCGACGGCCTCGCCCGCACCTACAAGGCGGTCGACACCTGCGCCGCCGAGTTCGAGGCGGCGACGCCCTATTACTACTCCGGCCACGAGCGCCCGCGCCACGACGGCTCGCCCCCCGCGAGCGAGATCCGCCGCGGCGACAACGACTCGGTCGTCATCCTCGGCGCTGGCCCGAACCGCATCGGCCAAGGCATTGAGTTCGACTACTGCTGCGTCCACGCCGCTATGACCGCGCGCGAGCTTGGCCGCGACGCGGTGATGGTCAACTGCAACCCCGAGACCGTCTCCACCGACTACGACACCTCGAACCGGCTCTACTTCGAGCCGCTGACGGCCGAGGACGTGCTCGCGGTCTGCGAGCGGGAGCGGCCGGAGGGCGTGATCGTCCAGTTCGGCGGCCAGACGCCGCTGAAGCTGGCCCGCACCCTCGAAGAAGCGGGCGTGCCGCTGCTGGGCACGCCGGTCGACGCGATCGACCTCGCCGAGGACCGGGGCCGCTTCGGCGCCCTTCTGCGCCGGCTCGGGGTCGAGCACCCGCCCTACGGCACCGCCCTCTCGGCCGAGGAGGCCGAGGTGATCGCCGAGGAGGTCGGCTTCCCGCTGCTGGTCCGGCCCTCCTACGTCCTCGGCGGCCGGGCGATGGAGATCTGCTACTCGACCGACGACCTGAAGAAGTACCTGGAGGCCAACGTCAAGGCCGACCAGGAGCACCCGCTGCTGCTCGACCGCTTCCTCGAGGACGCGATCGAGGTCGACGTCGACGCGGTCGGCGACGGCGAGGAGGTCTACGTCGCCGGGATCATGCAGCACGTCGAGGAGGCCGGCGTCCACTCCGGCGACTCGGCCTGCGTGATCCCTCCGCTCAGCCTCGGCGAGGAGATGCTCGGCCAGATCCGCGCCACCACCGAGCGGATCGCCCTCGAGCTCGGCGTGATCGGCCTGATCAACATCCAGTACGCGGTCGCCGCCGGCAGGCTCTACGTGATCGAGGCCAACCCGCGCGCCTCCCGCACCGTGCCATTCGTCTCCAAGGCGATCGGGCTGCCGCTGGCGAAGCTCGCCTGCAGGCTGATGCTGGGGGAGAAGCTGGCCGACCAGGAGCTGCCGCAGGGGCCGCTGGGGCACGTCAGCGTCAAGGAGGCGGTGCTGCCCTTCGCCCGCTTCGCCGGCGCCGACTCGGTGCTCGGCCCGGAGATGAAGAGCACCGGCGAGGTGATGGGCATCGCCGGCGACTTCCCGACCGCCTTCGGCAAGGCCCAGGCGGCGGCCGGGGTGCGGCTGCCGGAGTCGGGATCGGTCTTCATCACCGTCACCGACACCGACAAGGCGGCGGCGACCCAGCTGGCGACTCGCTTCCACGACCTCGGCTTCGAGGTCATTGCCACCCACGGAACCGCCCAGGCGATCGAGCGGATGGGGGTGCCGGTGACGCCGATCAACAAGCTGCAGGAAGGCTCGCCCCACGTCCTCGACCTGATCCGCAAGCGCAGCTGCGACCTGGTGATCAACACCCCGACCGGATCCGGCGCCCGCACCGACGGCTACGAGATCCGCACCGCCGCCGTCCGCCACGGGATCCCCTGCGTGACGACGATGACCGGCGCCACCGCCGCCGCCCGGGCGATCGCCGCCGGCCGCGAAGGCGACGCCGAGGTGCGCTCGCTGCAGGAGATCCACCGCAGCGTCGCGGGAGAGCCGCAGCCGCGATGACGGCGCCGTTCGGCCGCCGCCTCTGCGAGGTCGCCGAGAACAGGGCAA
>JBIOWB010000069.1:0-42189 GCA_044868125.1 Solirubrobacterales bacterium
TGACCCCGGTCGGTCACATCGTGAGCGGGTGGGGTCAGATGCAAGGAGCGCCCTCATTTGGCCCAGGGAAGCGAGGCGGCTCCACACGCTGCAATCGCAGCTTTGTTCGTAGCCCGCTGCGTCTTGAAATGCATCTCACGATCTTGAAATGCAACTCGAAGAGTGCCCGAGCTCCAATAGGCTGCTCCAATGCCCGAGGACGCCAAACGCCAAGCTGCCGCCGAAGCTGTGAAGGCGGTTCAGAAGGAGTTCCTGCGCCAGACGTCCGAAGCTCGTGCGGCTCGCCGCAAGGTCTTCAAAGAAGCGAGGGAGGCGGGCCTGAACCTGCGGGAGATTGGCGAGTTAGCCGGTATCCATCACACGACGGTCGGCGAAATCATCCGGGGACGATGATTTTGGAGGGTTAACCCTCCAAAGCTGCTACGGTAGCGCCGACCAAGAGAAGCGGCCCCCGGCGGTGCGGAAACACCAACCGGGAGCCTGACCACAAGGAGACGGAACCTCCTCATGGCTAGAGACAACGATATGGGCGGCGGGTCGCTGGTGCCTCTTGACCTTCCCCCGCAGCACATCCCGATCCTGCGCGAACGTCTGACGACTTGGCTAGACGGCGTTCGGGAGGATTTGGAAGCCGTCGACGAGGCACAGCGACCCGATCAGGCGTGGCAGGAAGCGCGGGCATTTGAGCGGTTGCTGACTGCTCTGGCAACGGGGAAGATTTGCATTCCCGACGAAGCGGCAAGGGCCGCGCTCGAGGTCTCGGCAGCTGCGCACGACCAGGAGAGCGACTACGCGGAGGTAACCGCAACTCACGATGCTCTACATGCGCTGCTTGACGCGCTGGGAGGTGGGCGCGCTTGATCGCCACCGACTTGCGTTTGCAACGGGTCGTGCTGGCACTTGTTCTCCGTGAACATCCCGCCGTCCTGACGCTGCCGGCGTTGGCAGGCCAGGTTCTCGCGGACCCCCGCACCCTCACCGGCAAGGTCGCGCTTGCCCGTGCCCTGCGCGACCTGGACAACGAGGGCCTGGTGTTCAGCGACGGCTCGCGGATGCAGCCGAGCCGACCAGCGATCTACGTCAAGCGTCTGCTGGGGTCTTGCTGATGTTGGTTCCGGGGCGGTTCAGCAGCGCCGCCATCAACATCGGCGAGGGCGAGCTAGAGGTCCGTCTGAGTGACGGCGGCAACTGGCGGGTTCAGGTGCGCTCAACCGATGGGGAGGACTGGCGGCTGCTCTGCCGGGGCCATATTGACGGCACGATCTTTGAGACTGCCGGGGCCGACGATGAAGCGCCGATCATGGTCGGCCCGCTACGGGTCGATCCAGCGGCCCGCTGCGTTGAAGTTCATGGCGCTGCGGTACGCCTGACGGCGCGGGAATATGAGTTAGTGGCGCTGCTCGCCACGGAACCGGGCCGCGTCTTCACCAAGGATGAGTTGCTGCGCGAGGTCTGGAAAAAGAGAGGAGGCGGCAGTCTCCGCACTCTCGACTCACATGCCAGCCGTGCCCGCTGCAAGCTGCGGGAGGCGGGGGCCGAGGGATACATCGTCAACTGCCACTCTCGCGGCTACATGCTTTGCGCAAATCGGTAGCTATTTGCAACACATCTTGATCTGAGGGTGGACCGTTTCGACCTCAAGCATCGTCTTAGGGGCCGATGCTTGAAAGGTCGAACGGATGCCCGAAGGATCGAACGAAATCTATGCGGACGTTGCCGCCAAACGGAGGCAATTCGCCGTCCTCCTGGCGCAGCTCCGCGCCGCCGAGCCGCGTTTCGCGGAAGCGTCGATCCTGCTGCCTAATGAGGTGGGCGAGTGGCACGCGGCCGTCTACCTCTTAACTGGTTGCGGGCCGATCTGGGAAAGACTCGGACCCCCGATAGTCGCGCAGTGTTCGCTTTCGCCTGTCTGTGAAGAGATGGACAGCGCTCGCCGTCGCTGGACCCATGACCAGCGCGCAGCGATGGAATGGGCGCTGCACTTCTGGAGGCCGGACAAATACCCGGCCAGCTTTCCGGGGGCGTTCGGAGCGTTCCTATTCACTCGCTGGATCGTTGCCGCGCATCTACAGAAGGGCCTGGTTCCGATGATCCGTGTCGTGCGGGGTTGACCATGTATCCCACTCTTTCCAGCCGACCTACCCAGCAAATAGCGCTGCGCCGTTTGGCTGTCAAGGGCGCAACGCGCCCGGCCCCTAAAGGAATTAGCGCAACCTCCATAGACGGTGGGGTTGGTACACGCTCCCGAGTGGTTGCGCTAATTCCTTTAGGGGTTGACTGCCTAGCGGCGCTGCGCTTCGCTGGCAAGTAGGTCGGCCAGGTGAAGCTATGGCCAATAGCCGCCGCACACGCGGGGTTCTGCACCACGACGACGGCCGTCAAGGCTGCGAGCGCGACGCACAAAGAAAGTCACTTACGTGTCTTTCTTTCCTTCTTGCGCGGGATGGGGACGAACACACAGTCACGAATCGCGCCAACACACAGTAACCATCACACTGTGAATGACTAAAAAGTTTTCTTGACATCAATCATGGAATGTGACTTACTCGGTGTGTATGGCAACCAGGGAGAACATAGTTAAGGGTGTAAAAGCGCCCGCCGCGTCCGTGAGGGACGGCTTGCCTGTGCGCGGTCGCAGCAAGGAGGTTCAGCATGTTGACCGTCGCTCTGCAAGGACTAACGGTCAGATCAGGCGGGCGGAGATACGGCAAGCAGAAGTTCAGAATGGCCAGATCGCGAGCCTGCTCCATGAGCCCTTGCTCAATGCCGACGAGGCTGCGGAGCTACTCCATGTTCCGCGCAGCACGGTCTACGAGCTGGCCCGCTCGCGTCGGCTACCGCATGTGCGACTCGGTCGCTCTCTGCGGTTCACCCGCGAGCAGTTGGCGCGCTGGGTCGAGGAAAACACCTTTCGGTAGGTGCAAGACCTAGGAGCGTTGCCGAGCGCGGCGATGGGCCTGTAGGCCTGCACGAGGTGCGACGGTGAGCCAGTGGCACTCAGAGGGCGCTCCATCCGTGGGTTCATTGCGGTAGATGAGACGGAACCGCGGCTTCGCCTTGTGGGTCGGAATATCGAACCGGACCCGGCGACAGTTGGCCAACTCAGGGTGGAGGCCGCGACCCATCAGCTCCCCGATGAAGGGATTCCGCTTGCATTCGATCAGCAGTTCGGCGATGCGGCGCTTTAGGGCTTCGGCTTCCTCCGTTTCGGCTTGATCGCCGCCGGGGGGCTTAGCGGTCAGTTCGGCAACATCGTCAAGGACGCCTCTGGCGAAGGTGACGCCCACCGAGCCGGGCGCTTTGTCCGTCATTCCTCGGCGGGGATCTCGATGCCGAGCTTTGCAAGCGCCTCGGCGCCGTCTTCCTTGTGCTCGGCCGCACCGCTGCGGATGCGCTCGGCGGCGATGGCGGCGGCTTCGTCGTCGGCGTGGCGCGCCTCGAAGGTTTCAGCCATCTCGTCGATCCTCGAACTCATCGCTTGCATCTGCTCTTCGAGCCGATGCAGCTTGTCTTGGACTTGATCCGATTGAGGCATCAAGGCAAGGCTACCTAGCGGGTCCGATGCTTAGGCTCCATACGCAGAATCGGAGTCCGGAAACCCGCCGACGCAGATTCGCCCCCTTCGGATCGATCGATTCGATCCGAAGGGGGCGAAATGCCGTGTCCCGAAATATGTCCCCGACTCCACCGAACTCGGCCGAACGGGATTGATCTCCTTGGATTCCACAGGCACGAAATCGCCTCAAATGGCTTGTTAGAGGCAATTCTCAGTCCGGAAACCCGGGTTCGAATCCCGGTAGCGGTATGGCCTTAACGGAGAGAGTCGTATCTCCCGCCTCTCCCAGGTCACTCAGATTCTTCGCCTCGCCGAACGCGCTTGACACCAGTGCTTTCAGGCGTATCCGACCATCGTTACGGTCGATCTCGACTCGCAGTCGGAAGGCGTCGAAGACCGCCCGCCGTACGTCGGGGTCGGCGGCAATTAGTGACTTGCCGAGGTCGGGCAGATCGCTGAGAACCGCCAGGGCGTCGGCGGGGTCTACGGCGCTGCTGTCCCGGTCTGAGTCTTCGAGCTGGGCGAGGGCGGCCTGCGCCTCCTCGCGCTCAGCCTTGAGAGTGCGGATGCGCTCGCCGACCAGGACCGGATCGACGCCAGCCTCGATTGCGGCGAGCTGTCGCTCGATCCGCTGCTCGACCTCGCCGACTTGCTTGGCAATCCGCGTGCGCTGGTCGTCGTCGCGGTCTTCCACTTCGCTCGCCAGCATTGAACTCTGAGCGCGGAAGTGGGCGAGGCGGTCAGAGCCGAAGATCCGCGAGGCGAAGAAGCTGTTGATCAGAGTGACCAGGCTGTCCTCGCGGACGTACTGCCATTTGCCGTGGCCGACCGCCTCGGCCGCGCGGTCGCCGTAGGAAGTTCGGTATCCGCAGGTGTAGTAGGTCGGCTCGCCTTTGCGAGCGCGGCCCTGCATCCGCAGCGGGTTGTGCCCGGTGGCACAGTGGACGATGCCCCGCAGCAGGTAGGGACGTTTCTGCGGGCGACGGCGGCGACCGCCGTGGCCGTTGCTGCGGCGCTTCATCTCGGTTTGAGCGCGCTCGAACTGCTCGTCGGTGATCAGGGCCTCGTGACGCTCGTCGGCTTCGACCCATTCCTCGGGGCTGCGACGGACCACCGGCCCGACGCCCTGCTTGTGCGCGCGTGAATCGAGCCGGTTCCAATAGAGGCGGCCGGTATAGGTCGGGTTTTCGAGCATCGACTTGATCGTCGTCTTCGCCCACTTGCCGGAGGTGTTGCGTTTGGAATCGACGTGATTGGGGGTCGGCGGGCCACCGGGCCGATTCAGGTGGTTGGCGATCTCCTTGTAGCCGGAGCCGGAGAGGAAGAGGTCGAAGATCTCGGCGACAACAGGCGCCCGCTCGGGGTCGGGCACGAGGCGCGACTTCTTGTCCCCTGCCTTCGCCCGCGCCGGGTCGGGGTGCGCCTCGTGCTGAAGGCGATACCCGTAGGGCGCCCGCCCGCCGTTGCGGTAGCCCTGGCGCGTGTTCTCTTTCTGGCCGCGCCTAACTTCGCGGCCCAGCTTCTCGACCTCGAACTGGTCGAGCGCCTGGAACATGTGGCGGATCAGCCGCCCCTCGGGGCTGGTCTGGTCGCCGGCGGTGAGCGCGTAGAAGACCTCGACTCCGGCCCGCGTCATCTCGCGCTCGTAGGTGAGCGCATGGAAGAGGTCGCGGCTGAGGCGCGAGGTCGAGTAGACGATCACCGCGTCGAAGCGGCGCGCATCGCGCTCCTTCGCCTCGCGCAGCAGGTCGGCCCAACCGGCGCGGTCGTCGCGGCGCCCCGCCTCCTGATCCGTGAAATCGCAGACGATCTCGCCACGCAGCTCAGTGGCCTTCGTTGCGCAGGCCTCCCGCTGGGACGGGAAGGAGAGCGTCGGGTCCTGCTTGTCCTTGGTTGAGAGGCGTCCGTACCAGGCAAAGCGCCGCATCATCGGCTCCTTTCCTCAGATTGACGCGGGATCGGTCGGTACGCTTGAACCGTGACCGCGAAGGAGAAGCTGCTGCGTGAGGTGCTGGACCTCGACGAGGCCAAAGCGGCCCGTGCGCGGATCGTCATCCCCGA
The DNA here is from genome assembly GCA_044868125.1 of Solirubrobacterales bacterium. Taxonomy (GTDB): domain Bacteria; phylum Actinomycetota; class Thermoleophilia; order Solirubrobacterales; family 70-9; genus VAYN01. The sequence continues at coordinate 5,618 of JBIOWB010000069.1, forward strand.
CGAGCCGGTCGATGAGCCGGAGATGGCTCCGCTGCCCGCAGGCTGGGGCGAGACCCTGACCGGCGAGCCGATGCCCAACGTCGCGGCTGCCGTACGGCGCTCCCGCGAGTCGCACTGAGCGTGCTGGTCGTAGACGCGAGCCTGGCAGTCGAGCTGTCGCTTGACCGGGCCGGGGAGCAGGCGAGCGCTGCTCTTGACGATGGAGGCCAGCTCATCGCGCCGCCGCTGCTGTGGAGCGAGGTTCCCTCGGTGCTCCACGAGATGGCCTTCCGAGGTGACATCTCCAATGCCCTGGCCGAGCTGGCCTTGCAGCGGTTCCTGGCCGGGAAGCTCTCGATCGGCGAGCAGCGGCCGGACGGGCTGGCGATGGCTGCGTGGGAAGTCGCCGAGGAATTCGGCTGGGCAAAGACCTACGACGCCGAGTACGTCGCGCTTGCGAAGTTGAACGATTGCCGCCTGGTCACCGTTGACGGCAGATTGCGCCGTGGCGCAGAGCGGCTCGGCTTCGTCCTGACGCCGGCCGAGCTTTAGAGACCTCGCCGCGCCGGTCATCGGTGACTGCCTTTGGCTTTCCGGCGTCGGGCAGCGAGCAGATCGAAGATCGCCTTGGCTTGTTCGATGCGAAGTTGCTCGTCCGGCGCTGATCCGGGCTTGGTGTGTTCAATCGACATAGTGGGTTTGAGGCCGCCGACCGGGGTTGATTTGCGCTACCTGCCTTCGTGATCGCGGCGGCGCCGGGCTGCGATCCGCCCACCATGTGTAGCTCCGTCGCGCCCGGATCTCAAGTCGGCTCGACCCCCTCGGCCGGAAGCTCGCTCAGCACCCCGGACCCGCAGAAATGGCAGTAGGCGGCAACGTCGCGCCGAGCGGGGCCGTGCTCGCGGTCGGGGTCGGGATAGACCATCTCTTCGCAGCCCGAGCAGAGGCGCAACGAGGTCCGGTCGACCTCGGCGAGGAAGCCCTCGCGGCCGATGCGGTGTCGGGCGATGAAGCCGTGCCTTTTGCCGAGCCGCGTGGCCTTCGCTTCGCGCCAGCGCAGATAGTTCTCCCGCAGCCGCGCTTGCTCGGCGGCATTCTCGCGGTCCTGTTCGGCATCGTGCTCCAGCCCATCGAGTGATTTGGTGCCGAGGAGGTCGCCGTCGTCAAGCCAGCGTCGGCGCTGACGCAGCTTCGGCCCTTCGCCGAATCGCTGCGCCGCTTCCTCCAAGCGCTTGTATTGGCTCGCGCCGTGGTGGGCGACCAGCATCGCCAGCGCCTCGCCCTCGGAAGGCGTCGGCTCGCGGTCGGCGAGGCGGAGCTTGAGCGGTTCGGTCAGCATCCCGCCGACTGCCTCCAGCGCTCTGCGCTCGATCTCGTTCAGCGTGCCCTCACCTTTGACAGAGAGCAGCAGGGCATCGGTTGCCTTTCGGCCGAGGCGATCTTCTCCCCAGCCTCGGCGCAGCTCGTCCCGCAGGCGCGCGGCGAGGGCCTCGGGGTCAGAGCGCAGCCGCTCGCGCTCTTCGTCCTCCTCGCGCCGCTTGGCTGCCTGGCGTTCCTTCCACTCATCGAATGGCCGCCGAGCCTCCGTCAGCGCACCGAGGAGGTCGGTCATTCCCTCGTCTTCGTCATCGAGGAGCCAGCGCTGGTCGACCGCGCACCGATCCAACTCCCGAGCCAGGTCGCACGCGCAAGTCAGGAGCAATGACCGGCGCCCGACCTGCTTGCGCATGGCAGCGAGGAACGAGCGGGCGCGCCTCTCAGTCGTGGTGATGAAAAGCGCGGGGCAAAACGGGTGCCTCTGCTGCCATGCCTTGGCTCGCGCGTAGTCCGCGTAACCCGGCCGCCTTTTGCGCCAGGCGTCGGTGGGACATAGACCCCATATCTAGCTCGACAAAGGCGGCGAGCGGTTGCCCCTCCGAGTCTGCGATCTCGATGAAGAGGTCGGGGGCGATAGCGCGCTTATCCCGTGAGGCCAGGACCGTGAACTCCTCCCGCGCTTCACCCTCGCGCTCGAAGCGCGTGAGCTTGACCCCGCTGGGAAGCGTTCGCTCCAGCGCGACGTAGATCTCGCTGAGTCCAGCGGCATGGGAGAGGAAGAGCGGATTCGGCTCGCTGCGATCTCCTCCCCTCGGAGGCGGTCCGCCTTTGACCACCGCCTCGCCCTTGCGGGTCGGCCAGAGTTGGAAGGGAGCAGATCCCCTTTCGCGATACGGCCGACTGCGGCCGGCGAGTCCGTTCTCGGCAAGGCGGGCACAGCGGTAGCGAAGCGTCTCGCCGGCGTCTTCGGGTTGATCACGGCGAGCTGGTTCTGCGTCAGCACCCGGTGGGATGAGAGGAGAGCGAGGATGCGTAGATCGAGATCGGAGAGCGGCGGCGTGCGCTCGGCGGCGGATGAGGATCGGCCCACCGTCAGCGAACCTCCGGCCCGGTCGTAAACGCTTCGCCGCCGCCATCAAGGGCGGCGATGTGATCGCGCCGGCTCGGCGCAAAGCCGCTGCATCCAGCGCGGAGGAGAGTCGCTGTGTCGCCAGCGCGGAGGCGATCGCGGTCGCGCCGAGTGCGATCGGAGCAGCCGAGGGTGCGAGTGAGCGCCGCATAGCCTGCGCCGAGGCGTCGACCAGGAATGACCGAGGATGATCCGCGACCCGCCTGCGATGACTCATTGACGGAGTGGGAAGAGACTCGGGAGCGGGGGAGGGGCCGCGATCGCGTAGCGTCATGCGGAACTGCCGCCATATCCGCTTGCCAGTCGCACCTTGACCGACTGGCAAGGTCGCAGCTGAGATCAAGGCGAGCCAGCTCTCGCCCCGTGGTCGGTTTCTCGGTTTTGAATGCCTGAAAGAAGAGCACGACCGACGACGTAAGCTCCGCTCGGCGGAGAAGTCAAGTCCTATGCGTAGGGATGCGCGCCGATGTACTTCGATTCCGGTCAGTCGGGGATTGAAACCACCCACCGAGTTCAGCCGAACTCTGACGCGGGCTCATAAACCGGAGGTCTCGGGGACCCCGATGTTTTGTGAACGATTTAGGTTCTTCTGACCGCTATGTTCTTATCGTGCGATCGGTTGGTGCTCCTCCCCCCGGTCCCCGGCAACCTCGGCCCGTTCAGACCCTCGGTTGGTGGCTGCGACCGAATCCGTATCTCGTCCGCTGCCGTAACCGATTCGGGCGTCGCTTCACGCTGCGCCTTATCGGCATGCCCCCGTTGGTCCTACTTGCCGACCCGGAGGAGATCAAAGAGATGTTCGCGGCGCCCGCTGACGCGTTGCGCCCTGGCGAGGGCAGCCGTGTTTCCCGAGACGTGCTTGGCGATCACTCGCTCGTGCAGCTCGACGAAGACGAGCACGTCGAGCAGCGGAGAATGCTGTCGCCATCCTTCCAGGGCGAGGGGCTTCGAAAGCTTGAAAGCCTGATGGTCGATACCGCGGAAAGGGAGATCGCCGCGTGGCCTGTCGGTCGCACGGTCGAGATGTATCCGCTTCTCCAGAAGATGACGATCGAGGTAATCCTGAGCACCGTCTTCGGGCTCAGCGCCGGTCAGCGGCACGACCTTCTGCGTGACTCCCTCATCAAAGCGCTCGACGCGAATTCCCACCTGCTCTCGCTGCTGCCGATGACGCGGCGCCAGCTATTAGGGCTCGCGCCCTGGGGCCGCGTGAAAGCCGCGCTTCGCCGTAGTGATGAGCTTATCTTCGACCTCATCGCGAAGCGTCGTCAGGACGACGTCGCCGGTGACGACGTGCTCGCGGCCCTGCTCGCGGCGTCCCACGACGACGGCTCACCGATGTCGGACCGCGAGATCCGTGATGAGCTGATGACGCTGCTCTCGGGCGGTCACGAGACCAGCGCTTCGACGCTCGCATGGACGTTCGAGCGACTGGCCCGATCTCCCGCCATCCTGGACCGGCTCCTGGAGGAGATCGACGCCGACGAGGGAGATGCCTATATGACGGCGACCCTGCAGGAGACCCTCCGCTGTCGGCCTGTTATCCCCTGTCTGCCCCGGCTGGTCAAACGCGAGATTGAGATCGGAGATTGGACCTATTCGCCGGGCGTCGCCCTGCTGCCGGAGCCGTACCTCGTCCACCACGACGAGTCGCTCTACCCGGAACCTTATGTCTTCCGTCCCGAGCGCTTCCTCGAAAAGCCGCCCGGCACCTATACGTGGATTCCCTTTGGCGGAGGACGCCGCCGCTGCATCGGCATCCACTTTGCGACGATGGAGATGAAGGTCATCCTGCGGGCCGTCCTCGGCACGGCCCGCCTGCGTCCGATCAGCGAGCGGGACGATGCCCCGGCACGACGCAGCGTGATGGTCGTTCCCCGGGCCGGGGCCCCGGTAACGCTCGCGCGGCGCTAACTACTAGCTAGGAAGGTTTCGCTCGGCGGGCAGGCTGGGAAGATCGCTCCAGATCGCCGAGCAGGCGCCGGGTCCGCGGATTCATGGCCAAAGCCCAATCCATGGCGCCCGTCATACCGCGCAGGGCCGTGACCAAGATCCACGCCCGCGGGGCAATCGTGCGGCGGGCACGGCGGGCGATTCCGTCGGCCATCACCTCGGCCGCTCGTGCGGTGGAGATGCGCTGACGCAGTGGATGTGGAAGCAATCTCTCGCTGTCGCGACCCAGGGGGTGGTCGTCAAGCGTCGCTCGAGTCATTTCGGTTTCGACGATGCCGAAATAAGCCACCCCGGCCGTGGCGCCATGAGGCGCGAGCTCGATCCGCAGGGTGCGCCCAAGCTGCTCGACCCCGGCCTTGCTGATCATGTAGGGAGCGCCGCCGGGCCCGGGGATTATCGCCGCCACCGAGGCGACGACCACGATGTGCCCACGGCTGGCGATGATCGGCTCGATCGCAGGATGGACCGTGTTGAAGGCGCCGGTCTGGTTGACCGCGACGACGCGGTCGTAATCGTCGGGGTCGATGGTTCGAAGGGTCGCTGGGGTCGGCGCCACGCCGGCGTTGGCGACCACCAGGTCCAGCGATCCGAAGTGCTCGACCGTCTCGGCGATCACTTGGCCCATCGCTTCACGGTCGCGTACGTCGACGGTGTGGGTGAGGACATCGCGTGGCTCTGAGACCGCGCCCGCAAGGGCCTGGCTATCGGAGTCGACCAAGGCCACTCGGGCGCCCCGTCGCAGTAGCTCCTCGGCCAAGGCTCGGCCGATGCCTTTACCGGCGCCGGTGATCAGCGCCGACCTGCCCATCAGATCAAAGGCTGTTCGCCGGGTAAGTGAGGCAGGGAATCGCATGTCGGATCAGGTGCCTTGACAAAGGCGGCGGGGTTCGCCGATGCCGTCCAGCTCGCCTCGGTTCGCAGCCTCGCCGCAATCCCGCCCCATCAGCACGAAGACACCTCGAAATGTGATGCCGTCGGAGTTCATCGCCATGGAAGAAAAAGAGTTGAGCTGTATAAAGAGTTGGGACAACTCAGGAATTGTATTTGTCGGTTAGGCTCGCGGTCATGCTCGAGCTGGAAGGGGTCAGCAAGCGCTTCGAGTCTCCGGGAGGCGAGATCGTGCGCGCGATCAATGACGTCTCACTGGCTGTCGCTCCCGGCGAGTTGGCCGCGCTCTACGGACCGAGCGGCTCCGGCAAGACCACCCTGCTGAAGATCGTCGCCGCTCTCCTGCGCCCCGATGCCGGGAGGGTGGTCGTCGGCGGACGCGAGGTGACGCGGCTGAGCGATCGCGAGGCTGCCGACTACCGCCTCGAGCAGGTTGGCTTCATCCGACAGTCGCCCGAGCTGTTGCCCGAGGCGACGGCGATCGACAACGCGGCGTTCAAGCTGCTGCGCCGGTACCGGCTGCGCGAGGCGCGCGCAAGGGTCGAGGGCCGGCTCCGCGACCTCGGCCTCGGCGAGCGCCTGCGCCATCGAGGTCATGAGCTGTCCGGCGGCGAGCGCCAGCGAGTGATGATCGCGCGGGCGCTGGCGATCGAGCCGTCAGTCCTCCTCGCCGACGAGCCGACCGGCAACCTCGACAGTCGCCGCAGCCGCGATGTCCTCGACCTCTTACGCCGACTGGGCCACGAGCAGCAGGTGGCGACGATCCTGGTCACGCACGATCCGCTCGCGGCGGGTTACGCAGACCGCGCCTATGAGCTGCACGACGGCCAGGTCCGTTCCTACGCGCCCGACGCGACCCAGGCGTGAAGCTCTCCAACGTCGCGGCGCTCTGGTGGATTCGCCTGCAGGCGCGACGCGGGCAGGAGCTGCTGGCGCTGCTCGGGATCGCGATCGGCGTGGCGCTGCTGTTCGCGGCGCTGGTCGCCGGCAGCAGCCTGACCGGGTCGTTCGAACGCACCCTCAAAGGCATCGTCGGCGACGCCCGCTTCCAGCTGACGGCACGCGGCGGGACGATCGACATGGCGACTCTGCGGGAGGTTCGCCGCCTGCCGGGTGTCGCTGAGGCGACCGCCACGCTGGAGCTGCGCGCCGAGATTAAAGGCCCTGACGCACGCCGGTCCGTCCTCCTGATCGGAGTGGCGCCCGGCTTTGAGCGGGTGAACGGAACCCTCGCGGCGCGCGCGACGGCCGGCCGGGCCTCGCGCGAGGGGCTGTCGCTGCCAGAGCCGCTCGCGCGCTCGCTGGGGGTCGCGGTCGGCCAACCCATCATGGTCGATGTCTACGGCACCCGAGTTAAGACGCGGGTGGCTGCGCGCCTGCCGGAGGGACGGGTCGGCTCGCTGATTGCCAGCCCGGTCGCAATCGCCCCGCTGCCCGGCCTGCAGCAAGTCACGCGGATCCTCGTCCTACCCGAGCGCGGCCGCGACGCGCTCGCCGAGCGCGGCCTGCGCCGGCTCTCCGCAGGTCGTCTCGACGTGCGGCCAGCCGACTTCGAGGTGACCATCTTCCGACAGGCAGTCGAAATATCGAACCAGGGGACGTCGATCTTCTCCGTCCCCAGTGCGCTCGTCGGCTTCCTACTCGCCTTTAGCGCGGTGCTGCTGACGGCCCCGGCGCGGCGGCTCGTAATCACTGATCTGCTGCTCGAGGGCTACGGCGCCGCGACGGCGATCAAGGTGATGCTGTTCGACGCGCTCGCGCTGGGCGTGGCCGCCTCGACGCTGGGTGTCCTGATCGGTGACCAAGTCTCGCGCCACCTGTTCACCGATACGCCCGGCTACCTCGAGCTGGCCTTCCCGATCGGGGCTGAGCGGATCGTGACGCCGGCCAGCGTGGTGATTGCGCTGCTAGGGGGCATCCTGGCGAGCTGCGTGGCGGTTCTCGGTCCGACTTTGGGGGCGGTCCGCGCGGTCCGCGAGCCTGCAGGCGCTGCCAGCGGCCGGCGGCGTCAGCGCGTCGACCTGCTGTCCCTCGCCGGCGTGGCTGTCCTCATGGCGGGTATCGCCATCGTGATCGGCGGCTCCACCTCGACCAGCGTCGCCCTCGCTGGGCTTGGGCTGCTCATCGCGGCGATGCTGCTCCTGCTTCCCGGTCTGCTGCGTGTACTGCTCGCCGCGCTGGATCAGACGGCGCGCCGGTGGCGCGGCGTCGTCCCTTTCATCGCGACGGTGGACTTACGCGCGCGCGAGACGCGAATCCGTGGCATCGCTGTGGCGGCTACCGGTGCGATCGCAGTCTTCGGCAGTGTCGCCCTGCTGGGCGCCCGCGCCGACCTTCAGCGCGGGATGGACAGATCCGTTCGTGAACTGAGTGCGATCGGTCCCGTCTGGGCGGTCGCGCCGGGTGACGCGAACCTGCTTGCGACGGTGCCGTTCGATCGGCCGGCTGTCGCCCCGCCGCGCGGGGTTGATCGCCTCGACCCCTACCGCGGAAGCTTCCTCGACGTCGGCAACAGACGTGTCTGGGTTCTCGGCCCGCCCCCATCCTCGCCGCACCTATTCCCGGTCGGGCAGGTGATCGCGGGCGACGAGCGCAGCGCGCCGCGCCGGGTCCGTCGAGGCGGCTGGACGGTGATCTCGGCGGACGTCGCAGCAGAGCTCGACGTCGGGGTCGGCGACCGCGTCCGTCTACCCACCCCGGTGCCGATCCGGCTGCGCGTGGCGGCGCTGACCACGAACCTCAGCTGGCCGGCGGGCGCGATCGTTCTCAACGCGAAGGACTATGCCCGGGCCTGGGGATCCGCTGCGATCAGTGCGCTGATTGCAACGCCGGAACACGGAACGACGCCTGCCGCGGCGGCGCGTTCGCTGCGGCAGGCGCTCGGTTCGCGCTCGGGACTTGACGTCCAGACCGCCGCTGAGCGGGAGCGTGACCAGCGCGCCGCCAGTCGAGAGGGGATGGTCCGCCTCGGACAGATTGCCGTGCTGGTGCTCATCTGCGCTGTGATCGCGATGGCCATAGTGATGGCTGGCCTGATCTGGCAGCGGCGACCGTTCCTGGCCTCGGTCAAGGTGGAGGGATATAGCAGTGGCGAGCTCTGGCGCTCGCTGGTCCTCCAGGCCGTGTTGCTTGTCGGCGTGGGCTGTGGAATCGGAGGCGCCTTCGGTCTGCTCGGTCAGCGCCTGCTTGCCCGCGCGCTGACCGACATCACTGGTTTCCCCGTCATCTATGGGCCCGCCTGGTCGATCGCATTGCTCGCTTGCCTAGCGGTTGCCGCCATCGTCGTGGCGATCGTCGCCGCGGTGGGATACCGCGCGGCCAAGGTTGACCCCGAGACCGGAGTGAGCTAACAAGGTTTGCTGAGCAATGCCGACTTCGATTCCTCTTAATCCCCGGCAGGTCACGGCTTTGGCAAGCGCCGTCGCGCGCGAGTTCGGTGTCGGCTTCCACGCGGTCGGAGAAGAGGTGCGCCGGTGGCGTCGCCAGGCGGAGGCGATCCCGGATCCGAGCCTGCGTGCCGACGCGCTGCACGTGCTCGATCAACGGCGCGGTCATCTCGACGGGGCCGCCATGTTCTGGATCCTTCCACGGCACCGCAACCGCCATTTGCTGCGGGCGCTGGTGACCTACGAGCTGATTCAGGACTATTGCGACAACGTCAGCGAGCGCGCGGCAACCGTCAACGGCGGCGAGGGGTGTCAGCTCTACCTCGCCCTGGCCGACGCGGTCGAGCCGAACCGGCCACTGTCCGACCATTACCACGCTCAGCCATGGAGCGATGACGGCGGCTTCCTGCGCGCGCTGATCGAGACTTTCCGCACCGAGAGCGACCGCCTTCCCTCCATCGAGGCCGTCCGCCCGCGGCTCGTACGCGATGCGCCGCTCGCCGCTGTGCTCGCAACAAACCATCTGGCCGATCCGGATCGCCGTGACGCCGCTCTGCGCGGATGGGTCGAAGCAAACCTCCCCGACGAGGTCGGTATGCGCTGGTACGAGTTGGCCGCCGCTGGGAGCGGCTGGATCACAACTCACGTTCAGCTGGCGCTTGCCGCCCAGCCGGGGGCCACGCACCAGCAGTCGGACGCGACCTACGCCGCCTACTTCCCATGGTGCACGCTCACGCTGACGATGCTCGATAGCTATGCCGACCAGGCAGAAGACGCGGCCCGGGGGCACCACAGCTATTTCGGCCACTACTCCGATGGCGAGGAGGGGGCGGAGCGGATCTGCGCGAGCATCGAACGGGCTGCGCAGCGCCTGCTGAGCCTGCCCGACGGTGAGCGCCACGGCGTGCTGCTCGCCTGCATGGTTGCGCTCTACCTCAGCAAGGACAGTGTTCGAACGCCGGAGATGCGGGATACGACCCGGCGGATCGCCCGCGCCGGCGGGGTGCTTCCGTGGGCGTTGACGCCGGTTGCACGCGCCTGGCGCATCTACAACGCCCAGCGTTCGGCTACCTGAGCGTACCGACTGCCCCTGGTCATCAATCATGGGCCTCCACGCCGGTTCACGATGAGCGCAGGCATCCGGTGCTGTGCCAGTCGCGAACCTGTCGCGTTTCTCTATATGGCAGGGTTCACCTCCTTGGTGAGTCTGACCTGCTCAGAGATCGCAGAGGCGTTTCCGGAGTACCGCTTCGTCAAGGAGTTGGGCGACGGCACCTTCAAGGTTGCCTGCTTGGTTGAGGAGAACGGCGAGCAGAAAGTCCTGAAGGTCAGCAAAGCCTCCGTTGAAGGCCCAGACGCGAACCTGCCAGAGCGCCTGCGCCGTGAGATTGAGGCAATGAAGCAGGTCGATTGCGAGAACATCGCTCAGGTTCTCGATGGTCCCGGCGTGAGGGAGATCGCTGGCGAAGAACGCGTCTTCTACATCGAGAGGTTCTATTCGGGCGAGACCTTGGACAAGCGCCTCGATTCGCCGTGGGCGGCAGAGGACGCGTCTGCACTCCTGCGAGGTCTCCTAACTGCCGTCAAGGCGCTTGAAGATGCTGGAATCGTCCACCGCGATATCAAGCCCGAAAACATCGTCTTCGATGAGGACGGAAAGCCGGTTCTCCTTGACCTCGGCATCGCCTATTACAAAGACCTTTCCTCGATTACGGAGCCGTTCGCATCCTCTCCGAAGACGCCTCGGTGGGCTGCTCCTGAGCTGTTCGCTATGCGCTCAACGGTCGTCATTGATTCGCGGACGGACTTGTTCGGGGTCGGTGTCGTTTGCTTCGAAGCCGCGACCGGCGGCGTTCATCCGTTCAATCCCGACGACCCGGAGCACTACATGGAGCGCTTGAACTCGGGGAAGATCGACGCGCAGGCTTTGACGGACGCTTCTGTGCCTGAGCCCTTCGCTGGTGTTCTCGTTCGGCTCCTGCAAGGAGCGCCGAACCGTCGCTTCCGAAAAGTGGACGCTGCCTTGAAGGCATCGGAGGCTTGCTGATGGCGTCTTTCTGGGTCCAGCAGGGTTACGGCAAGTCAGACAAGATCCAACGTCTCTACGACGCAGGCTTGCTCGGAGGTGTTCTGCTGAGTCCGGCAGATGAGGAGCCTTCGGCGCTACAGGCGACCCTCGAATCCACTCCTGACGTTGAGGTGCTGCTTGATCCGCAGACCTACGTCTATTCGATCCCTGGTGGAACGGCGCGGTGCCATGAAGCACACGGTTTGGCTATCCCCAATCTGAACTGGGGGATGGCAGCGTCTGAGGTCGAAGCAGTTGTCAAAGCCGTGATTGACGCGAACGACAACCTCGGTGTCACCGACCTGATCGCGCCGACCGTCGTGCAGCGATCACTGAACGATGTCTGGACCTCGCTCGCTTTGCAGATGGCAAGAACGACCATCGGCGTCGTAGGTGGACAGCGCCGCGTCTATGTGTCGGCGGTGATCGAGGAGTCGGCGCTTGCTGACTGGGAAGACGTTGCGAACTGGCTTGACATAGCGACGGGCCTCGATGCAGATGGCTTCTACGTGGTCGTTGACCGCGTTACGCAGAGTCCGTATCCGTCGATGTGGAACCCCAGCCACCTGACCAACCTGCTCCGTCTCATCTACAGCCTCTCGCAGTTGAACGAATACGAGGTGCTTACGGGCTACTCGGATATCGAGGGGATCCTGCAAATCGCTGCTGGTGCATCGGGGAGTGCTGCGGGCTGGTTCTACTCGCTCCGCGCGTTCTCAGATGGAAAGTGGCAGCCGTCGAGCGGGGGTCGTCAGGCGACTCCCCGCGCCTTCTCGGTCGGACTGTTGACGCCTCTGCTCGCGGTGGGTGAGGGCGAGCAGGTAGCGCGTTCTGAACTTGCGGCAGAGGCATACCCGGATGAAGCCGTGAGGACGGCGCTTAGCAACAATCCGGAAGGCTGGTCCTTGGTGACCGCTGGTTCTCATCACCTCGGCTCACTCGCAATGGTGGTCAATGACGTGGCTCAACAGGGTTCAATTCCTGCTCGTCTCGATGCTGTCGAAGCCCGCCTAGCCGACGCGCACGGCAGGTTGGTCACTCTCGAACAGCAGGGCGTCCCGTTCTCAGGCGCCTATCGTCAGCGCTTGGAGACCTTTCGCCGTGCCTTGGATGACTTCCGGGCGCTCGAGAGCGTCTGACTTCCGCCGGCTCCGGAAGCACGGATCGCCAACTCTCCGAGCCATAGACGAGCTGCAGGAGAGACAGATCTTCTGGGGGCTTTCTTCTGCCATTTGATCCCTTCCTCGGGATCGAAAAGAAGTAGCCCGACACTGCCTTGCTTGAGGCTCTGACGCGCAACGAGGCGGTTGGTCGTCTGAGGTAGGAGCAGCGCGCTGCGTTGGGCCATGCGACGCGTGCGTGCCAACTGCGCCAGGCCGCCCTTCCAACTTGAGACCTTCGCCTCGATCAAGAGCGAATCTCCGACGAGTGGCAACCGCCGTTCAGCCTTAGTAAGCGTCCAGCCTCGCTCTCGAAGACGCTTCGCGACAGAGGCCGCGTGCTGTCGAGAGACGCCAGTCATTTCGTTGCCAGTGAGCCACGATCCAAGGACGCGCGCCTCAACCCAGTTCTGCAGGCGCAGGTCGCGCCTTGCCTGTGAACGAACTGCGCTGCTCGACGCGGCAAGGAACAGCAGGTCCGGGCGACCGATGCCGATCTCAACCTCTGACAAGAGAAACAGTGATCGGCCCGGCCCTGGGCGTAGGAGTTCTCCTGCTGCCTCGATAGCTGCTCTCGTTAGCGCTGCCTCGGCCCCCGGAGTCCCGACGCCGAGAACCTTTCCCGCCTTCCCGTTCGCCGTTTCCAAGGTCTGCCAATCAAATCAGACGATTGAGGCTGGTTATTCAGCGAGGCGTTCCAGAATCTCGCGGTCTTCTTCCAGGCGCTTTTTGAAGTCCTCGTCAGTGCGACGAGTAGCGATGTACCTATAGATGGCCGCCCGGATCGCCTCCGAGATCGTCACCTCCTCGATGCGAGCGACATTGGCAAGTTCTGCCGCCAGTTCCTTGGAAAGCCGGAGGCTCATAACCTTGGTTTCGTTCATGCGGGCTCGCCTCCGAGTCCGAGTACGGCCCGGCCCCAGGGCAGGTCGTCGACGAGGGACGTGGCTTCGTAGAAGTGCTCGATCGCGCCGCGCCGCGGCTGCGTGTCAACGAGTTCCACGGCACCCCTCTCAGCGAGGACGCGAACGTGATAGCCGACCTGGGAGAGGTCTTTGTTCGTGGGGATCGTCAGCTCCTTCGGGCTCAGATCTCCCTTCTCTTTGACAAAGAGCCGCAGCAGTTGCTTTCGCAGCGGGTGCTGGAGGCAGAACAGGAGCGTCTCTTCGGGGCTGGGTTTCTTCGCCTTCTTCGGCATGACCCCGCTCCTCTCAGCCCCGAGGGTCGACCGCGAAGCTGCCCGGCCTGGTGGGAGTGGTGACGATCCATTCGATCCCCCGCAGCAGCTCATCGACCGCGATGGCGAGGGCGGAGGCGAGCTTGATCAGGTTGTCGGCGCGCGGCAGGCGCTTCCCCATCTCCATGTAGCCGATATGGGTCCGGTGAAGCGAAGTGAGCCTGCCCAGCTCTTCCTGGGAGAAGCCGGCGCGGCGGCGGGCCTTCCGCAGGTTCCTGCCGAACCGCTCGGCGATCTCCCTGTCCCTGAGCCTGCCGTCCATCAGACCGCTTCGTAGAGGGCGTCGAAATGGACGGCGGGCTGAGTCGGCAGGACGAGGTCGCCGGCGCGGATGTGGAGCAGACCCCCCGCGATGAGATCCTGCAGTGCGCGCTCGAAGCGATCACGCTGCTCCCATTCGGGAGAGGCGACGGTCAGTTCGCGCACCAGCTCGTCCTTGGTGCGGATTTCGGGATTGACGTCGAGGACCTCGCGAAGGAGGCTCCACTGGTCGCGGATGTCCTCGTCGTTCCGGAGGGTGGCGGGACCAACGTCCGCGCCCGTAGGCTTGTCTTGCATGGGAGCTTGTTCTCCTGTGCCGCGCCCCCGGCTGTTCCACCAGCGCGGGGGCACTTTGTGTTGTGAATGGGCGGCGACCGTAGCTCTGCCGCCGTCAAAATCAAGTCGGCTTTTTCGGGATGTCCCTTCGGGGGATCCGGATCTGCTTGTAGGAAGAAGGCTGCTTTCTCGCCTGTGGAGCGAAATCCAGCGCCGCTTCTATCGGCACGACGATCACTCCGCTAGGAGCAGAACGCGGTAGCGGTACTCCAGATGTCGACGCTTGCCCGGCGAGGGTCGAGGACAGATTCGCGGCTGTCTCGGGAAAGAAGCTCTCCGATCACGATTACGCCAAGGTCAGGAAGCTCGGAAGCGAATATCTCGGGGCCGTTCCATCAGGTCGTGGGCGGGCATGGTCAGGTCGAATGAGTTGTGGCCGTCTCGGCCGTTCCAGCCGATGTCCTGCGGTAGGCGGAAGTCTTCGCCGAACGCGATGCCGAGGCGTTCGGCGGTGGCCGAGCGAACCGGGATCGAAGTTCCCGAGCGCGATTATCCGCAGCTGGGACGCTGAACGGCGCGATCGCCTACCTCGTTCCCCACCAGCCCCACTAGAAAGTCAGGGAGGCGTTCAGCCGCCGAGGTGCCTCTTTCGCTGCTCGTATTCCTCTAGGGAGAGCTTGCCTTCCGCAAGCCGGCGGTCGAGGATCTCCAGGGGATCGCTGCTTCGGTTGCGTCCGATTGCCTCGCGCAGGAGCCAGACGACGGCAACCGCGATTCCGCCCCAGACCAGGGCCATGCCCAGCATCATCACGATCATCCAGCCGGCTCCGACGTCGACGTCGTGCATGCCCCAGGCGTCGGCGAGGGTAGGAAGCGAGGCGAGCAAGCCGATCTGAACCACGATCATCGCGCGCCCGCCTGCGACGGCTCGCCCGCGAGCTCGAGGGCGCGCAGGACACGCTGGACGTCGGTCATGGAGAGCAGGCCGAGGCGGTTGTCGGCGGTTCGGACCACCGCCCGGCCGACCCGGTTGAAGGCGGGGCGCTCGAGCAGCTCGGCCACGTCCTGGTCCTCTGGGACGACCAGGCTCTCGTCATAGAAGGCCAGCTCGCCGACGGTGGTGGTGTCGCGATCCTCCGCGGGCACGCGCCTCACCGTCTCCAGGTCGAGGAGGCCGACCAGGCTGCCGTCGCGTAGAACCGGGAAGGCGGTCAGGCGCTCGGCGACGAAGTGCTCCGCCAGCGCCTCGGAGACGGTCATCTCCGCCGGGAGGGTTATCGCGGGGAACGACATCAGCCGCCCGGCCGAGCGGCCGCTGAGAGCTACCCGTACGCGCAGCCCTTCCTTCTCGGCCTTTGCCGCTACGACCACGAAGAGGCCGATAAGGGCGAGCCAGAGGCCCCCGGGGGCGCCGGATAGAAAGGTCAGGACCCCGAAGGCGATCATCCCGAAGCCGAGGCCGCGCCCGATCGTCGCCGCGGTCTCCGTCGCTGAGGACATGTCGCCGCGCCGCCACCAGAGCAGCGCCCTTGCGACCCGGCCGCCGTCGAGCGGGAAGGCGGGGATCAGGTTGAAGACGAGGATGATCGAGTTGACGATTGCCTGGTAGGCGATCAGCGCTGCGAGCCAGTCGGGCGCGCTCGCCGGCAGCGCCAGCGCGATCGACCCGAAGACGAGGGCGATCGCGAGGGTGACCGCCGGCCCGGCCAGGGCAAAGCGCAGCTCGTCGGTCGCCCGGTCCGGGTAGCCGCTCATGCGGGCGACGCCGCCGAGCAGCCAGAGATCGATCTCCTCGATCTCGACCCCATTACGGCGGGCGACCACGGCGTGACCGAGCTCGTGCAGGAGGATGCTGGCAAACAGAAGCAGGGCGCTGAGCAAGCCGAGCCCGTAGGCGGCGGCGGGGGCGATCCCGGGCGCTTCGTCGGGGTAGTAGACCGCGCCGAGGGAGGCGGTGAGAAGAGCGACGATCACCAGCCAGAGCGGCTGGACTCCGATCGGGATGCCGGCCAGGCGACCGACTCGGATGCTGCGCATGCTCACCTTTCGATTGTCCGGGTCAGGCGCCCTCTTGGTATGCGGAGGGGACCACTCTTGCGCCTGTGGGATTTTGCGGATGGCCGCACGCGGCGGGCGACCTAGATTCGCAGCTACACGTAATGTCCGACCAGGGGAGGCCGAGATGGCAACCGAGACGAATGGCGAAGAGCCGGTGGTGCGAGCACAGGTCCCAGGCATCGAGCCCGACGAGGTGAAGGTCGAGGTCAAGGACGGTGTCCTCATGGTCTCCGGCGAGCACAGCGAGGAGCACGAGGAGAAGAAAGAGGGCTATGTGCGGCGCGAAAGCCACTACGGCTCCTTCTCCCGCTCGGTCACCCTGCCCCCAGGCGTCGACGCCGACCAAGTGAAGACCGCCGTCGAGAACGGAACTGTGAAAGTGACCATCGCGGCTGCCGAGCGCGGCTGAGCGGTGCGACTCCTCGTCGGCTATGACGGCAGCGACGGCGGGCGCAATGCGCTTGAGCTGACCAGCGTCCTGGCGGAAGCCACCGGCGCCCGCGTGCTCGTCGTAACCGTCCTGCCCTCCGGGCCGCTGCCGATCCCCTACGAGGTGCTCGAAGAGGAGGAGGCAGAACGGGCACAGCCGCTGTTCGAGGAGGCACGGAAGCGCCTGCGCGGGATCGAGGTCGAGACGCGGGTCTTCGGCGGCGGCACGCCGGCCGGGGTCGTCAACGACCTTGCCGAACGTGAGGAGGTCGACACCATCGTCGTTGGCTCACCCCACCGCGGACCGATCGGGCGAGCGTTGATCGGCAGCGTCGCCGACGGGCTTCTGCACGGCGCTCCCTGTGAGGTCCTGATTGCCCCGCGCGGATACGCCGTCGTCGAGCACGGCCCTTTCCGCACCATCGCGGTCGCCTACGACGGGACCGACGAGGCGAAGGCGGCGCTGAAGCGAGCCGAGGAGATCGCTTTGGCCTGTGACGCCACGGTCGTCGTCTACACCGCCTCTATGCCGATGCCGGTGGCTACGGTCCCTCCGGTGATCTCTGGCGTGAGTGGCTTTACGCCGGAGGTGATGCCCAACGCCGAAGCTGTCGCCGCCGAGGCCGTGGAGACGATCGACGAGCAGCTCAGGGCAACGGGCCACGCACTTTCCGGCGCCCCGGCCCCGGCGATCGTCGAGGCCTGCGAGAAGGCGGGTGCGGATCTCCTCGTCGCCGGTTCGCGCGGTTACGGACCGGTGACCCGGGTCCTGCTCGGCTCCGTCTCCAAGGAACTCGTGCACAAGGCGCCATGCCCGGTGCTGGTGGTGCCGCGGCCGTGACCACCCTCGTCGAGTCAGTCCTCTCCCTCGACCGGCTCGACCGGGACGACGTCGCCTTCGCCGGCGGCAAGGGTGCCAACCTCGGCGAGCTGACCGCCGCCGGCCTGCCGGTGCCGCCCGGGTCAGTGATCGGCGCACCCGCCTACGCCGCTTTCTGCGACGACACCGGCCTGCGCGGCCGGATCGCCGCCCGGCTTGCCGACCTCGACGTCGACGACACCGCCGCCCTCGAGCGCGCCGCCGCCGAGGTGCGGGCGGAAATCGAGGCCGAGCCGATCCCGGAATGGCTGGCGAAGCGGATCGCCAGCGCCTACGAGGACCTGGTGGGGGAGGATCGTGAGGCGCCGGTGGCGGTGCGCTCCTCGGCCACCGCCGAGGACAGCGAGTCCGCCTCCTTCGCGGGGATGAACGAGACGCTGCTGAACGTGCGCGGCGGCGAGGCGCTGCTGGACGCCGTCCGCGCCTGCTGGGCCTCGCTCTTCGGCGCCCGCACGATCTACTACCGCGCCAAGCGCGGCTTCGGCCAGGCCGACATGGACATCGCCGTCGTCCTCCAGCGGCAAATCCAGTCAACCCGAGCCGGGGTGATGTTCACGATCGACCCCGCCAGCGGAGCGCACGACCGCCTCGTGATCGAGGGGGCCTTCGGGCTCGGCGAGGCGGTCGTCTCCGGCTCGGTCTCGCCCGACCGCTACGTCGTCCTCAAGGACGGCCTGGAGATCGAGCGGCGCGAAGTGCGGCGCAAGGAGCTGGCGATCGAGTCGCTGCCGGACGGGGGCACCGAGACCCGCGAGCTCGGCCCCGAGGAGGGTGAGCGGCCGGTGCTGAGCGACGCCGAGGTGCGGATGGTCGCCGAGCTGGGGGTGCGGATCGAGCGCCACTACGGCGCCCCGCAGGACACCGAGTGGGCGTTCGACCCCGAGGGCGACCTCTGGATGTTGCAGTCGCGGCCCGTCACCACCAGTGGCGGCGAGAGCGAGGCGGCGGCGGGCGTGGAACGAGGCGAGGAGCTGGTACGCGGGCTCGGGGCCGCGCCGGGAGAAGCGAGCGGCGCCGTCCGCGTCGTCTCCACCCGCGAGCAAGCCGTCGAGCTGCGGGACGGCGAGGTCCTCGTCACCCACATGACCGCGCCTGACTGGGTGCCGCTGATGCGCCGCGCAGCGGCGATCGTGACCGACTCCGGCGGCATGACCTGCCACGCCGCGATCGTCTCCCGCGAGCTCGGCATCCCCTGCGTGGTCGGCACCGGCGCGGCGACGCAGGCGCTGCGCGACGGGGAGTTGGTGACCGTGGACGCGGGCGCCGGCGTCGTCAGCGCCGGTGAGTCGGCCCGCCCGAAATCCGCAGGGGCCACCGTAACCGTCGCCGGTGAGGGGTCCGGGCCGGTGACGGGGACGCGGATCCTCGTCAACCTCTCCGAGCCGTCGCAGCTCGAGCGGGTGGCGGGACTCGACGTCGACGGCGTCGGGCTGCTGCGGTCGGAGCTGATGGTGGTCGAGGCGCTCGAGGGGGTTCACCCGCGGGCGCTGCTCGAGGCCGGCGAAGACGAGCTGTTCGTCGAGCGGATGGCATCGTCGCTGGAGAAGTTCGCCGCCGCCTTCGCGCCCCGGCCGATCACCTATCGGACGATCGACTTCCGCAGCAACGAGTTCCGTGGCCTGCAGGGCGGCGAGCGCTTCGAGCCCGAGGAGGCGAACCCGATGATCGGGTACCGCGGCGCGCTCCGCTACATGCACGAGCCCGACCTGCTGGAGCTGGAGCTGCGGGCGCTGGCCCGGGTCTGGGACGGCGGCCACGAGAACCTGCACGCGATGCTCCCCTTCGTCCGCACCCCGCGCGAAGTCGCCGCCTGCCGCGAGATGTTCGAGCGCGCCGGCCTGCTCTCGCGGCCGGGGTTCGAGCTCTGGGTGATGGC
This sequence comes from Solirubrobacterales bacterium, assembly GCA_044868125.1. Taxonomy (GTDB): domain Bacteria; phylum Actinomycetota; class Thermoleophilia; order Solirubrobacterales; family 70-9; genus VAYN01. The sequence goes on from JBIOWB010000069.1 coordinate 24,515, forward strand.
CGAGGTGCCGTCGGTCCTCTTCCACCTGCCGCGCTACGCCGACCTCGGCGTCGCCGGGATCTCGATCGGCTCCAACGACCTCACCCAGCTGCTGCTCGGCGCCGACCGCGACTCCGAGCTGGTCGCCGAGGTCTTCGACGAGCGCGACCGCGCCGTCACCGAGTACATCGCCCAGCTGCTCGACCGCGCGCACGAGCTCGGACTGCGGACCTCGATCTGCGGCCAGGCGCCCTCGGTCCACCCCGAGTACGCCGAGCTGCTCGTCCGCGGCGGGATCGAGGCGATCTCGGTCAACATCGACGCCGTCGACCGCGCCCGCCGCCTTGTCGCCGCCGCCGAGCGGCGGCTGCTGCTAGAGAAAGCCCGAACCGAAGGAGGGCCGCGATGAAGGCCTACCAGCTGACCGAATGGCAGCACTCTGCCGAGCTGCGGGAGGTGGACGTCCCTGAACCGGGGCCGGGCCAGGTCCTGGTCAAGATCGGCGGCGCCGGCGCCTGCCACTCCGACCTGCACCTGATGGAATGGCCGGAGGGGACGCTCGCCTTCGACGTCCCCTTCACCCTGGGCCACGAGAACGCCGGCTGGGTCGAGGCGATCGGCGCCGGGGTCGAAGGCGTCGAGGTCGGCGAAGCGGCCTCCGTCTACGGGCCGTGGGGCTGCGGTCGCTGCCGCGCCTGCCGGCTCTCGGCCGAGAACTACTGCGAACACCAGGCCGAGATCGGCGCCTTCGGCGGCGGCCTCGGCCTCGACGGCGGCATGGCCGAGTACATGCTGGTGCCGCACCCGCGGCTGCTGCTGCCGCTCGGCGACCTCGACCCGCGCGAGGCAGCGCCGCTCTCCGACGCGGCGCTGACCCCCTACCACGCGATCAAGCGCTCGCTGCACCTGCTGCACCCGGGCTCGACCGCGGTCGTGATCGGCGTCGGCGGCCTCGGCCACATGGGCGTGCAGATCCTGCGGGCGCTAAGCCCGGCGCGGATCGTCGCCGTCGACGTCTCCGAGGAGAAGCTGCGGCTGGCGCGCGAGGTCGGCGCCGACGAGACCGTGAAGGCGGGCGAGAGCGCCGCCGAGGAGATCGCCGAGATCACCAAAGGGCGCGGCGCCGAGCTCGTCGCCGACATGGTCGGCTCTGACGACTCGATCGCGCTCTCCGCGGCGATCGCCAAGTTCGAGAGCGACTTGACGATCGTCGGCCTCGCCGGCGGCAAATTCGAGTTCGCCTTCGGCGCGGTCCCCTTCGAGGCGGAGCTCTGCATCCCCTACTGGGGGACCGCGGTGGAGCTGATGGAGTGCCTGGAGCTGGCCCGCCAGGGCAAGATCCACGCCCACGTCGAGCACTTCACCCTGGACGAAGCGCCGCGGGCCTACGAGAAGATGCGCGAAGGCCACCTCGACGGCCGCGCCGTGATCTGTCCTGACGCGCAAGGGTGCTGATTCCTCTCATCGGGTCAGCGGCCGGCACCCCCGAGATCAGATTTCGCACGATTGTCTGCGGGGTAGACACCTCTCCTCAAAGCCTGGAAGCGGCTCGACAGGCCATCGTCGTGGGAGAAAGAGACAGCGTCTACTGGGGAGTCTCAGCCTGGGACCCTGCGCTCGCCTTCCCTGCCGGAATACACATGGCGGAAGTCAAGAAAGTGCTCCGAGAGGAAAGCGAAAGGGCGCTGGCGCGTGTCAAGGGGGAACTCCCAGATGTCCAGCCGCTGCTGGTCCAGGGAAGGGAGGTCGCCGCTCTCCTCACGGCGATCGCCAATCTCCGCGCCGATCTGATCTGCGTCGGGGCCAGCGGCAGCTCTCGCCCTGCGGGCATCCTCTTCGGCAGCATGGCGACGGCGATGGCGCATCACGCCCCCTGCCCGGTTCTGGTGGCGCGCGAAGCCAAGGACTTCCCCGATGTGATCCTTCACGCCAACGACGGGTCACCCGATTCCGTCGCGGCTGCGCGAATCGCCGCCCGCCTGGCCCTCCGCCACGGCTCGACCCTGGTCACGCTTCACGTCGGCGAGGAGCATGGGCCGGGGGTGAGCGGGCAGGCGGTCGAGATCATCGAGGTCACCGGCACGGAGCCCGTGCTCAAGATCGAGCAGGGCGCGCCCCACAGGCGGATCGTGGAGGTCGCAAAGGAGATAGGCGCCTCGTTGATCGTGATGGGGAGCCGGGGCCAAACCGGTCTGGCCGCGATCGGCAGCGTCAGCGAGCGGGTGACTCACCGGGCGGAGTGTTCGGTGCTGGTCGTAAGGCCGCCGTCCCACCCGCTGCTCGAGGAAGACGCCCGCGACTGAGGCGTGTCGGACCCGGTGCAAATCGTCCTCGCGATCGCACTCGGGTTCGGGATCGGGGTCGTCGTCGGGACGATCGGCGGCGGCGGCGTGGGTCGCGCCTTTGCGCTCGTCGTCGCGCTGCTGGCGCTCGCGCTGCTCGTCGACGTTTTCGTCCTCGGCGGTCCGCCGACCGGGTAGACCGCCTCACTCCATCACGCGCAGGGTCGAGGGCACGTCCATCCGCCCGATCCGGCGGGCGCTCAGCAACGGCGCCAGGGCCACGGAGGCGACCCCGACCGTGGCGGCGACCAGCAGCGAGGCCGGTGCGATCTCGATCACCAGGCCGAGGTCGGGGAGGGTTTCCGGCAGGGTCCGATCGACGATCCAGCTGACGACGAGGAAGCCGCCGCCGAGGCCGACGAGGGTGCCGAGGACGCCGGCGATCAGGCTCTCGAACACCGCCAGCGCCATCGCCTTGGCGGGGGTGACGCCGAAGGCGAGCATGGTTGCGTTCTCGCGGCGGCGCTCGTCGATGCTGATCGCCGAGGAGTTGAAGGCGATCAGCAGCGCCAGCGCCAGCGCGAACCCCTCGATCACCCGCAGCACGCCGATGAAGTCGTCGAGCCGCTCGCGCACGAACTGCGTCGTCGCGGTTGCCCGCTGGACCGAGGCGACGGCGGGGTCGCGGAAGAGCGCCCGCGAGATCCGGCCCTCGGGGACCCCCGGGCCGGGCGTGACCGAGACCTGGTTGGCGACGCCCGGGAACCCGGCGAGCGCCGCGATCGAGGGATCCATGTAGGCGAAGGTGCGGAACGGGTCGGGGTGGAGGCCGCTGACCCGCACCATCGCCTTCGCCTCGGTGAAGGCGGACCCCCGGCGCCGCGGGTAGGAGATCGCGATCCGGTCGCCGACCCCGACGCCCAGGTCCTCCGCGGCCTTTTCGGAGATGACGATTTCGGGACGGCCGGGGGCGGGCGGCGCGCCGGAGGCGATCGTCGGCGCCCAGATCGAGCTCGCGAAGTCGAGCAGCGTGAGCGAGCCCTGGAAGCCGTCGACGCCGGGCGCCGAGAGCCTCGTCGGCAGGCTGAGCTGCGGTTCGGAAGCGGCGACGCCGGGGGCCGTGGCGACGATCCGCGTCGCCGCGCGGGAGCTGTGGAAGCCGTCGAGCGTGACGACGATGCGGTCCGGGTTGCCGTGGGCGACCTCGGCTTCGCTGCGGTCGACGGTGGCGACGAAGGAGTCGATCAGTCCCATGAAGGCGACGAGGACGCTGAGCACGGCGCCGATCCCGACCACCGTCAGCAGGGTGCGGCGGGGGGCGCGGAGGGCGTTTCGCAGCGGCATCTGGGAAACGGTCGACCCCGGCAGCCGCAGCCGCCTGACCAGCGCCGCCGCGCCGCTGCCGCGAGCGGAGCGGAACCCGACCCGGATCGCCTCGACCGGGGTCAGCCGCAGGCCGCGCCAGACCGGGATCGCGGTGGCGAGGATCGGCAGCACCAGGCCGATCGCCGCGGCGCGGGCGAAGACGCCGACTTCGAACGGCGTGCGCATCTCCGGCAGCGGCAGCAGGTCTTCGAGGACGCCGCGGAAGATCGCTCCCATCATCAGGCCGAGGGCGAGGCCGAGCAGGGTGCCCGCAACCGCGAGCTGCATCCCCAGGAGCAGCGGCCGGATCGCCAGCTCGCGCGGCGGCACCCCAAGCGCCATCCCGATCCCGATCTCGCGCCGCTGCGCCTCGACGATCCTGGTCGCCAGGTTGAAGGCGGCGAGCGCGGCGCCGGCGAGGATCAGGAAGGCGAAGACGTCGAACATCTGCTGGTCGCCGCTGGCGTCCTTGTAGAGGACCCGATGGCCGGCTTCGTCGGCCAGCCTCGTCACCTCGCCGCTGAGGCTGGCGCCGGCGAGGGCGCGCTCCAGCTGGCGGCGCACGGTGTCGATTGGGGCGCCGGCGCGCAGGCGCAGCACGGCGTTGTCGACCCGCGGCGGGCCGCCGACGATCCGCTGCGCCGTGCGCAGCGAGGTGAAGAGGACGGCGAACTGCGCCTCGGCGCCGCCGAATTCGCCGCCGCCGGGACGGGTGACGATGAAGTACTCGGGCGAGCCGCCGAGGCCGACATAGCGGAGGCGCTGGCCGCCGGGGAGGCGCACCACGCCCCGGGCCGGCAGGTCGTGGGCGGCGGCGAAGCCGCGCTCCAACACGGCGACCGGGCGTCCTTCGTCTCCGGCTCGCAGGATGCGCCCGGACTCGGCGTAGACGCCGTCGATCGCCGGCCCGTCGGGCCCGAGCGGGGCGCCGACGATTTCGGCCGGGACGAGCAGCGATTCCCCGCCCGGCTGCGGCACGTCGACCTGGGTCGATATGCGCAGGCGCTCCGCGGCCGCCTCCACCTCGCCGGCGGCGGGGATGCCGTGGACCAGCCGCGCCAGCGACCCGGCCGGCGCGCTCGTCCCTTCGGTCAGCGAGATCTCGAGGTCGTGGGCGCGGAGGGCTTCGAAGCTGGCGTCGTTGGAGGCGACTCGCCAGGACTCCATGCTGCCGAGGCCGGCGTTGACGCCGATGCCGATCGCCAGCACCAGCCCGATCGCCAGCACCAGCGGCCAGCGGCCGCGCAGATCGCGGACCGACCAGCGCAGCCAGAGCCCCAGGCGCCCCATCCTCACCAGCGCAGGTCGGCGATCTCGGCGGGCCCACCGGGGTTCGGCGCGTCGGCGACGATCCGGCCGCTGGAGAGCTCGATAACCCGGTGGGCGACGCGGGCGATCTCGCGGTTGTGGGTGACGACCAGGACCGCGGTGTCCTCGCTGTGGGTCTGCTCGTGCAGCAGGTCGAGGATCTGCACGCCGGTGTGGAAGTCGAGCTCCCCGGTCGGCTCGTCGGCGAGCAGGATCGGGTTGCGGGTCGCCAGCGCGCGGGCGATCGCCACCCGCTGCTGCTCGCCGCCGGAGAGCTCGTGCGGGAAGTGCTCGCCGCGGGATCCCAGCCCGACCCGGTCGAGCATCTGGGCGGCGACTTCGCGGGCGTTGCCGTGGCCGCTGACGTCGGCGCCGAACTCGACGTTCTCCAGCGCCGTCAGCGCCGGGAAGAGGTTGAAGGTCTGGAAGATGAAGCTGACCGTGCGGCGGCGGAAGGCGAACAGGTCCGCCCGCGAGGCGCTGCTGATGTCCTCGCCACGGATCCGGATCGTCCCCTCGGTCGGCGAGTCGAGGGCGCCGATCATGTTCAGCAGGGTCGTCTTGCCGCTCCCGGAGGGGCCGAGGACGACGATGAACTCACCGCGCTCGATGCGCAGGTCCACGCCCTCGAGGGCGGTGACGGTCACCTCGCCCATGTCGTAGCGGCGGGCGACCCCCTCCAGCTCGACCAGCGTCTTCTGCTCCGTCATCGGCCAATCTTCGTGATCTCGGCCGGTAGAGAAGTCCAGTTGAGGAAATGGCTGTCGCCCAAAAAGCGCCTGCGCACCCGCTCGCGACCGGCCGCCACCATATCCCGCGCTGTGTCCTGGTCGGCGAGCAGCGTGCGGCCGTGTTCGATCTGGTCCTTGTGACCGCCGACTTCGGTGGCGACGACAGGCCGGCTCTTCAAGAGACCCTCGGTAACGCCCAGTCCAAAGCGGTCGATCCGCCTGCGGTCCGATGCCGCTTCCACGTGCTTGTTCGTCTCCTCGGTCTCGACGTGGCTGCGCCAGACCACCACAGCGCGGGATCCGGCCAGCTCGGGCGCCAAACCCGCCACCTGGGGATCCTCGAGGACGACGAAGTCACCCAGCTTCACCAGGGTCCTCAGTTCTCTCCCGGCCTCCCTGGAGACCGCGACATTTGTGAACGGGTTCCGAGTAGAGGACAGTGACAACGAGGGCTTTCGCTCTCTGGCCCGTGCAGAGCACGCGAGCGAGCTCCGGGGCGTCTTTTCCACCCTCGCGCCCGTCGAGCCCGATCGGCAGTCGCATGGAGTGAACCTAAGAGGGCACGTAGGGGCTGCCATCCGCAAAACGCCGCACGGGTGGGGGCGGGCTGTTGCCGATGGCAACGGCGGCTCAGCAGGGGACGATCCCCCCATGGCTACCCGGGTCCTGATCGTCGGTGGTGGAGTTGCCTCGATCGAGGCTGCGCTTGCTCTGAGAGACATCTGTGGCGATCGGGTTCGGGTCGAGGTCTTCTCTCCGCAGGCGCACTACGTCTACCGCCCCTATGCGGTCGGGGAGCCCTACCGCGCCGCTCAGATCAAGCACTACGAGCTGGACGACCTTCTCGCAGCCTGTGGCGCTGAGTTCCACCTGGCCAGCGTCGGCTCGGTCGAGCCGGAGAAGATGTCCTTGGTCACCCACGACGGCGAGCGCTTTTCCTACGACCACCTCATCCTCGCCCAGGGGACGCGATCACTTTGGCCGGTTCCGGGCGCAACCACGTTCTGGGGCATCGCAGACGATCGCGACGTGGATTGGCTGGTACGCGGGCTGCGAGAAGGAGAGGTGAAGAGCGTCGCTTTCACGACGCCCAGCCGCGAAAGCTGGGCGCTTCCCCTCTACGAGTTGGCGCTTCTCGCCGATCACGAGCTGATCGATACCGGGATCGACGACGTGGAATTGACGATCGTCACGCCCGAGGATGCTCCTCTGCAGATCTTCGGCCGCAGCGTGAGCGAGAAAGTGAGCGCTTTGCTCGCCGCGCGCGACATCGAGGTCGTGTCGGGGACCCACCCGGTGCGCTTCAAAGACCGAGCCCTGCAGATAGTTCCCGGCGGGCGCTTCAAGGTCGACGTCGCGATCAGCCTGCCGAGGCTGGAGGGCCGGAAAATCCCCGGGATCCCCCATGATCACGCTGGGTTCATCCGCATTGACGATCGCTGCCGCGTGCTCGATTGCGAGCACCTCTTCGCCGCCGGCGACGTGACCAACTTCCCTGTCAAGCAGGGCGGCGTCGCCACCCAGGAGGCAGACATGATCGCCGAAGTGATCGGGGCGGAGCTGGGCCTCAATCCCCTCCCTGCTCCACTCGACCCCGTGTTGCGCGGCGTCCTGTGGACGGGAGATAAGCCGCTCTACCTCCAGGGCCGGCTCGGCGGCGGCCACGGCGAAACCTCATCGTTGAGCGAGGAGCCCAGGTGGGGTGGACCCGAAGGAAAGATCGTCGGGAAATACCTCACGCAGTTTCTCGCCGGCGCTGTCTCCTAGCTATCCAAGCTCGGCCAGCTTCTCGTCGATCTGCTTGCGAATCGAGTCGCACACCGCTTCCGCGTCGGCGTTGTGACGCTCGGAGGCAAGGATGCCGAGCAGCACCTCCGCGTCTTCCTTGTCCAGCTCCAGCGTGATCCTGTCGTTTGCCATCTGCTCCTCCTAGCTCAACATGCGTTTTCGAGACTGTTCTACCGCGATCCGTAGGTCTGAGTGTCGATCACATCTCCCGACTCGTCCAGCAAGGTGGCGGTGTCGCCCTGGTTGTTCCACACCGGCTCGTCGCCTTCGCCGTCGACGTCGCTGCCCATGCCTCGACAAGCTCGCGAGTCGAGAATCGAACGAATGGCAACTGACGACTCATCCAACTACCGGCTGCAGATCGTCGGGCAGCTGCGCACGGATGTGGTCGATCTCGCCCGCTGACACGTGTCGCCGCAGAACGTCCGCCGCGACGTTGACGGCGAAGGAGGTCGGCGTCCGGCTCGGGTCAGGCCCCTGGCACGCGATAGAAGCGGCGGACTACGGATGCCGGTGCGGCGACTCGCTGCAAGGTTGGGGGTATGCGAGTCAGAAGCAGACGGGAGCACTCCCCTCGGCAACGTTCCCGCGGGGACTCCTCGGGACTGGGCACCCCGAGGCCGCGGCTGAGCCGGGGAGTGCTCATCGAGGCGGCGGGGGCGAGGCTGCGGGGCAGCCTGGAGGTACCGGCCGCCGCTCGAGGGGTCGTCCTCTTTGCCTCCAACAGGGACCTCGGCCGGATCGACTCCCGACAGCGCGACCTGGCCCTTTCCTTGAACCGGCACGGATTGGGGGCCTTGCTGTTCGACTTGGTCGACGGTGCCGACGGCGCTGGCATGACCGGCGACGTGGAGCTGCTGACCGAACGCCTGATCGGAGCGACCGAGTGGATCGCGCGACAGTGGGGGATGGACGGTCTGCCGATCGGATATGTCAGCTCCGGAGTCGGCTCGGCCGCCGCCTTGTCCGCGGCGGCCGCCCTCGGAGAGAAAATCGGCGCGGTCGCCTCTCACGCAGGCCGGCCCGATCTGGCGATCGCCGATCTCGGTGACGTTCGCGCGCCCACGCTCCTGGTCGTCGACCCCGAGGACCCCTATGAGGTCGCGGCGAACGCGAGGGTGGCTTCGCGGCTTCGCTGCGCGCACCAGCTTCGCGAGGTCCGGGCGAAGGGTGGGTCGGCGGGGGCGGGGGCCGTGGCCCCGGCGATCTGGCGCTGGCTTGAGTGGCAGCTGGGGTCACCGGATGTGCCCTATGAGCCGCGGTTAGCGCTCGGATAACGCAACGGCGCCCCCTACCGTTGATTCGGTGGTTGCCGATGAGATCCGGGCGACCGCGGCAGCCGTCGCGAAGGAACTGCTACCCGATGGCGAACCTGAAGCCGACGAAGCTCATCGGCTCCCCAGACGATGAACGGGAAGGGCAGCGTCAGAAGCAGTGCGTCGAGGCCCAGCGGCGCCGTTCCCAGCAGTGATTGAAACGGCGGCGTGTAGATGAAGATCGCCGCGAGGGCCAGCTCGAAGACGATGCCCCAGAGCAGCAGCGGGTTGGTGAGGACGCCGATCGATCGCAGCGAAGCGCGATCGGTGCGGGCCGCGAAGGCGGTGCCGATCTGGCAGGCGACCATGGCGAAGAAGGTCATGGTCGTCGCTTCCAGGTAGGCGCCGTGGAGGTCGGTCCCCGAGCCGGTCGGATCGCCCGGGCTCCAGCCGGCCTTGGTGAGGACGTAGAAGAAGGCGGCCATCTCCAGGACTGCGGAGATCAGGCCGAGGAAGAGCCAGGCCCGCAGCAGCATCTCCTTCTGCACCACCGACTCGCTCCTCGGGCGCGGTGCCTGTTTCATCAGCCCGGCCTCCGCGCGCTCGCGCCCCAGGGCGAGCGCCGGCAGCGTCTCGGTGCCGACGTCAAAGGCGAGCAGGAGGGGGACGGTGAGCGGCAGCGGGATCGTCCCTCCGGCGAGCGCGAAGACGATGAACGGCGTCACCTCGGGCGTGGTGTGGGCGAAGATGTAGAGGAGGAACTTGCGGATGTTCGCGTAGACCCGCCGACCCGCCTCCACCGCGACCACGATCGTCGAGAAGTCGTCGTTGGTGAGGACCATCGTCGAGGCCTCCCGCGCCACGTCGGTACCCGAGCGGCCCATCGCCACGCCGATGTCGGCGGCCCGCAGGGCCGGTGCGTCGTTGACGCCGTCCCCGGTCATCGCGACCACGTGTCCTTCCTCTCGCAGGGCGTCGGCGATCCGCAGCTTCGCCTCGGGGGAGCTGCGGGCGAAGAGCAGCTCGCGGTCGCCGTGGAGGAGGGCGTCGAGATCCCGGTCGCTCATCCGCTCCAGTTCCTCGCCGCCGATCACCGGCAGCTCGCCGCCGCGGCCGATGCCGACCTCGCGGGCAACCGCGCTCGCGGTCAACGGGTGGTCGCCGGTGACGACGATGACGCGGATGCCGGCGTCGTGGCAGCGCTCGACCGCCTCGGCGACCTCTGCCCGCGGCGGATCGACCATCGCGACCAGCCCGAGGAAGGTCATCCCGCGCTCGGCTTCCTCGCGGAGCTCGGGAGCGACTCGACCGAGCTGCCGGCGCGCGACGCCGAGAACCCGCAGCCCTCTGCCCGCGTACTCCTCGACCTGCCGTTCGATCCGCTCCTTCTCCTCTGCGCCGAGTGGGCGCTCGCCGTCCTCGGAGGCGGTGCTCGTGCAGATGGGGAGGAGGGACTCCGGCGCCCCCTTTGCGTCGAGCCAGAGCTTCCCGGCCCGCTCGTCGACGGTCGACATCCGCTTCAGGACCGGATCGAAGTGGAAGTGTCGAACTCGGTGCCTCGCGCGTGAGTCGGGATCGGTCGAGGCGCCGAGTGCCGCTGCCGCCTGCAGAAGCGCGACCTCGGTGGGGTCGCCGCTCGGAGCGCCGGAATCGAGCCGGGCGTTGTTGCAGTCGGCTATCGCCTGCGCGAGCTCGAGGAGGGGTTTCGGCGCGCGCCCGGTCGGCTGCCCGTCCGCGATGGCGACGGAGCCCACTGGGCTCCAGATCGCAGTCGGGCGCATCCGGTTCTCGGTCAGCGTGCCGGTCTTGTCGGTGCAGATCACGTCAGTGGAGCCGAGCGTCTCCACGGCGCTGAGGCGCTTCACCACCGCGCCTCGGCGGACCAGGTCGCGGACGCCGACCGCGAGGGCGAGCGTGATCACCGGCAGCAGGCCCTCGGGGACGTTGCCGACCAGCAGCCCGACGGCGAAGACAACGGAGTCGCTCAGCGAGAGGCCGCCGAGGAACAGCGCCAGGGGCAGGAAGGCGACTGCGGTCGCGATAGCGATCGCCGCGATCAGCCAGGCGACCCGCCGGACCTGGCGCTCCAGCGGGCTCTCCTCGCGCTCGACCCGTTGGGACAGCGCGGCGATCCGGCCCAGCTCCGTCTGCATCCCGGTGGCGAAGACGACCGCGCGCGCTTCGCCCTCCGTGCAGGTGGTGCCGCTGAAGACGAGATCGCGCGCCTGAAGCTGGGGTACTCCCGTGTCCGCGTAGCTCGCCGAGCGGAACACCGGCATCGACTCGCCGGTGAGCGTCGAGATATCGATCTCCAGTGCTCCCTCCAGCAGCCGCGCGTCGGCGGAGATGCGCTCGCCTTCCCCGAGGAGGACGACGTCGCCGGGCACCAGCTCGGTCGCTGGCACCTCGACAGGGGAGCCGTCGCGCAGCGCCCGCGCCCGCTCCGGCAGGTACTGGGCGAGCGCCTCGACCGCCCGCTCCGCCTGCGTCTCCTGGACGAACGCAAAAGCCGCGTTGATCGCGATCACAACCATGATCGCGACAGCGACCGCAAGGATGCCCGCGATCCATGCCAGCGCCGCAGCCGCCCATAGCAAGAGCGCGAGGGGGTGGGTGAACTGGCGACCGAGCTCCGGCAGCCACCGCCGCCGCCGGCGCCGCTCAAGCACATTCGCTCCGAACTGGACCAGCCGCCTCTGTGCCTCGCGCTGCGAGAGGCCGTCCCTCGAGGTGCGCAGATCGCGCAGGAGGGCCTCGAGGCGCTCCTCAGGGTTGACCGCCGCGGACTGGCGGGATATCTGACCTTCGTCGAATCCCACAGCGGGTTCATGATGGAACACTCGGTTCGGCCGGGCAATGCGCCGGGAGGTGGGGTGGAGCTTGGCGGGCTCGCGGACAAGCCATAGAGTCATCGGCATAGAGCGCATTCACGTGAGCATCAGTCGAGGCGGTTAGACGGATGGGCCTGCTGGATCCGGCGCCGCCGCCGTTCGAAGTAGCCGAGTGGCGGCGCCTTCCGCACCTGCAGCGGATCAAGCCGTTGGCGCAGGACTGGGCGCTGAACGGGTTCGGGACGCCGGTCGCGGTCTACTTCCTCTACGTCTTCAAGGTCCTCGCCTACGCCGGCCTCGGCTTCCTGTTGATCGAGGCGACGAGCGGCTGGCCGCACTGGACCGAGCCGATCGTCTTCGAGAAGGCGGTGATCTGGACGATGCTCTGGGAGGTGCTGGGGCTCGGCGCCGGCTCGCTGCCGCTGACCCTGCGCTTCTCGCCGATGGTCGGCGGCTTCCTCTACTGGCTGCGGCCGGGGACGACGCGGCTGCCGCCCTGGCCGGAGCGGGTGCCGGGGACGCGGGGGACGACGCGGACCTGGCTCGACGTCTCCTTATATGGAGCGCTGCTGGCGGCGCTGCTGTACCTGTTGATCACGCCGGGGGTGGACGCGCACGCACCATGGGTGGATCCCGTGGAGGGACCGCTCCTGCTGCTGCTCAACCCTGCCGTGAAGACGCTCGACCCGGTCGCGGTCGGCGCGATGCTGGCGATCCTCGTCGCTCTCGGCCTGCGCGACAAGGTCCCGTTCCTGGCGGCGCGGGCGGAGATCTACGGCAACCTCTCGCTGATCTTCCTCTTCCCGCTGACCAACCTGGTCATCGCCGCGCAGCTCGTCTTCTTCTGCATCTGGTGGGGGGCCGCCAGCTCGAAGCTGAACCGCCACTTCCCCTTCGTGGTCACGGTGATGATCAGCAACACGCCCTGGAACCGCTCGCGGGCGATGAAGCGCCGCCTCTACCGGCGCCACCCCGAGGACCTGCGTCCCTCGCGGATGGGGGCCACGGCCGCCCATCTCGGGACGGTGATGGAGTTCACCCTGCCGCTGGTCCTGGTCCTCACCAGCGGCGGCCTCGTCCAGACCCTCGCCGTCGCCGGGATGGTGATCTTCCACGCCCACATCTTCTCGACGTTCCCGCTGGCGGTGCCGCTGGAGTGGAACGTGTTCATGATCTTCGGCCTGCTCTTCCTCTTCGGCCACTACGGGAGCGTGCCCTGGTCGGCGATCGACGATCCGCTGCTGCTGGTGATCCTCGCCCTCACCTGCGTCGGCCTGCCGGTGCTCGGCAACCTGCGCCCGGACCTGATCAGCTTCCTGCCCTCGATGCGCTACTACGCCGGCAACTGGGCGACCAGCCAGTGGCTGTTCCGGCGCGACACCGGGGCGGAGGCGAAGCTCGACCGCTCGCTGGTCAAGGCGGCGCCGATCGTCGGCGAGCAGCTGAAGAAGTTCTACGAGCCGGAGATGATCGACGTCCTCCTCTACAAAGGGCTCGCCTTCCGCTCGATGCACTCGCACGGGCGGGCGCTGAACGCGCTGACGGCGCGGGCGGTCGACGACGTCGACGCCTACGACGTGCGCGAGGGCGAGCTCGTCGCCGGCGTCGTCCTCGGCTACAACTTCGGCGACGGCCACTTCCACGACCAGCGGCTGCTGGCGGCGGTGCAGGAGCGCTGCGGGTTCGAGCCCGGCGAGCTGCGGGTGGTGACGCTGGAGAGCCAGCCGGCGCAGGTGCAGCGCCAGCGCTACCGGATCTGGGACGCGGCCGCGGGCCTGGTCGAGGAGGGCTACGTCGACGTCGCCGAGATGGCCAAGCACCAGCCGTGGCTGGGCGACGAAGGCGCCGCGGGGTTCCCGGTCCAGTGTGACGAACCCGGTGCGGTCGTGGCTGAAGTGCAGGGAAAATAGGAGGCATGAGCAGCGCGATAGTCGTCGGCTCCGGTCCCAACGGGCTCGCCTGCGCCGCCGTCCTCGCCAGTCGTGGGGTGGAGGTGACGGTGATCGAGGCCGAGGAGCGGATCGGCGGCGGCACCCGCAGCTCGGAGCTGACGGTGCCGGGTTTGCTGCACGACGAGTGCGCGGCAACGCACCCGATGACCGTGAGCGCGCCGGCGACGGTTTCGCTGGAACTGCACCGCCACGGGCTCGAGTTCGCCTGGCCGGAGGTCGACCTGGCCCACCCGCTCGACAGGGGAGGGGGCGCCTCGATGCTGCGCGCGGTCGAGGCGACGGCGGCGGGGCTGGGGGAGGCGGGGCCGCGCTGGCGGCAGGTCTTCGGCCCCTCCGCCGAAGCCTACGAAGCGCTGATCGAAGACATCTACCAGCCGATCGTCCGCGTCCCGCGCCACCCGCTGAAGCTGCTTCGCTTCGGCCTGCCGGCGGCGGCGCCGGCGACCCTGCTGGCGCGGCGGCTGGGGACGCCAGAGGCGGCGGCGCTGTTCGGCGGGGTCGCTGCCCACGCCTACGCGCCGCTGAACAAGCCGCTGAGCTCGGCGATCGGGATGGCGCTGATCGCCAGCGGCCACGCCAACGGCTGGCCGGTCGCGAAGGGGGGATCGATCGCCATCGCCAACGCCTTCGCCAGCGTGATCGACGAGAACGGCGGCCGGATCGAGACCGGGCGCCGCGTCCGCTCCCTCGACGAGCTGCCGCCCGCCGACGCCGTCGTCCTCGACCTGGCGCCGCGCGGGGTCCTGGAGCTCGCCGGCGACAGGCTGCCGCCGCGGGTAGCCCGCGCCTACCGCCGCTTCAAGCACGGCCCCGGCGCCTTCAAGCTCGACCTCGCGGTCCAGGGTGGCGTGCCCTGGACCTACGAGCCCGCCCGCCGCGCCGCCACCGTCCACGCCGCCGGCTCCTTCGAGGAGATCGTCCACTGCGAACGCGAGATCCACCGCGGCCGCATGCCGGAGCGGCCCTTCGTCCTCGTCGCCCAGCAGTACCTCGCCGACCCGAGCCGCTCGAAAGGCGACCTGCACCCGGTCTGGGCCTACGCCCACGTCCCCAACGGCTACACCGGCGACGCCACCGAGGCGATCCTCGACCAGCTCGAGCGCTTCGCCCCCGGCCTCCGCGACCGCATCGTCGCCCGCGCCACCCGCACCCCGCAGGAGATCGAAGCCACCAACGCCAACTTCCTCGGCGGCGACATCCTCACCGGCGCCAACACCCCCCTCCAAACCCTGCTCCGCCCCCGCATCGGCCCGAACCCATACTCCACCGGCATCCCCGGCGTCTTCATCTGCTCCGCCGCCACGCCCCCCGGCGCCGGCGCCCATGGCATCAACGGCTGCAACGCCGCCGAAGCGGTCTTGCGGACTCTCTAAGCCGCGACCGGATCTCGCTGCCGTTCCTTGACAAGAAACGGCACTGCCCCTACTTTTAGACAAATCAAAAAAATTTAGACGAGCCTCAAAATCCGACGAGGCTCGTCGGAAATCGGATGGAAAGGACCGACATGGATCGCAACCTCAAAGTGCTGGGCCAGGCGACTTGCTCCACCTTGGTCAGCCCGACCCGCAAGACGCTCGCAACCAACTACAGATCGATCGCGACCGACGAACGACGAGATCACATCCATGGCGTAACCGAACCGGACAGCCTCTTCTAGGGCAAACAGGCAGCACCCTTTCGGGCATCCCGCGATGCCCGGGCAATATCGGGTCGCATTCCTCCTGCGAATCGCCCTTGACGAGGCGAGCCGTGCGCCAATCGGCGCCCGGGAGGGACAGTGAACGATCCGAAATCCAACAAGCGGCAGAAGCAAGATCGACCCGACGGCACGGACTCCTCCTCGGCGACGACGGAGCCGCTGTGGAAACGGTGCCGGGGTTGGCTTCGTCGAGTGTTTCAGCTCCTCAGGAGACGAGAGGCGATGGCCGTCATCGCGCTATTCGCTGCGATCGCGGCCTGGGCGAGCCCGTTCATCCAAGCCCGATTGCACGCCGGAGGAGGAGGGGGAGGGGGCTTCATCGGCACCAGGAAGCCGGTCAACTTCGTCGGTCAGGTGAAACGGCGCGGCTTCCAGGTGTGGGGCGGCCTGGTGGTGATGCCGGACGACGGTGGGCCGGTCAGGTTCGGGCTGCGGATCGAAGACGTCGGGCCTCAGGCGCTCACCGGCCTCGGCGTCCACATCGTGCTTCCGGACGTCGTCTCCCTGGATCCGGCGCAGTGCCGCTACGGGGTGGGGGGTCCAGCCGATGCCCGGCTTCCAGGCTCCCTGCTCGACGAATGGGTCGAGCTGCCGGAGCTGGACTCTCAACAATGGCTGCACGTGGTGTGCACCGGCTACGTATCGGCCGACGCCCGTGGCGGCCAATACGAGGCGACACTCGAGCTGACCTCCGACCAGGGGGGCGAAGAGGTGAAGACGGTGACGATCGAAGAGCCCGCCACGGAAGCCGAAAGCGCCGTGGAGGGGCTGTTCGCCGTGGCCGAAGACGAAAGGTCGTTGTGGGCGGGGGAACCGGAAATGGCGCCAGGATCGAAGCGCCTGTTGATCGCGCAGTGGCCGGAATTCACCCTTGCGCACGCTCACTCCTTCGGGCAGATGCCAGACCTGCCGCGGGTGCGCCTCTCCGACCTCTTCTACGACCACACCCTGGATGGCCAGGTGGTCGAATTGAAGGGCAGGGTGCTGGAGCGGCCCCGCCAATACCCAGCCGATCCGGGCATGGTCAAAGAGAGCCTCGAGCTGGGGGCGCCGGAGGACGAGGGGCGGCTGATCTGCTACACGACGCGCCGCGAAGACGACCTGATCCGGGAAGGCAGCGAGGTCAGCGTGAAAGCGGTCCTGATCGCCCGGAGCCGGCCGAGCGCGAGGGAGAGCGAAGAACTTGCGATGGCGGTGTGCCCGGCGATGAGAGTCGAATCGACCGAACCCACCCTCAGCCGTCCGCCTCGATCGGGCTCAGCCGCGGCCGCTCGGTAGGCGGTTCTCGGGACCGGGTTAAAAGCTCGGTCCCGGGGGTAGCTCGCCGACACTATGGGGACCTCGTCCAAAGCGGAGGGCGTGCGCGCCGAGCACGGGTTCGGCTCCTCGACGCCACTGACGATGGGTGTGGAGGAGGAGCTCCTCCTCCTCGACGCCGACTGCGGCCTCCTCGCCGACGGCCAGAGCGTGCTCGACCGGATCGACCCCGAGCGCCGCGACAGCGTCTCGACCGAGATCTTCGCCACCCAGATCGAGATGAAGACCGGCATCTGCCTCGACGCCGGGCAGGCGGTGCGCGAGCTCGTCGAGGTGCGCCGGGCGGTTGCCGACACCGGCGCGCGGCTGATGGGCTCCGGCGTCTATCCCGGCGGGGCGGGGGAGCCGCAGCTGGTCGAGAGAGCCCGCTACGAGACGGTCAAGAGGGACCTCGCGAGCCTGCTCTCGACGCCGCCGTGTGCTCTCCACGTGCATGTCGGCATGCCCGACCCCGAAACCGCCGTCGCCGTCGCCAACGCGATGCGCCACCACCTGCCGCTGCTGGCGGCGCTGACCGCCAACTCGCCCTTCCGCGACGGCGGGGACACGGGGATGGCGAGCGCCCGCGCCAGCGTCGTCCGCAGCTACCCCCGCTTCGAGATGCCGCGCGCCTTCCGCGACTACGAGGACTTCGTCCGCGTCGCCGACCAGCTGATCGCCGCCGCCGGGGTCGAGGACTACACCTACATCTGGTGGGACGTGCGCCCGCACCCGAACCTGGGGACGGTCGAGGTGCGGGGGATGGACGTGCAGCCGCGGGCCGAGCAGAACGCGGCGGTCGCCGCCCTGATCCAGGCCCTGGCGGCGAAGGAGATCGACCGCCCGGGCGCCCCCGGCCTGACGCGCGAGGCGATCGAGGAGTCCTACTACCAGGCCGGCCGCTACGGCCTCCAGGCGCGGCTGATGGTCGACGACCACACCGCGGCGCCGGCCCTGGAGGTCGCCCGCGGCACCCTCGCCGAGGCGCTCCCCTACGCCGAGCAGCTCGGCGGCGCCGGCGCCTTCGAGGAGCTCGACCGGATCGTCGCCGAGGGCAACGGCGCCGACCGCCAGCGCCGGGTCCACGCCGAGCGGGGGATGGCGGCGCTGCTCGCCGACCTCGCCGAGCGCACGCGGGCCTGAGCGGCGGCCGGCGCTACTGAGGCGCCGGGATCTTCAGCCGTTTGC
>JBIOWB010000070.1:0-11058 GCA_044868125.1 Solirubrobacterales bacterium
CCCCGTCGATCGCCTCGGCCATCTTGCCGAGGATGAACTGGCGGCCCTTGTTGGCCTGGTCCAGCGCGTCCCGGAGGATGTCGAAGGTGACGCCGGTGATCTTGATGTCCATCTGCAGGGCGGTGATGCCCTCGGCGGTGCCGGCGACCTTGAAGTCCATGTCGCCGAGGTGGTCCTCGACGCCGGCGATGTCGGTGAGGACGATGTAGTCGTCGCCCTCCTTGATCAGGCCCATCGCGACGCCGGCGACCGGAGCGGTGACCGGGACGCCCGCGGCCTGCAGCGCCATCGAGGAGGCGCAGACCGAGCCCATCGAAGAGGAGCCGTTGGACTCGAGGGTCTCGGAGACCACCCGAATCACGTACGGGAACGACTCTTCGTCGGGAATCGTCGCCACCAGGGCGCGCTCGGCGAGGGCCCCGTGACCGATGTCGCGCCGCTTCGGACCGCGCATGAAGCCCGCCTCCCCGACCGAGAAGGGCGGGAAGTTGTAGTGGTGCCAGAACCGTTTCGTGGTCTGCAGGCCGAGCGTGTCGATCCGCATGTCCATCCGGGTCGTGCCCAGGGCCACGTTGGAGAGGATCTGGGTCTCGCCGCGGGTGAACAGCGCCGAGCCGTGCACGCGCGGGGAGATGTCGACCTCGGTCTCGATCGGTCGGATCTCGTCCTGGGCGCGACCGTCGGGTCGCTTCTTTTCGACCGCGATCGCCTTGCGGATCGTGTCCTTCTCGATCGAGTCGATCGCGGCCTTGACCTCGGACACGCGCTCGTCGTCGACCTCGCCCTCCTCGTGCGCGGCGGCGTAGTGGCCGACGACCTCGTCCTTGACCTTGTCGATCGCCTCGTAGCGCTCGAGCTTGCCCTCGGTGGCGATCGCGTCGACCAGAGCCTGGCCGTGGGAGGCGCGGATCTCGGCGAGCAGGCCCTCGTCGATCTGCGGCGCCTCGATCTCCAGCTTCTCCTTGCCGGCCTTCTGCTGCAACTCCTCCATCGCCGCGCAGAGCTTCTTGATCTCGGCGTGGGCGATGTCGAGGGCGTCGAGGATCTCGGCCTCGGTGACGCCGCTGGCGCCGGCCTCGACCATCAGGATCGCCTCGTCGGTGCCGGCGACGATCAGGTCGAGTTCGAGCTCATCGTGCGTCTCCTCGGGCGGGTTGACGAGGAAGTCGCCTTCGTGCTTGCCGATGCGGACGGCGCCGACGTGGGCGGCGACCGGGACCGGGGAGATCGCCAGCGCCGCGGAGGCGCCGTTCATGGCGAGGATGTCGTAGGGGTTGACCTGGTCGACCGACATCGGGATCGCCACCAGCTGCGTCTCGTAGTGCCAGCCCTTGGGGAAGAGCGGGCGGATCGGGCGGTCGATCATCCGCGCGGTCAGCGTCGCCTTTTCGCCGGAGCGCCCCTCGCGACGGAAGAACGAGCCCGGGATCTTGCCCGCGGCGTACATCCGCTCCTCGACGTCGACGGTGAGGGGAAGGAAGTCCACGTCGCGAAGGTTCCCGACGGTGGCGGTGCAGAGGACCATCGTGTCGCCGCTGCGGACGACCACAGCACCGCTCGCCTGCTTCGCGAGTTTGCCGGTCTCGAAGGAAATCTGGCCATCGCCGACATCCGCCGAGACGCGGGTAACGTCAAACATGCTCATTTAGTTGTCTACCTCCGGCCGCCCGGATGACGGCCATCTGCTTTCAGAACTCTCGTTCTCTGTCGCAGAGAGAGTACAAGGCCCGTGAGTCAAGCCGCTTCCCGTCCTCGCCGAAGAGCGCGGGCGTGCTGGTCACCCCCGCGCGGATGCCCGATTCGAAGTCGCGGCGAACGCGCGCCTCGACCTCGGTGCAGCGGCGGTCGACCTCGAAGCGCTCCAGGTCGAGCCCAAGGCCCTCCACTCGCTCCCATAGATGCGGGTCGTCGACCCGACCGCGGTCGGCGTAGAGCGAGTCGACCATCTCGAAGAAACGGCCCTGGCGACCGGCAGCCTCGGCAGCTGCATGCAGGGCCGGCGAGCGGGGGTGCTTGCTGGCGACCGGGAAGTGGCGGAAGACGAGCCGCGCCGACCGCTCCCGCAGCCGCGGCCACTCGGCTGCGCAGTGCGGGCAGCCGAGGTCGGCGTAGACGACGACCGTCCCCTCCCCCTCACCGTGAACGCGGTCCTCGGGACCGATCGGCGGGATCGACGCACTCGTCAGGTCGTTCATCGCACCGACCTATTCGCCTGGGGGCTGGTCCCTCCGTCGGTCAGTTGGGCATACCTTCCTGTGCCCAAGTGACCATTAGTGCCTGAGCGTACCTCTCGCTCAGGCAAGCGCGTCGAAGATGACGTTGGCGCCGGGGAACTCACCGGGATTGGGCGTTTCGTGGGTCCAGGCGACTTTCCCGTCCTCATCTATCAGGACGAGGGTGCGGTTGGCGAAGCCGAGCGGCGCCTCGAGATACGAGCCGTAGGCGCGGGCCACCTCTCCCTTGGGCTCGAAGTCGGAGAGCAGCGTGGTGTCGATCCCCAGCTTCTCCTGGAACGCCTTGTGAGCGAAGAAGCTGTCGACGCTGATCCCGACCAGCTCGACGCCCTTCTCTGCGATCTGCGGCTTCACCTCCTGGTAGATCGAGAGCTGGTCGCCGCAGACGGGGCTGAAGTCGCCCGGGTAGAAGATCAGCAGGACCCTGCGGCCCTTGTAGTCGGAGAGCGAGACCTTCTCCCCGTCCTGGTCGCGGAGGGTGAAGTCGGGGGCAGGCTCCCCGACGGCGATCATCGACGCAGGCCGAGCTCTTTGACCAGGGCGCGGTAGCGCTCGAGGTCGGTCCGTTCGAGGTAGCGCAGCATGCGGCGGCGCTTGCCGACGAGCATCAGCAGCCCGCGGCGCGAGTGGTGGTCTTTGGCGTGCGTGCGCAGGTGCTCGGTGAGCTCGTTGATCCGCTCGGTCAGCAGCGCGACCTGGACCTCGGCCGAGCCGGTGTCCTTGTCGCCGCGGCCGTACTTGCCGATCAGCTCGCTCTTTTTTTCTTTGGTCAGGCTCATCTCGCAAAAACGCCGCACACGTGGGTGCGACGGCTGCTGGAAGCTAGCACAACGCCGGTGCGAAATTGACTTCGAATCCCGTCTCTGAAAGGGTCCCGCTCGTGCGAACCCATCGAGTTTTCCTCTCTGCGGCCATCGCGCTGCTCGGAGCCTTGGCCTGGGCCGCCTCGCCCGCGCAGGCGACGACCAAAGTCTTCGGCTCCACCGGAGACGAGCAGACCTTCGTAGTGCCGAGCGGGGTCCATCTCCTCCACGTCCTGCTGATCGGCGGCAGCGGAGGCCAAGGAGGCGTCGCCGCCAGCGGTGGCGCCGCTGCCGAAGTCACGGCCGATCTCGAAGTCTCGCCCGGGGAGACTCTCTACCTCGAGGTGGCCGGCAGTGGCGAAGACGGCGGCGAAGGGGGCTTCAACGGCGGCGCATCTGGAGGCGGTGGGGCCGGCGGCGGAGGCGGCGCCTCGGACATCCGCCTCCTGCCGCGCTCGCTCGGCCTCTCGACCGACACCCGGCTTGTCGTCGCGGCTGGCGGAGGCGGCGGTGGAGGCGACGGCGCAACCAGTCCACCTGGCGCCGGCGGCGACGCCGGGAGCGCCGGAGAAAGCAACGAAGCCGGCAACGAAGGCGGCGGCGCGGGAACCGAATTCGGTGAGGGTGCAGGCGGCTTCGGCAACGGCCAATCCGGCACCGATGGCGAACTCGGCTCCGGCGGGGCCGGCGGCAACGGCGAACTCGGGACCAATGGAGGGGGCGGAGCCGGCGGCGGCCTTTACGGAGGCGGCGGGGGCGGTGGCGGGCTCAACGCCGGAGGCGGAGGCGGCGGCGGAGGCTCCTCGCTCGTCCCAGCCGGCGGACAACTGGAAATCGCCTCGGCGAGCGCCGCGCCGGAAATGAAAATCACCTATTCGCCTCCCCCTTCGATCGAAATCGTCTCCCCCGCCGCCGGCGGGACCTACACCCTCGGGCAGGCAGTCAGCGCCATCTACTCGTGCGCGCCGCAGGAAGGCGCAGGCTTGATCGAATGCGCCGGCCCCGTCGCCAACGGTGCGCCGATCGACACCGCGAGCTTGGGTCAGCACACCTTCACCGTCAACGCCGGAGACAACAAAGGCGGCACGAGCTCCAAATCCGTCCAATACACGGTGCTCGCCCCGGCACCAGCCTCCCCATCGCCGCCTTCCGGGGGCTCGCCGGGGCAATCCGCCCCCAACACCGTCCTCGGCTCGCACCCACCGAAGAAGATCAAGACCACGAAGAAAAGGGTCAAGGTTAAATTCAGCTTTTCCGCTTCGACGTCGGGCGCGACCTTCAAGTGCAAGCTCGACAAAGGGGCCTTCGCACCCTGCGCTTCGCCCAAGGCCTACAAGGTCAAAGCGGGTAAGCACAAGTTCTCAGTCGAGGCCGTGAGCGCAGGTCTCACCGACTCGACCCCCGCGACCTTCAGCTTCAAGGTCATCAGGACTTCCTGAGCGCATCCGACTCGTAACGCGGTACCCGCCGGCGACGGGTGGTGCCGGCGCGAGCCGAGGGGCGCCCGGCACTCGGCGAAAAGCGCCGCCGGCCCTCTTACGGCGAGGTGAAGGCTGCGCATGCCCGCTTTGCGTCCTCTACGTCTCGATGCATCTGCTCGATCAACTCCTCCACTCGCGGGTAGCTGCGCTCGCCGCGCAGGCGCTCGACGAAGGCGACGCGGAGAACCTTGCCGTAGAGATCTTCTTCGCGGTCGATCAGGTAGGTCTCGATCAGGACGCCACGGCCGCTCTCGAAGGTCGGGCGGATGCCGACGTTGACCGCGGCGGGGACGCCGTCGGCGAAGGCCGCGTAGACGCCGTGGCCGGGGATCGCGAGACGGTCGTCGGGGACGATGTTGGCGGTCGGGAAGCCGAGCTCGCGCCCGCGCTGGTCGCCGGTCACGACTTCCCCCTCGACCATGAAGGGGGCGCCGAGGCAACGGCGGGCCGCCTCCATCTCGCCGGCTGCGACGAGCGCCCGGATTCGGGTCGAGGAGACCGTTTCGCCGTCGACTTCCACCAGTGGCACGACCCGCGTGCGGAACTCCGAGCGCCCTCCCAGCATCGCCGGGTCGCCCTTGGCCTTGGCGCCGAAGCGGAAGTTCTCGCCGACCGAGACCTGCTTCGCGTCGAGCTTCTCCAGCAGCACGTGCTCGATGAAGTCCTCGGCGCCGCGGCGGGCGAAGTCCTCGTCGAAGGAGATGACGACGAGCTCCTCCACCCCCAGCCCCTCGATCACGTCGCGCTTGACCCCGAAGGGCATGATCAGCTTCGGCGTCGCCGCCGGGTGCAGGACTTCCAGCGGGTGGGGATCGAAGGTGAGGACGGTGTCCGCCCCCTCGATCACCGCCTGGTGGCCGAGATGGACGCCGTCGAAGGTGCCGATCGCGACGTTTCGCGGCCGGGCCTCCACGTCGGGCAGAGACGTCACCTCGATGCTCACCGCAGGAACTCCCGAACGGCCGGGACCAGCTCGGCGACCTCCTCGAGGTCGTATTCCCTGCCTGCCATAGCGACGTTGAAGGGCCCGACCGAGAGCCGCCGCAGCTCACAGCAGTAGGCGTCGTCGAGCGTCTCGATCAGGGTGCGGATGTAGGTTCCCGCAGAGCATTCGATCTCGTATTCGAAGTAGTCGCCCGTCCTGCGAGTCGATCCCGCTCCGACCAGATCGGCGCGGTAGATCTCGACGTCTCGTTCCGGCGTCAGGACCACTTCGCCACGGTGCGCCTTCTTGTAAAGACGCTCCCCGCCCACCCGTACCGCAGAGGTCATCGGCACCCGCTGGCGGACGATGCCGGTCGGAAGCTCCAGCGACGCCGGAATCCGACCGGTCAGCGTCAGCTCTCCGTCGGAATCGCCGGTGCTCGAGCGCCACCCCGGACGTGCTTTCGCCTGATAGGTCTTCGGCAGCCCGACGAGGAGCTGCTGCAGCTTCGTCGCTCGCCCGAGCAGGATCAGGAGCAACCCGGTGGCGAAGGGGTCGAGCGTGCCGGCATGCCCGGCTTTGCAGCCACGCTCACGGCGGACCTCGACGACGACGTCGTGCGAGGTGACGCCTGCCGGCTTGTCGTAGAGCAGAACCGTCCCGGGATCGGCCGTCATGCTCAGGCGTCGAGTTGGACGGAGACCTCGCGAGTCAGAAACTCGACCAGCTCCTCGAAGGAGAGGTCGGTCGAGAAGCCGGCGGCGCGCTTGTGGCCCCCTCCCCCGTTCTGTCGAGCGACCGCCGAGACGTCGACGTCGCCGGCGCTGGAGCGCAGGCTGACCTTGCGGGCGGCACGTCCGCGGTTGCCCAGATCACGGATCACCGCCGCCACCTTGACCCCCTCGATCGAGCGCAGGTTGTCGATCAGCCCCTCGGTCATCTCCTCGCCGGCGCCGGTTGCCTCGTAGTCGGAGATGGTGATGTAACTGATCGCCAGGCGGCCGTCGCAGTGGCTGGAGATGCCGTCGAGGGCACGCGAGACGAGCCGGAGCTTCTCGATCGGGACGTGCTCGTAAAGGCGGCGATAGGTGTCGTCGACGTCGACCCCGGCCTCGATCAGCTCCGCCGCCACCCGGTGGGTGTGGGCGTTGGTGTTCTCGTACATGAACTTGCCGGTGTCGGTGATCAGGCCGACGTAGAGGGCGGAGGCGATCTCCGGCGTGATCCTCGCCCCCAGCAGCAGCGCCAGGTCGTAGATGATCTCGGCGGTGCAGGAGGCGGCGACGTCGACCAGATTGAAATCGCCAAAGCAGGTGTTGTCGTGGTGGTGGTCGATGTTGATGACGTCGTTGTCGCCCGCGGTCAGCCACTCGACCGGCATCCGGTCGATGTTGCCGCAATCGAGGAAGACCACGGTGCGGTCGGCCATGTCGGCCGGGGCCTCGTGGAAGACCTCCTCCAGCGTCAGGAAGCGGTACTCGATCGGCAGTGGGAACTCCTTCGCCGCCATGAACATCACCGAGTCCTTGCCGAGCTGGGTTAGGACTTCGTGCAGGCCGAGGAGCGAGCCGAGGGCGTCGCCGTCGGGCCCCTCGTGGGCGGTCAGCAGAAAGCGGTCGCGGGCGCGCAGCTCGGCGCCGACACGCTCGAGGTCGGAGGTGGCGACGTCGGGAAGCGAGGTCACTCTTCGTCCTCGTCCCCCAGGAGTTCCGAGATGCGAACCCCGCGCTCGACGGTGTCGTCGTAATGGAAGGTCAACGTCGGCGTCCGCTTCATCCGGGTCTCGGCGGCGATTCGCGACTGGATCACCCCGTGCGAGGAACGCAGCCCCTCCAGCGTCGCCTCTCGCTCCCCCTCGTCGCCGAGCACGCTGACGAACACCTTGGCGGTGCGCAGGTCGGGGCTGGTCTCGACGGAAGTCACGGTCACGAAGCCAATGCGAGGATCGCTCAACTCGCTGGAGATTGCGGCCCCGACGACCTCGCGAAGCACCTCGTTGATGCGCCGCATGCGGGGTCCGGCCATGCTAGTGGCTCACTCCAGGGTCTGCTCGACCTGTTTCGTCTGGAAGAACTCGAGCACGTCGTCCTCCTTCACGTCGGCGTACCCGTCGAGCACGATGCCGCACTCCTGGCCCTCCTCGACCTCCTGGACGTTGTCTTTGAAACGGCGCAGGGAGCCGATCTCGCCGGTCCAGATCACCGTGCCCTCGCGGATCAGGCGGACACTGGCGTCGCGGCGCACTTTGCCCTCGGCGACGATGCAGCCGGCGATGCGGCCGACCTTGGAGGCTTTGAAGGTCTGCTTGACCAGCGCCTCGCCGATCGTCTCCTCGACCTCGACCGCCTCGAGCAGGCCCTCCATCGCGTTGCGCAGGTCTTCGGTGATTTTGTAGATGACCGAGTAGGTGCGGACGTCGACGCCCTCGCGCTCGGCGGCGCGTTTGGCGTCGAGCAGCGGCCGCACGTTGAAGCCGATGATGATCGCGTCGGAGGCCGAGGCGAGCATCACGTCTGACTCGTTGATGCCACCGGTCTGCGAATGGATGATGTCGATCGCGACACGCTCCTGCGGCACCTTCGCGAGCTCGTCCTGCAGCGCCTCCAGTGAGCCGGCGACATCGGCCTTGAGGACGATGTTGAGCTCCTTGATCTCGCCCTCCTGGGCGCGGGCGAAGACCTCGTCGAGGCTGACCTTGCGGCCCTGGCGGCGCGCCAGCGCCTCGGTTTTGAGGCGGTGGGCCCGCCCCTGAGCCATCTGGCGGGCGCTGCGGTCGTTTTCGACCGTCTGCACGAACTCGCCGGCGTCGGCGACGCCGTCGAAGCCGAGCACCTCGACCGGCATTCCCGGCACCGCCGCCTCGACCGCTTTGCCGGTGAAGTCGTGCATAGCCCGCACCCGCCCCCACTGCGGCCCGGCGACGAGCGAATCGCCGACACGCAGGGTGCCGCGCTGGACCAGCACGGTGACGACCGGCCCGCGCCCCGGATCGAGCTGGGACTCGATCACGTTGCCCGAGGCCTCGGCGTTCGGGTTGGCCGAGAGCTCCTCCAGCTCGGTGACGAGCAGGATCATGTCGAGCAGGTTGTCGAGGCCCTCTTTCGTCTTCGCCGAGACCTCGCAGAAGACGGTGTCGCCGCCCCACTCCTCGGGGCTGATCCCTTCCGAGGACAGCTCGCCGCGGACCTTTTCCGGATTGGCGCCCTCTTTGTCGATCTTGTTGACGGCGATCAGCATCGGCACGTCGGCGGCACGGGCGTGGTCGATCGCCTCCTTGGTCTGCGGCATGACGCCGTCGTCGGCGGCGACGACCACGACGACGACGTCGGTGACCTTGGCGCCGCGGGCGCGCATCGCCGTGAAGGCGGCGTGGCCCGGCGTGTCGAGGAAGGTGATCGTCTTCTCGTCGTGGTGGACCTGGTAGGCGCCGATGTGCTGGGTGATGCCGCCGGCCTCGCCCGCGGCGACCTCGGTCTCGCGGATCGCGTCCAGGAGCGAGGTCTTGCCGTGGTCGACGTGGCCCATGATCGTCACCACCGGTGGCCGTTCGACCAGGTCCTCCTCGGCGTCGGAGAACTCCGGCTCCTCCGGCTCCTCGTCGGCGGCGCGGACGATCTCGATCTTGCGGTCGTACTCGTCGGCGATCGCCTTGACCGACTCGTCGGTGAGCGTCTGCGTCAGCGTCGCCATCTCGCCCATCATCATCAGTTTTTTGATCACCTCGGCCGGGGCCAGCCCGAGCGACTCGGCGACCTCGCGCACGGTGGCGCCGGAGTTGACCTTGGTGGCCTCGGGCTCGGCCGGCGTCTCCGGCTTCTCCGGCGGCTCCTCGAGCAGCGGCCTGCGGCGACGGCCGCCGCGGCGGCGCGGCGGGCGCTGCGGCGGCGGACCGCCCTGCTGCTCGCGGCGCGAGGCCTGGGAGTCGATCACGACCCGGCGTTTTTTCGAGGCGGCAGATCCTCCTCCGCCACCGCCCTGCTGGGCGCCGGAGGCGCGCACGGGTTTGGTCGAAGTCTGCGGGCCGTTGGCGGCTGGTTTGGCTGCCGGCTTGGCCGTGGCGGGAGCGGCTTTCTGCGGCGCCGGCGCCGCTGGCTTCTCGGCTTTCGGCGCCGGAGCTTTCGCCGGCGCCTTTTTCGCCGTTTCGGCGCCGCCGTTGCCTTTCGCGGCCGAGATCGCCTTCAGCGCATCGGCCTCCTCGACGCTGGAGGCGGCGGCCTTCGCTTCGACGCCGGCAGCTTTCAGAGCGGCCAGCAGCTCCTTCGAGCTGACGCCCTGCGCTTTCGCAATCTCGTGAACCCGCTTCTTAGCCACTAGGCCTGCTCCGCCTCCTCGCGTACTTCCTCATCCTCACCGAGCGTCTCTCCGTCCACGTCCTCAGCTTCTCGCGCCTCCTGGGCGATGTCCTCTTCCACGTCGGAGACAGGACCCGCGGGCTCGGGCTCCACAAAGTTTGCTTCGGCGTTGCTGACGATCTCCTCCACCTGGCCGTCGTCGGCATCCGGGTCGGCGAGGATCGCCACCTCGGCCTCGGAGAGGTCGGAGAGGATCGCGACCTGGCTGGTCTCGAAGCGCGAGAGCGCCTGGTGCTGCGGCAGCCCGCAGTAGGTCGACCCCGGCAGCGCCGCGTTCGGGCAACGACGACCGGTCGTCATCACCGCCATGCAGCGGCCGTCGAAGGTCTCCTCGCCCTCGATCTCGATCTCCTGTTCTTCGGAGGCGAACTCGGTCTCGGACTTGATGTCGACGCGCCAGCCGGTGAGGCGGGCGGCGAGGCGGGCGTTCTGGCCGTCGCGACCGATCGCCAGCGAGAGCTGGTCGTCGGGGACGATCACGGTCGCCTGGCGCTCCTCGTCGTCGACGATCACCTCGCGCACCCGCGCCGGCGAGAGCGCTTTGGCGACGAAGCGGGCGGGCTCGTCGTTGTGGGGGATGATGTCGATCTTCTCGCCGCGCAGCTCGGAGACGACCATCCGCACCCGCGAGCCGCGCGGGCCGACGCAGGCGCCGACCGGATCGACCCCGTCGGCGTGGGAGACGACGGCGATCTTCGAGCGGTAGCCGGGCTCGCGGGCGACGCCGACGATTTCGACCAGCTTGTCGGCGATCTCCGGCACCTCGAGCTCGAACAGGCTTTTGATCAGCTCCGGGCTGCGGCGGGAGACGACGATCGCCGGCCCTTTGGTCGAGTCGGAGACGTCGGTGATCACGGCCTTGACCCGCATTCCGTGGTCGTAGCGCTCGTTGTAGACCTGCTCGGACTTCGGCAGCAGCGCCTCGACCCGCTCGCGCAGCTGGACCAGCGTGTAGCGCTTGTCGGACTGCTGGATGATGCCGGTGATCAGCTCGCCGACCCGGTCCTGGTACTCGTCGTACATCATCTGCCGCTCGGCCTCGCGAATCCGCTGCAGGATCACCTGCTTGGCGGTCTGGGCGGCGATCCGGCCGAAGTCCTCGGGAGTGACGTCTTTGGTCTCGATCTGGTCCTCGTAGGGGGCGATCATCTCCGGGTCGAGCTCGGGGTCTTCCGGCTCTTTCATCTCCCCCGTCTCGGGATCGATTTCCGGCTCCTCCTGAAGCTCGGCGGCCTCGGCCAGCAGCTTCTCCTCCAGCTCCGG
>JBIOWB010000071.1:0-14813 GCA_044868125.1 Solirubrobacterales bacterium
CGAGGCGGTCAACCTGACCCGCGAGTGCCTCGACTACGGCTCCAAGATCGTCGGCGGCGTCACCCCCGGCCGCAAGGGCCGCGAGGTCCACGGCGTGCCGGTCTTCGACACCGTCGCCCAGGCGGTCGAGCACCACGGCGGCCCGATCGACGGCTCCGTCGTCACCGTCCCCCCCGCCTTCACCAAGGACGCCGTCTTCGAGGCGATCCTCAACGGGATCAAGCTGGTCGTCATCGTCACCGAGCGGATCCCGCGCGGCGACGTCGCCCAGATGGTCGAGCTGGCGAACATGGAGGGAGCCCGCATCATCGGCCCCAACTGCCTCGGCCTGATCGTCCCCGAGGTCTGCAAGATGGGCGGCATCGGCGGACCCGCCAAAGACGCTGCCAAGGCCTACGCCTCCGGCCGCGTCGGCGTGATGAGCCGCTCGGGCGGGATGACGACCGAGATCTCCTCCTCGCTGACCGCCGCCGGCCTCGGCGTCTCCACCGCCGTCTCGATCGGCGGCGATGCGATCATCGGCTCCACCTACGCCGAGCTGATGCCCTACTTCGAGGCCGACGAGCAGACCGAGGCGATCGTCATCTACACCGAGCCCGGCGGCCGCATGGAGGCCCAGCTCGCCGAATGGGTCAAGGAGAACAACTCGCGCCTTCCGATCGTCGCCTTCATGGCCGGCAAATTCATGGACGACGAGGAGATGAAGGGCATGAGCTTCGGCCACGCCGGCACGATCGTCGAGGGCAAAGAGGACACCGCAACCGAGAAGATCGCCCGCCTCGAAGCCGCCGGCATCCGCGTCGTCGAGCGCATCGACGAGATCCCGGACGTCGTCAAGGAGAAAATCGGAGCCGCCGCCTGATGGCCGAGCAGCTGAACCCAGAGCCTATGAACAAGATCTTCATCGACGTCGAGGTCGACGACTCGATCCGGGGCGACGCCGCCCTCGCGGCCAAGCTCGAAGAAGTCTGCCCCGTCGACATCTTCAAAGACGCCGACGGCACCGTCGAGGTCGTCGCCGAGAACTGCGACGAGTGCGTCCTCTGCAAGCTCTGCATCGAAGCCTGCCCCGCCGGCACCGTGCACGTCAAGAAGCTCTACGACGGCACCGAGCTCTCGTAATCGCCGGACATCGCCCCCTGAATCACGAAGACCCGCCGAAGCGGGTCTTTTTCGTGCGGGGGAGCTACCCCCAAAACGATTGATAACCAGAGTCCGCACACATTTCTAGCAGTTCCTCCATACCCAAGGGGGCGAACTTTCTCTGCCCGGAACTTGGTGATGTGGAGGATGAAGCGGCGAGGTGCCGCAAGTGATTGATAACCACGAGTCCGGAGTCGCACTTCGGATGGGGTTCGAGTCCCCCGTCCTCCTCACATTTCGCTGAAGGGCACGGGATCGACTGGAGAGGTCGCCATCATCACGCGGCCGATGGGTAGCTCCCATCAGATCGACCAGCCCGCGCCCTTCAGCGCTTGTCCGTGGGGTCACCGTTTCTCGCTTAGCGTCTTGTTTTTCCCACCGGCGTCGGTGTACCAGCCCGGCGCCAAACAGCCTTCACTCCGACAGGCCACGCCCTCGAGCAGCGAGAAGGTCGCCCCTTCGGGGGTCGGGGTGGTGTCCAAAGCCCAAGCGCTGCCGTTCCATTCCTGGGCCATCGGCTGCCACATTTTGCCGTTGTTCCAGTCGCCGACCGCAACGCATGGCGTGAAGGAAAGGCAGGAGACGCCCTGAAAGACCGTATTGGTCGAACCAACGGGATTCGGGCTGCCCTGGTAGGACCAGGAGGTGCCGTTCCACCGCTCCACAAACGAGACCTGCACGCCTTTGGATTCCTTGTACCCCCCCACTCCGGTGCAGCTCGAACTGCTGCTGCAGGAAACGTCCAGGAGGATGCTCTGTTTCGATTCCGCCGGTTTCGCCACGGTCCGCAGGGTCCAGGACGTTCCATTCCAAGTGGCGGACATCGCCCATTGCGGGCCGCCACCCGTCAAGGTGTAGCTGCCGACCGCTATGCAGTAGTTCGACGCGGGACAGTCGACCCCATGGAGTTCGCTCGAGACCGCCCCTTCGGGTTCCGGCATCGACTGGGTTACCCATTTGAATTCAGAGGACAACCCCACCGCAAACGCCGTTTTTTTACCGCTTTTCACGCTGTACCCAACCGCCATGCACGCCGAGACAGAGACCCTGCACGACAGGCCTTTGAAGGCCGTTTCGCTTGCGCCTTCCGGATTCGGAGTTGCTTGCACCGTGGAAAGATTGCCGGCGACGGTCCCCCCGCTCACGATGAGGGATTTGGTTACTCCGCCACTCGTATAGGAGCCCCCGGCGTAGCAGGCCAAGGATTCAAAAACGGTCAGGCAGTCGATCGATTGCAGTTCTCCCGCGGTCGTTTCCGCCGGCATGCCAGCCGTAAAGTTCGTCCAACTAGTTCCATTCCAAGTCTGAGCGTAAGTTGCGCTTTTCCCGCCGCCTTCCGTCTGCTTGCCAACCGAGATGCAGGGGTTAATCGCGCTGGCCCTACAGGAGATGTCATATAGCGCGCTGTGTTCGGCGCCGCTGGCGTTTGGCGTCGTTTGAATCGACCACGTCACGGCCGACGCCGACGAGGTGCCAGAGACGAGCGTGAGCACAATCAGAAGAACGATTCCGCTCAGGTTCCGGAGCCCCCGTCGGGAAAGCGTAGAGACAGACATGGACTTCCTCCTCCTTGAAGATTTCCAGATAGGTACCCGGCAATATTTGCGCTCAAACTTTCCTTGTCAAAGGCGGTCTCCCTGTGAGGTCCGTCACGTTACGCATATATAAATTTATATTCGGGTAACGTCTACATCAATGGATGCATCTGTACGCACGAGGCTTTCGCGGGACGACCGCATGGAGCAGACGCTGGAGGCGGCGCATGAGCTGTTCGCCGAGCGGGGCTTTGCGGCGGTGACGATGGACGAGATCGCCGCCGCGGTGGGCGTGACCAAGCCGCTGCTCTACAACTACTTCGGCAACAAGGAGCGGCTCTACATCGCCTGCATGGAGCGGGCGGGAGACGCGCTGATCGCGACGATCGCCGACGCCGTCGGCGAGACCGCGAGCCCTGGCGACGCGCTCGGAGCTGGCGTCCGTGCCTTCTTCTCCTTCCTCGACACCGACCGAGCCGCCTGGGCGGTGCTCTTCGACGAGACCCTCCCCCAGGCCGGCGAGGTCTTCGATCGCGTCGCCGCCTACCGCGGCCAGATCCTCGACCTCGTCTCCGCCTCGCTGCTGGCCCAGTTGCCGATGCGGCGCCGGGAAGCGGCGAAAGTCGAAGTCGAAGCCCTCTCCACCGCCCTGCTCGGTGCCTCGGAGGCGCTCGCGCGCTGGTGGCTGCGAACCGAGGCGATCTCCGCCGAGGACGCAGCCGACCTCCTGACCTCCACCGTCGAGCCCGGGCTGCGCGAACGCTCGGCCCCCACTTCAACTTCCAAGTCCCCCCAAGGAGGAAACACCCCCCGATGAACAAGCAGACCCGCAAAGTCGCCGTCGTCGGCGGCAACCGGATCCCGTTCGCGCGCTCCAACAGCGTCTACTCGCACGCGAGCAACCAGGACATGCTGACCGCCGCCCTCGACGGCCTGATCGACCGCTGCGGCCTCCAGGGCGAGACGCTCGGTGAGGTCGCCGGCGGCGCCGTGCTCAAGCACTCGCGCGACCGCGACCTCACCCGCGAGAGCGTGCTCAGCACCCGCCTGGCGCCGGAGACCCCCGCCTACGACGTCCAGCAGGCCTGCGGCACCGGCCTGGAGACGACGATCCTGGTCGCCAACAAGATCGCCCTCGGCCAGATCGACTGCGGCATCGCCTGCGGCGCAGATACCACTTCCGATGCGCCGATCGCCCTCAACGAGAACCTGCGCGAGACGCTGCTCGAAGCCAACCGCGAGCGCTCGACGGTGGGCAAGCTCAAGCAGCTGACCAAGGTCCGCCCCGGCCACATCGTCCCGGCGATCCCCCGCAACGAGGAGCCGCGCACCGGCCTCTCGATGGGCGACCACTGCGCGATCATGGCGACCGAATGGGACATCGGCCGCAAGGAGCAGGACGAGCTCGCGGTCAAGAGCCATAGGAACCTCGCCGCCGCCTACGAGCGCGGCTTCTTCGACGACCTGATCACCCCCTACATCGGGCTCGACCGCGACCAGAACCTGCGCCCCGACTCCAACCTCGAGAAGCTGGCGAAGCTGAAGCCGGTCTTCGGCGGCCCCGAGGGAACGATGACCGCCGCCAACTCGACGCCGCTCTCCGACGGCGCCTCGGCCGTCCTCCTCGCCTCCGAGGAGTGGGCGAAGGAACACGACCTGCCGATCCTCGCCTACGTCACCGAGGCGCAGACCGCCGCCGTCGACCACGTCCACAAGCGCGAAGGCCTGCTGATGGCGCCGGCCTACGCGATGCCGCGGATGCTCGACCGCGCCGGCCTGAAGCTGCAGGACTTCGACTACTACGAGATCCACGAGGCCTTCGCCGCGCAGGTGCTCTGCACGCTGAAGGCCTGGGAAGACAGGGAGTTCTGCTCGGAGAAGCTGGGCCGCGACAAACCGCTCGGCAAGATCGATCGGAAGAAGCTCAACGTCAACGGCGGCTCGCTGGCGGCCGCCCACCCGTTCGCCGCGACGGGCGGCAGGATCGTCGCCAGCCTCGCCAAGCAGCTGGGCGAAGACGGCAAAGGCCGCGGCGTGATCAGCATCTGCGCCGCCGCCGGCCAGGGTGTCGTCGCGATCCTCGAGGCCCCGGGAGGTGCCAAATAGTCATGGCTGATCGTTACTCGCAACTCGTCAACGCGCCGGTCGTCTCGACCGTCGCCAAGCAGCTCGGGCTGCCGCAGCCGGTCGCGCTCGACCGCTACCAGCCCGGCCAGCCGGTCGTCGCCGGCCCGGTGCTCTACGACGCCGCGCCGGAAGGCCGGCTCGGCAAGCGGATCGCCGCGATCCTCGACAGCGTCAAGGCCGAAAGGGCCGGCGCCGAGGGCAAGGCGAAGGCGCTGGTCTTCGACGCGACGGGCATCTCCGACTCGACCGAGCTGGTCGAGCTGCAGCGCTTCTTCTACCCCGGCGTGCCGCGCCTGCAGCGCAGCGGCCGCGCGATCGTCCTCGGCACCCCGCCCGGGGAAGCCGGCTCGGTCGAGGCCCACATCGCCCAGCGGGCGCTGGAGGGCTTCACCCGCTCGCTCGGCAAGGAGATCGGCGGCAAGGGAAGCACGGCCCAGCTCGTCTACGTCGAACCCGGTGCCGAGGACCAGTTGGAGTCGACGCTGCGCTTCCTCCTCTCGCCGAAATCGGCCTACGTCTCCGGTCAAGTCATACGGGTCGGGGCAGGCGTCGCCCCCATCCCGAAGCTCGACTGGGAGCAGCCGCTGGCCGGCAAGGTGGCGCTGGTCACCGGCGCCTCGCGCGGGATCGGCGCCGCGATCGCCGACACGCTCGCCCGCGACGGCGCCGAAGTCGTCGGCCTCGACATCCCCCAGGCGGAGGTCGACCTCGAGGCGGTGACGGACGCGATCGGCGGTCGTTCGATCGCTGTCGACATCACCGCCGAGGACGCGCCCGAGAAGATCGCCGCCGAGCTCGCCGACGGCGTCGACGTCGTCGTTCACAACGCCGGGGTGACCAAAGACCGGACGATCGCGAAGATGCCCGAGGAGCGCTGGGTGCAGCTGATGGAGATCAACCTCTCCAGCGAGGAGCGGATCGACGAGACGCTGCTGGCGAAGAAGCTGCTGCGGCCGAACGGTCGCATCGTCTGCGTCTCCTCGATGTCGGGGATCGCCGGCAACGGCGGCCAGACCAACTACGCCGCCTCCAAGGCCGGCGTGATCGGGATGGTCGAAGCGATGGCGCCGGAGCTGGCGAAACGCAAAGCGACGATCAACGCGGTCGCGCCCGGCTTCATCGAGACCCAGATGACCGGGGCGATGCCGATCGGCCCGCGCGAAGCCGGCCGCCGGCTCTCCAGCCTCTCGCAGGGCGGCCTGCCGGTCGACGTCGCCGAGACGATCGCCTGGTTCGCCAGCCCCGCCTCGACCGGCGTCAACGGCAACACGGTCCGCGTCTGCGGCCAGAACCTGCTGGGGGCCTAGGTGGCCAAGACCCTCGACAGCTCCCCCAGCATCCTGCCGCTCTACGCGCGCGCGGCGCTGCCGATGATCCCCGGCGCCTCGCTGCTGCCGTTCGTCCCGGGCGGCGGCGGCGAGATCCCCGACGGGCTCGACCTCGAGCTGACCGGTGTCAGCGCCAAGCCCGAGGACGTCGCCGCGTACGCCAAGGTCTGCGGCTTCGCCCTCCGCGACACCCTGCCGCCGACCTACCCGCACATGCTCGCCTTCCCCCTGCACATGGCGGTGATGAGCGACGGCTCCTTCCCCTTCGGCGCGGTCGGCCTCGTCCACGTCGAGAACTCGATCGAGCAGAAGCGCCCGATCGGGATCGACGAGGAGACGACGATCCGCGTCCGCCCGACGCAGCTGCAGCCGCACCCGAAAGGCAAGACCTTCTCGCTGGAGACCGAGGTCCTGGTCGACGGCGCGGTCGTCTGGGAGAGCACCAGCACGATGCTGCGCCGCGGCGGCTCCAGCGGCGACGACAAGGGCGCCAAGGCCAAGAAGGGCTTCGACTCGCTCGACGCCGACGTCCCCGCCGCGGCCGAATGGAATCTCCCCGGCGACCTCGGGCGCCGCTACGCCGGCGTCTCCGGCGACCGCAACCCGATCCACATGCACTCGCTGACCGCGAAGCCGCTCGGCTTCCCCGGCGCGATCGCGCACGGGATGTGGACCAAGGCGCGGGCGCTGGCGCAACTGCAAAGCGAGCTGCCCGACAGCTTCGAGGTCGACGTGCGCTTTCGCAAGCCGGTCCTGCTGCCGGCGCGCGTCGTCTTCGCCGAGCAGAACTCAGGCAAAGAGATTCTTTTCGCCGTCCGGGACGCGAGGAAGGGCACGCCTCACCTCGACGGCCACGTAACCGCCAAAACCACCGGAAGGACGAAAGGCAAGTGACGACCACCACCGACCACAAGGGGATGGCGGAGCGCAGCATGGGCTACGGCCTGCGAGCGCTGAACCGCCTCGCCGGCTCCGACCTGCTGGATCGCATCCGCATCCGCAAAGGGGTCGAGAAGGCCCTCTTCCAGGGCACCAAGAACGGCTTCAGGACCGCGACCGCTGCCGGCCGCACCTTCAAGGCCGCCCAGTCGCTGGGCAAACCCGCCCGCCAGAAGAAGGGCAGGTCGAAGGGCCTCTTCGACCTCACGCCCGACGACGAGCAGCAGATGTTCCAGGAGGCGGGTCGCTCCTTCGCCGAAGACCAGATTCGACCCGCCGCGCTGAAGGCCGACGAGGATCGCGAGACCCCGAAGGAGATCCTCGACCAGGCGACCGAGCTCGGCGTCGCCATGCTCGGCGTCCCAGAGGAGCTCGGCGGCGTGATGACCGAGCAGTCGGCGGTGACCACCGTCCTGATCGGCGAGGCGCTCGCCCACGGCGACATGGGCATCGCCTACGCCGCCCTCGCCCCCGGCGCCGTCGCCACCGCGATCGGCCTCTGGGGAAGCGCCGAGCAGGAGGCGACCTACCTGCCGGCCTTCACCGGCGAGGACGTCCCCGCCGCTGCCTTGGCGATCCTCGAGCCGCAGCCGCTCTTCGACCCCTTCGCGCTGGAGACGAAGGCGAGGAGGAAAGGCGAGGAGTGGGTCCTCAGCGGCGCCAAGTCGCTGGTCGCCCGCGCCAAGGACTGCGAGCTCTTCGTCATCGCCGCCGACGCCGAGGGCATCGGCCCGGCCCTGTTCGTGGTCGAGTCCGGCGCCAAAGGCCTCTCGGTGCAAGACGAACCGGCGATGGGCCTGCGCCCCGCCGCCACCGGCCGCCTGCTGATCGACAAAGTGAGCCTGCCGGCGAGCGCGCTGCTCGGCGAGGGCAACGCCAAAGCCAAGGACTACGCCGCCTGCGTCAACCGCTCGCGGATCGCCTGGTGCGGCCTCGCCACCGGCACCGCGCAGGCCGTCCTCGACTACGTGATCCCCTACGTCAACGACCGCCAGGCGTTCGGCGAACCGATCTCCAACCGCCAGGGCGTCGCCTTCGCGGTGTCGGAGATCGGCATCGAGCAGAACGGGATGCGACTGGCGACCTACCGGGCGGCGAGCCGCGCCGACCGCGGCGAGGGCTTCGCCCGCGAGGCCGCCCTCGCCCGCCGGCTCTGCAGTCAGAAGGGGATGAAGATCGGCTCCGACGGCGTGCAGCTGCTCGGCGGCCACGGCTTCGTCAAGGAGCACCCGGTCGAGCGCTGGTACCGAGACCTCCGAGCCGCGGGCGTGATGGAGGGCGCCCTGCTCGTCTGAGCGGCGGCTTCATCCAAGTCGCAGACAGACCGAGCGAAAGGCAAAGACATGACGATCAATCTCGAGATTCCAAAGAAGTTCAAGCCGCTGGTGAGCCAGGCCAACCAGGTCGCCACCGAGGTGTTCCGCCCGATCTCGCGCAAATACGACGAGGCCGAGCACGCCTATCCCAAAGAGCTGGACATGCTCGCCTCCCTGATCGACGGGATGAACGAGGGCTCCGACATCGGCGGCGCCGGTGCCGCCGGCGTGCGCCGCGAGAAAAGCGACGACGGCGAGAACCGCAACGGCTCCAACCTCTCCACCGTGCTCGGCATCATCGAGCTCTGCTGGGGCGACGTCGGCCTGCTGCTCTCGATGCCCCGCCAGGGCCTCGGCAACTCGGCGATCGCCTCGGTCGCGACCGAGCAGCAGCTCGAACATTACGGCGGCAAGTGGGCGGCGATGGCGATCACCGAGCCGGAAGCCGGCTCGGACTCGGCCGCGATCCGCACCACCGCCGAGCTCGACGGCGACGAGTACGTCTTGAACGGCGAGAAGATCTTCGTCACCTCGGGTGACCGGGCCGACCTGATCGTCGTCTGGGCGTCGCTGGACCGCTCGAAGGGGCGGGCGGCGATCAAGTCGTTCATCGTCGAGCGCGACAACCCGGGCCTGAAGCTCGACCGGCTCGAGCACAAGCTCGGGATCCGCGCCTCCGACACCGCCAACTTCACCCTGCAGGACTGCCGGGTGCCGAAAGAGGCGCTGCTCGGCGACCCCGAGGTGAAGGAGAAGGGCTTCGCCGGGGTGATGGAAACGTTCGACAACACGCGGCCGCTGGTCGCCGCGATGGCCGTCGGCGTCACCCGCGCGGCGCTGGAGGAGACGCGCAAGTGCCTCAAAGAGGCCGGCGTGAAGATCGACTACGACAAGCCCGCCCTCTCCCAGCACGCCGCCGCGGCGCGCTTCCTGGAGATGGAGGCCGACTACGAGGCCGCCTGGCTGCTGACCCTCCAGGCCGCCTGGATGGCCGACAACTCGAAGCCGAACTCGCTGCAGGCCTCGATGGCGAAGGCGAAGGCGGGGCGCACCTGCGTCGACGTCACCCTCGGCTGCGTCGAGCTCTGCGGCAGCGTCGGCTACGGCGAGAACGCGCTGCTCGAGAAGTGGGCGCGCGACTCGAAGATCCTCGACATCTTCGAGGGCACCCAGCAGATCCAGCTGCTGATCGTCGCCCGCCAGCTGCTGAAGAAGACCTCCTCCGAACTCAGGTAGCCAGGGACGGATGCCGACGGGACGAAAACGGTCTATATAGGCCTGTTTTCGTCCCGTCGGCCGAAGTCTGCCTGCGAGAGATTCCGAAGTGGTGTTCGATTATTGCCCGCGCAGATGGCTGAGAACCACTGCGGCCCAGCCCTAGGCGGGCCGATAACTTCCTGGCCTTGAACTTGATCGAAGATCTGATGGAGCGGTCGCCTGCCTCGCGGCTGGGGATCGTTTCCATTGACGCCGAGGGCAGTCGGCGGGACTGGTACTTCGGCGAACTGGTCGCCAAATCGGCGGGGCTCTCCGGCGCCTTTGTTGCGCGGGGGGTGCGGCGCGGGGATGTGGTGATGACGTTGGTGGGGAATCGGATCGAGTGGGTGCTGAGTCTGCTCGCCTGCTGGCGGATGGGGGCGGTGGCGTTGCCTTGCAGCACCATGCTGCGGCGGCACGACCTCGAATATCGGATGGCCGCCGCGAACCCGAAGCTCTGCGTCGGTGAGGAAGCGCTTCTGGCCGAGATGCCTGACGGGGTGCCGCTGATGACGATGGATGATGTCGCCGCGGCGTTGGACGAGGATCGGCCCCAGGAGACGCCCGCCGCGGTAGAGGAGATGGAGCCCGAGGACCCGGCGCTGATCGTCTTCACCTCCGGCACCACCGGCGAGCCACGCGGGGTCGTCCACGCCTACCGCTACCTGCTCGGACAGCGGGTCCAGGCCGAGCACTGGTTCGGCTCGCGCGAAGGCGACCTCGCCTGGTGCACGACCGCCACCGGCTGGTCGAAGTCGGCCCGCAACGTCTTCCTCGCCCCCTGGATCACCGGCGCCGCCGCGGTCATCCACGACGGCCGCTTCGACCCGGCCGAGCGGCTCGACTTCGCCGAGGCGCTCGGCGTCGACGTCCTCTGCCAGGCACCGACCGAGTACCGGATGCTCGCCCGCCGCACCCAGCTGCGCCCACTGCCGGCGCTGCGGCGGATGGTCTCAGCCGGCGAGCCGCTCGACCCGGAGACGATCGCCGCCTTCAAAGCGGCGACCGGCCTCGAGCCCGCCGACGGCTACGGCCAGACCGAGACCGGCCACGTCACCGCCAACCTCGTCGGCGCGCCGGTCCGCCAGGGCTCGATGGGCAAACCGCTGCCGGGGATGGAGACTCGGATCCTCGAGGGCGAACTGCAGCTCCGCGCCGCCTCTTCCCCCACCTTCTTCTCCCGCTACCTCGACGGCGAGCGCTTCGACGGCGAGTGGTGGCAGACCGGCGACCTGGTCCGCGAAGACGACGACGGCTACCTCTTCTTCGAGGGGCGCGGCGACGACATCATCCTCTCTTCCGGATACCGGATCGGCCCGACCGAGGTCGAGTCAGCGCTCCTCTCCCACCCCGCCGTCGCCGACGCCGCCGCGGTCGCTGCCCCCGACCCCGAGCGCGGCGCCGTCGTCCGCGCCATCGTCGTCCTTCGGAACTCCATAAGCGACAGCACCTCAAACGACGCCCTGGTCCGCGAGCTGCAGGAGCACTGCAAACGCGAAACCGCCCCCTACAAGTTCCCCCGTCTGGTCGAGTTCGCCGACGAGCTGCCGAAGACCAGCAGCGGCAAGATCAAACGCGCGCAGCTGCGCGCCGGCTAGCGCTGCAACTCAGGCGGGCTCAGGCGCCAGCGTCTCGGCCGCGTCCATCGGCCTGCCCAGGTGGTACCCCTGCGCCATGTCGACGCCGTACTCGCGCAGCAGCTTCGTCGTGTCCTCGTCCTCGACGAACTCGGCGATCGTGCGCTTGCCGAGGCCGCGGGCGATCTCGACGATCGCCTTGACGACGAGCTGGTCAGCGTCGTTCTGGGCCATCTCGCGGATGAAGGTCCCGTCGATCTTGATCACGTCGAAGGGGACCTTCTTCAGGTAGGCGAAGGGGCTGAAGCCGGCGCCGTAGTCGTCGATCGCGACTTCACAGCCGAACTCGGTCAGTCGGTCGGCGAAGGTGCCGGCGGTGTCGAAATCCTCGACCCGCGCCGACTGGGTGATCTCGAAAGTGCAGCGCGAGGGGTCCGCTTCGCCTTCATCCAGCCGCCGTTCGATGAATTCGAGCACCGAGAGGTCGGACATCGAAGCGCCGGAGAGGTTCATGTGGAGGGAGACGGGGTCGCCCGCGCGCTCGCGCTCGGCCATCAGCTCGAGCGCCCGCGCCACCACCCAGCGGTCGAGCTCCTGCACCATGCCGGAGCGCTCGGCGACCTCGATGAAGGAGGCGGCCGGCAGCAGCTCGCCGTCCTCGCCGGTCATCCGCAGGAAGAGCTCATAGCGCTCGATCCCGCCCGAGGCGAGGCTGCGAATCGGCTGCGTGGCGAGGCGCAGCCGGTTATGGGTCAGCGCGTCGCGGATCCTGGCGCTGGTCGTCTGTGCTCGCTGCGGTTCGTCCCCGATCTCGCCCGGCGCGTGGAAGAGCATGATCCGGTTGCGGCCCTCCTTCTTGGCCTGGTACATCGCCTGGTCGGCGGCGAGCAGGACCGCTTCGGAGCCGGCGCCGCCCTGGCCGTCGAACATCGTGATCCCGACGCTGATCGAGGCCGGCTCTGCCTCGGAACCGGTCGGAACGCCCTCGGCCACCTGCGCCCTCAGGTCCTCGCCGAGCTGCAGCGCCCCGGCGGTGTCGGTCTGCTGCATCAGCACCGCGAACTCGTCGCCGGAGAGACGGGCGACGATGTCGGTGGCGCGAACGCGTTCGCGAAGGATGTCGGCGACCCGGCGGATCAGCCGGTCACCCGTCTGGTGGCCGCCCTTGTCGTTGACCGCCTTGAGACCGTCGATGTCGATCACCATCACCGCGCCGCGGCCGCCGTAGCGGGCGCTGAAGGAGACGGACTGGTCGAGCTCAGCGCGGAAGCGACGCCGGTTGAGGAGGCCGGTGAGCGAGTCGTGGTCGGCGAGGAAGCGCAGTTCCGCCTCCGTTTTCTCCGCCCGCTCGAGCGCCCCCTGGAGCACCGCCCGGTCCTCGGGCGCGAGTTTCGCCAGCGCTGCCTCGACGGCAGGATCCGGTTTTGACCCATGGCCTGCGCTCTTCATCAACGTGACCGTAATCGGTTACCCGGCGCAAGGGGTCCAACCTTTGGGCAGACTTGCGCTGGACCTGAATTTCGGCTAGCCGCAGGGTCGAATACTTGCTTTGCCCGTTCCGGGTAGTTTCAACAGATGCCGAACCGCCTCGCGCAGGAGACCAGCCCCTACCTCCTGCAGCACCGGGACAACCCGGTCGACTGGTACCCGTGGGGGGCCGAGGCGCTGGCGCGGGCCGGCGAGGAGGACAGGCCGATCCTGCTCTCGGTCGGCTACAGCGCCTGCCACTGGTGCCACGTGATGGAGCGCGAGTCCTTCGAGGATCCCGAGACCGCCGCTTACATGAACGAGCACTTCGTCCCGATCAAGGTCGACCGCGAGGAGCGCCCCGACGTCGACGCGATCTACATGGAGGCGGTGCAGGCGATGACCGGCCACGGCGGCTGGCCGATGACGGTCTTCCTCGACCCCGAGGGGGTCCCCTTCTACGGCGGCACCTACTTCCCCCCCGACACCAGCCGCGGCATGCCGAGCTTCCGGATGGTGATGGAAGCGGTCGTCCACGCCTTCGAGACCCAGCGCGAGGAGATCCGCGAACGGGCGCCCGGGACCCGGGCGCGACTGGGAGCGCTGGGCGAAGTCGAGCCACGCGACCCACCGGGCATGGCCGAGCTGGAGGAGGCGGTACAGCGACTGATGGCCACAGCGGACCGCCGCGACGGGGGCTTCGGCAGCGCCCCGAAGTTCCCACCGGCCTCCTCGCTGGAGCTGCTGCTGGCCCGCGGCGAGACCGAACACGTCGAGCTGACCCTCGACAAGATGCTCGCCGGCGGCATCTACGACCAGCTCGGCGGCGGCTTCGCTCGCTACTCGGTCGACGCGGTCTGGCTCGTCCCGCACTTCGAGAAGATGCTCTACGACAACGCCCTCCTCGCCCGTGTCTACCTGCACGGCGCTCAGCAGCTCGGCCACGAGCGCTACCGACGCGTCTGCGAGGAGACGCTCGACTGGATGCTGCGCGAGATGCGCGGTCCCGAGGGCGGCTTCTACTCGGCCCTGGACGCCGACTCCGAGGGCGAGGAGGGCAAGTTCTACGTCTGGACCCCGGCGCAGATCCGCGAGGTTCTGGGCGAGGGCGCCGAGGCCGTGACCGAGTACTACGGCGTCACCGAGGAGGGGAACTTTGAGGGGGCGAACGTGCTGCACCTGGCCGGTGGGGCTGAGGCGGAGGAGCCGGAGGGACTGGACGAGATGCGGAGGACGCTGCTCGAGGCGCGGGCGCAGCGAGTGCGGCCGGGGCTCGACGACAAGCGACTGACCTCGTGGAACGCACTGGCGATCGCGGCGCTGGCCGACGCCGGGGCGGTGCTGGGCCGCGAGGACTACCTCGACGCCGCCCGCGCCTGCGCCGCCTTTCTACTTGGGCAGCTGCGCGACGCGGCGGGCAACCTCCTGCGCACCTACAAAGACGGCCGCGCCCACCTGAACGCCTACCTCGAGGACCACGCCTTCCTGCTCGAGGCGCTGCTGGCCCTCTACGAAGCGCCCTTCGAAGCGCGCTGGTTCAGCGAGGCGCGGGCGCTGGCCGACGTCACGATCGAGCGCTTCGGGGACCCCGAGCGCGGCGGCTTCTACTCGACCTCCTCCGACCACGAGGAGCTGATCGCCCGCCGCAAGGAGGTCGGCGACCACCCGATTCCCTCCGGCAACAGCTCGGCGGCGATGGGCATGCTCCGCCTCGCCGCCCTCACCGGCGACTGCCGCTACGCGGAGGCCGGCGAAGGCGTCCTCGCCCTCTTCTCGCAGCCGGCGGTCGCTCACCCCGACGCCTTCGCCCACCTGCTTCGAGCGCTCGACTTCCACCTCTCCCCCACCCGCGAGGTGGCCCTGGTGGGCGACGATCTCGACGAGCTGGCAGGTGTCGTCCGCGAGCAACCGCGCCCCCACCTGGTCCTGGCAGGCGGGCCTGAGGGCTCCAGTGAGCCACCCCTACTCGCCAGCCGCACTACCGTCGACGGCAAGCCAGCCGTCTACATCTGCCAGAACTTCACCTGCCGCCTACCGATAACCGACCCCACCGAGCTACGCCGTCAGCTCTAGCCGCCCCTCGCGCGGGTCCTGTCACGCCAGGGGACCCACCATCCCCGAGGA
>JBIOWB010000072.1:0-62172 GCA_044868125.1 Solirubrobacterales bacterium
ACCTCGGGCGAGGCCGCGGCCCGCTGCAGCCGCCCGGCGTCGATCCCGAGGGGATAGGCGCGGGCCAGCGTGCGGTGGTCGCCGCGGCGCACTTCCGCGGCGTTGTAGTCGACCTCGACCCCGTCGAGGAGCTCGTCGCAACAGCGGAGGAAGTTGATGCAGTAGGCGTGGGTGTGGAAACCGATGATGTCGTTGGCCAGCATCCCCTCGAAGATCGCGTTGCGGATCCGGGTCGGCAGAATCCGCCAGCTGTCCGGCTGCGACCAGGGGATGTGGACGAAGTGGTGGAGGAAGACGTCCGGCCGCTGGCCGCGGATCATCGCCGGGGTCGTATAGAGGTGGTAGTCGTGCAGCATCACCAGCGGCTGCTCCTGCCCCTCGATCTCGGCCAGCACCGCCTGGGCGATGTCCTGGTTGAC
Source organism: Solirubrobacterales bacterium (assembly GCA_044868125.1). Lineage (GTDB taxonomy): Bacteria > Actinomycetota > Thermoleophilia > Solirubrobacterales > 70-9 > VAYN01. The sequence continues at coordinate 420 of JBIOWB010000072.1, forward strand.
GGCCTGGTAGCCGTAGTCCCAGGCGTCGATCTCCTGCTGGCGGATGTCCGGCGCGTTGGAGATGTCCCAGAGGTAGTGCTGGATGAACCAGAGGATCGGGTTGGCGATCACGTTGTAGAAGCGGTCGTAGGCGACGGGGTCGCTGCCGACGAGACGAACCCGGTAGTCGATCCCGTCCAGCTCCTGCTCGATCGGTCCGCCCGCCTGCTCGCAGACCGCAACGTCCTCCTCGCTCATCGCCGAGGCGATCCAGAGCGCGTCCCGGTGGGAGACGAGGCCGGAGAGTGCCGTCACCAGCCCGCCGCCGCCGCGGCGCACCGTGCGCTCGTCGTTCTCGTCGCGGTCGAACTGGAGCGGCCCCCGGTTGGAGACGATGATCAGCGGCGAGGAGTCCACTCCCAGAGACTAGATGGTCGATTCCACCACCGAGCGGGGCTCCCCTGGCGACACCTCGCCGCTATAGTCCTTCGCCGTTTTGGCAGCCCCACGCGAATACGAGCTGGTCCTGATGCTGGATCCCAAACTCGACGCCCCCGCGCGCGACGCGCTGGCGGGGGAGACCCGCGGGCAGATCGAAGCCTCCGGCAGCCTCAAGCACGAGAACACTTGGGGCCTGCGGAAGATGGCCTACGAGATCAACCACCGCACCGAGGCGGATTACCGTTGGATGCGGTTCGAGGCTCCCAGCGAGCTGCTCGACTCTCTCGACCACAATTTGAAGATCGCCGACGGCGTCCTCCGCTTCCGAATCTTCAAGGTCGACCCCAGCGCGCCGGTGATCGTCCCGCCCGCAGCCACCGCCTCACCCGGCCCGCGCGAGCGCAGCGCCCAGGGAGCCGTCGACGACGAGCACCGCGACGACTCTCCCGAAGAGTCCGACGAGTAAGCGCTGCGGCAGCACCCGCTGTTTGCGGGAAACCCCCCTCGCCAGGGGGCGAATCGCGCCGCCTCTCTCCTTAGACTGGAGCTAGACAAGCGAATTCAGAGGAGTGAGTGCCTTGGCAGCTTCGAACGTGAACGTGGTGGTGATCACCGGGAACCTGACCCGGGATCCGGAGCTGCGTCATACCGGCGGCGGAACCCCTGTTTGCGACCTGCGGGTCGCCGTCAACAGCCGACGCAAGGACCAGAGCGGGAACTGGGTCGACAAGCCCAACTACTTCGACGTGACCGTTTGGGGGGCGCAGGGTGAGAACTGCGCCAACTATCTCTCCAAGGGACGCCCGGTGGCAATCGAAGGACGTCTCGATTGGCGCGAGTGGGAAGCCAAAGACGGTGGCAAGCGGCAGGCGGTCCAGATCGTCGCCAACACCGTCCAGTTCCTCGGCTCGCGTGACGGGTCCAGCGGCAGCAACGGCGGCGGTGGCTACACGCCACCGCAGAGCGACGTTCCGGCCGACGAGAGCGACTTCGCCCCGGCGCCGAGCGGCGGCGGAGCCTCGTCAGAAGACGACATACCCTTCTGACGGCTCCAGCGACTCCCGGACAGGGACGCAGGGAGCGTGGCGGCTCCGCACGCGAGCTGCTGAGGATGCCGTCTGGGGAGTCGCTGGAGCCGTCGGGGCGCCGCCAAGCGGCGCCCTGTAGCATGGCCGGCCGATGGCACGAGCCGAGACTCCATCGCGCGCGAGTGGCCGCCGCGGCAGACGCGGCGCCGACCGTGCCCGCCCGCGGAAATACACGCGGGTCAACTCCGAGGTCGTCGACTACAAGGACCTGAACCTGCTGCGACGCTTCCTCTCCGACAAGGGGAAGACGCGCGGACGTCGGGTCACCGGACTTTCCCGCCGCCACCAGCGCCAGCTCTCGGTGGCGGTGAAGCGGGCGCGCGAAATCGCCCTGCTTCCCTACGTCGGAGAGCGCTGATGGCACAGGCGATCCTGCTCCAGGACGTCGATTCCCTCGGCGAGCGCGGCCACGTCGTCGACGTCGCTCCCGGCTACCTGCGCAACTACCTGATCCCGCGCAGGCTGGCCCAGCCGGCGACCGCGGGCGCTCTCGAGGAAGCCAAGCGGCGGATGGCGGCGGCCAAGCGCGTCGAGGAGGCCCGCCGCGAGCGCGAATCCGAAGCCGCGGGCCTGCTCGGGAAAACGGTCCTCACGATCCACCAGCGCGCCGGCGAGGACGGCAAGCTGTTCGGCTCGGTCGGCCCCAAAGAGATCGTCGACGCCCTGCGCGAGGCGCGCGACCTGCGGATCGACAAAAAACAGGTCCAGCTCGAGCAGCCGCTGCGCGAGCTCGGCACCTTCATGGTCGAGATCCAGCTCTCCGACGGCACGACTGCCGCCGTCAAGACGATCATCAGCGAGGAGAAGTAGTCCCCTTCCGTCGTCGCAGGTCCGGCTGGGTGCGCTCGGAGGGGGCGACGGTCGGTCTAGCCGCGGTCGCCCTGGGTGCCGCGGGCACCGTCCTCGTCGGCCAGTTCAGCCGCATGCTCGCCCGCCGCACCAGCGAGGCGCACGATCCCGAAGCGCTGCTCGAATCGGCCCCCGCAGCCGCCGCCGACACCGTCGGCGTCGCCGTCCGCGGCTACGTCGAGGCGCCGCGCTACGAAACCGTCCTCTTCAACCTGCTCGCCGGCTTCCTCGGCTCCTTCGCCCTCGTGCGACTGTCCACCTGGGCTATTCGCGACGGCCACGGCCCCTTTCGCAACGTCCACATCGGCGGCCGCCACATCCACCATTTCGTCCCCGGCATCCTCATCGCCTTCGCCTCCGGTACCGGCGCCCTGCTGACCGACGACGACGAGCTCGAGCAGCGGCTGGCGATCCCAATGGGCGTCGGCATCGGCCTCACCTTCGACGAGGCCGCGCTCCTGCTCGATCTCCGCGACGTCTATTGGAGTCGAGAAGGGCTGCTGAGCGTCCAGCTCAGCCTCGGTGCCACCGCGATCCTCAGCATCGCAATCCTCACCCTGCGGATGCTCCGCCGCGGCGAGCGGCGCCAGGAGCAGGAGGGCCTGATCCCACCGGCGCATTCGCACCAGCTCGCCTTCGGAACTGGCGCATAAACGTCACGAAAGCGTTACTTCCTTTCCGCGTGATTTGCGCGGAAGGCGCTCATCATCGCAACGTGGCTCTGGTTTGCTTTGACGGGCGCCTCGTCCTCCCCGGATTCCGCCGTCAAGGCGCCTATACCTAGAGCGATGCCACAGTCCCCGACGACCCACGTACCGCCCCAGAACATCGAGGCCGAGGAGTCGGTGCTGGGAGCGATGCTGGTGGCCGAGCCGACGCTGACCCGGGTGATCGACGAGGTGAAGTTGAGCGCAGCCGACTTCTACCTCGACAGGCATCGCGCGATCTTCGAAGCGATCCACGATCTCTACGCCGCCTCGAAGCCGGTCGACGAGCTCAGCGTCAGCGAGGCGCTGACCCAGCACAACAAGATCGAGGAGGCAGGCGGCCGCCACTACGTCTCCGAGCTGGCAGCCAAGGTCCCGGCCGCCGCCAATGCCAAGCATTACGCCGAGATCGTCCAGGAGAACTCGCTGCTGCGGCGGCTGCTCGGCGCCGGGCAGGAGATCCAGGGCTGGGTCAACGAGCGCGACGGCGAGCCGCGCGAGCTCTCCGAGCGAGCCGAGAAGCTGCTCTTCGACGTCGCCCACAAAGAGCAGGCGAGCGACTTCCGGCTGCTCTCGGAGATCCTCCACGACGAGGTCGACCGATTGGAGAAGCTCTCCACGGGCGAGACCGAGCTGACCGGCACGCCCTCCGGCTTCCGCGACGTCGATGCGATCACCGGCGGCTTTCAGCCCGGCAACCTGATCATCGTCGCCGCTCGCCCGGCGATGGGCAAGAGCGCGCTGGTCGCCAACATCGCCGAAAACGTCGCGGTCAAGAAACAGACGCCGGTCGCCTTCTTCTCGCTCGAGATGTCCGAGGTCGAGCTCGCCCAGCGCTTCATCGCCTGCCGGGCGCGGATCTCCGGCGACAAGCTGCGCAAGGGCCAGGTCTCCCAGCGCGACTGGCCGAAGGTGGTGCGCGCCTGCAACGAGCTCGAGGAGGCGCCGCTCTGGTTCGACGACTCCTCCGACCTCGGCATCCTCGACCTGCGGGCGAAGGCGCGGCGGTTGCATGCCCAGGAACAGGAGCGCGGCGGCCTCGGCCTGATCGTCCTCGACTACATCCAGCTGATGCGCTCGGACGACCACCGAGCCAACCGAGTCGAGCAGGTGGGCCAGATCAGCCGCGGGCTGAAGATCCTCGCCCGCGAGCTGGAGGTGCCGGTGGTGGCGATCTCGCAGCTCTCGCGGGCGCCCGAGCAGCGAACGCCGCCGAAGCCGCAGCTCTCCGACCTGCGCGAGTCGGGACAGATCGAGCAGGACGCCGACGTCGTCGCCTTCCTCTATCGCGAGGATTACTACCGCGACCCCGACGAGGAGCCCGACGGCCTCGCCGACCTGATCGTCGCCAAGCACAGGAACGGCCCGATCGGGACCAGGAAGCTGGTCTTCCTCGACCGCTTCCCGAAATTCGCCGACCACGCCCACCAAGAGCCGCCGATCGAACAGCCGGCGGGGGAAGACCCCGGCTTCGAGGGTGCCGCCGCGGCAGGCCCTGACTTCTGATGGCCGCGATCGCCCGCTCCGAGCCCTTTCGCGACCAGGTCTGCCCGCTGGGCGTCTGCGACGGCTCGGGCTGGATACTCGGGCCCGAAGACGTCGCGCGGCCCTGCCATTGTCGAGCGGAGCGGCTGAACAGGGGTCGCAGCCGCGGCGTCGCCTCGGCGATCCCGGCGCGCTACCGCGGCGTTTCCTTCGATCGCCCGCCGGTCGCGGACATGGCGCGGGACATGACCACCCGCCACGTCGTTACGGCGGCGCGCGACTACGTCGAGAACCTCGACGCGAACATCGACGCGGGCCGCGGCGTCTGGTTCATGGGCGACACGGGAACCGGTAAGACGACCCTGGGCATGCTGATCGCCGGCGCCGCGCTGAAGGTCGGCAAGTCGGTGGGCATCTACTTCACCCCGAAGCTGCTGACCAGGATTCGCCAGACTTACCAGGAAGCCGAGAACGCGAACGCCTACGGCCAGTTCTTCGAGCGGGTCACCTCGGTCGACCTCCTCTACATCGACGACCTCGGCTCCGAGCGCCACACCGACTGGGTCGTCGAGCAGCTCTACGCGGTGGTCAACGAGCGCTACGAGAACCAACGGCCGATGCTGGTGACGAGCAACGCCGCGGGCGACGTCGACAAGGGACAGAAGCAGCTGGAGGACCAGATCGGGCGCCGCACGGTCTCGCGCCTGATCGAGATCTGCGGCGACCCGCTGCCGCTGTTCGGCTCCGATCGCCGCTACCGGGCTCGCGCCGCCGACTGAACCCGTCAGAATCCCCGCCGCATGCCTGGCGTGGTCATAGTCGGAGCCCAGTGGGGCGACGAGGGCAAGGGCAAGGTCGTCGACCTGCTCGCCGAGCGGGCTACCACGATCGTCCGCTTCCAGGGCGGCAACAACGCCGGCCACACGATCGTCCGCGGCGGCGAGGAGTTCAAGTTCCACCTGATCCCCTCGGGCATCCTCCACGAGGAGAAGACCTGCGTGATCGGCAACGGCGTCGTGGTCGACCCGCGGGTCCTTCTACGCGAGATCGACGACCTCAAGCGCGCCGGGGTCAGCGTCAGCAACCTGCGCCTCTCCGCCAACGCCCACCTGATCATGCCCTACCACGTGCTGCTCGACTCGGCCGGCGAGACGAAGCTGGGGAAGAACTCGATCGGAACGACCCGGCGCGGGATCGGCCCCTGCTACGCCGACAAGGCGCTGCGGCTCGGCATCCGCGTCCAGGACCTGCTCGACGAGAAGATCCTGCGGACGAAGATCCGCGCAGCGCTGGAGCCCAAGCAGCAGGCACTGCGCGAACTCTCGGTGCAGCGGCGCAAGCAGTTGAAGGAGGCGGGCGAGGACGCGAAGCCGATCGACGAGACGGCCCAGGTGCCCGACCCCCGCCTCGACTTGCACACGATGGTCGAGGAACACGTCAGCTTCGGCCATCGGCTGGAGCCCCACATCGCCGATACCGCCCGGCTCTGCTGGGAGGCGCTGGACGGGGGCGAGACGGTGATCTTCGAGGGGGCCCAGGCGACGCTGCTCGACCTCGACCACGGCACCTATCCCTTCGTCACCTCCTCGAACCCGATCGCCGGCGAGGCCTGCGTCGGCGCTGGGATCGGCCCGAGGGACATCGACGAGGTCTGGGGGATCGCCAAGGCCTACGCGACGCGGGTCGGCGCCGGGCCGTTCCCGACCGAGCTCTTCGACGAGGTCGGCGAGCAGATGCTGCAGCGCGGGCGTGAGTTCGGCACCACCACCGGCCGCCGCCGCCGCTGCGGCTGGATGGACCTGGTCGCGCTCCGCTACGCCGTCCGCCTCAACCGCATGGACGCGCTGGCTATCACCAAGTTGGACGTCCTCAGCGGCATCGGCCCGCTTCGCGTCGCCGTCCGCTACCGCTCGAAGGAGGGGGCGATCCTCGACACCTTCCCCTACCACCAGTCGATCCTCCACTCCGCCGAGCCGGAGTACCAAGAGCTGCCGGGCTTCGACCTCGATCTCGCCTCGTGCCGCGCCGCCGCCGATCTGCCCCGGGAGGCCCGCGACTACCTCGACTTCATCGCCGAGCTCGTCGGCGTCCCGATTCGCCTCGTCGGCGTCGGACCGGATCGTGAGCAGGTGATCTGGCTGCAGGACTGATCCTGCCGAGGAATCCCCAGGCAAGAATTCAGAAAGGATCCCCACAGCGGTCGCGGCGCTCTCTACAGTCTGTCTGGTGGCTTCCACTAGACGCTCTGCCAAGTTGACGGAGCGGCTGCCACGGGGAAGGCACAGCTTGCCGAGGGAGACGGTGACCGCGTCCCAGCGCAACCGCATTCACCGGGCGATGATCGAGGTGGTCTCCCAGCGCGGCTATCCCGAGACCCGGGTGGTCGACGTGATCGGGGTGGCGGGGGTGTCGCGGAAGACGTTCTACGAGCTCTTCGAGAGCAAGGAGGACTGCTTCCTCGCGGCATACGACGTCTTGCTCGGCAACCTCCACGAAGATGCGACCAATGCCTTCGAAGCGCAGTCGGGCGGGCCCTGGTCGGAGCGGGCGGGAGCTGCGCTGGAGGAGCTGCTGAAGCATCTGTCCGAGCATCCGGACGAGGCCCGGTTCGCGATCGTCGAGGTGCTCGCGGCCGGGCCCAAGGCGATGGCCCGCCGCGATGCGGCGTTGCGGCAGTTCACCGCCTTCATCGAGGCGGGGCGCTCGGAGACCTCCGTCGAGCTGCCCGGGATCACCTCGCTGGCGATCGCCGGCGGGATCCACGAGCTCCTCTGCAGCGAGATTCTCCACGGGGCGGTGGCCCGACTGCCGAGCCGTCTCCCCGACCTGATGTTCTGGATCGCCCTGCCCTTTCTCGGAGCCGAGGGGGCCGCCGCCGAGCGAGAGCGGGCGCGTCTGTCGGCGCAGCATTCCTAGACGCACCGCCGAGTGCTTGCAAGATGCCGCTCCTTTTCCCGAACGGACGGGTTTACGAACCGGGGTCGAGTGGTAGTTTGACCCGCTGGACAGGAGTTCAAAAGCAGCTTCCAACGGCATCGGCCCCGACGACGGGCAGCCGCAAAGGAGAAGATAAGGGATATGCGTAAGTACCTGATGTCGACGATGGCCCTCGTCGGTCTGATCGCGGTCAGCGTCGCGGGCATCGCCAGCGCCGCAGGCGAAAAACCGGTCACGGCCGAAGCAGGGAACATCAAATTCACCTTCAACGGCGGCTTCAGCCCGACGGCCCTGCCGAAGAAGAAGATGGCCAATATCGTCCTTACGGCGAGCGGCAAGATCCAAACCAAAGACGGCACCCATCCGCCGGCGCTGAAAACCGTCGAAGTCGAAACCGACAAGAACGGGACGATCGACACCAAGGGCGTGCCGGTCTGCAAGTCCGGCCAGCTGCAGTCGCGCGACACCAAGGCGGCCGAAAAAGTCTGCAAGAGCGCGATCATCGGCGCCGGGACGACCAGCGTCGAGATCCAGTTCCCGGAACAGAGCCCGATTCCGGTCAACTCGAAGCTGCTCGTGTTCAACGGCGGCACCTCCGGCGGCAAGACCACGCTCTTCATCCACGCCTACATCACGGTCCCGACCCCGGCCGCGATCGTGACCACGGTGAAGATCAAAAAAATCCACAAAGGCCGCTACGGCCTGTTGTCGGTCGCCTCGGTCCCGAAGATCGCCGGCGGCAGCGGCTCGGTGAAGTCGTTCAGCCTCCAGGTCGGCAACAAGAAAAAGGTCCTGCTGGCGAAATGCCCGGACGGCAAGCTGCAGGCCCACGCAACCGCGAAGTTCGCCGACGGGACCAAGGTCTCGGCCGGCATCGTCCGGACCTGCACCGGAAAGTGAGCCCCGGGCGTCCAGGGAACAGCCCTTGAGACGACGGAGACTCGAGAAGGGCGGCCATATGGCCGCCCTTCTCTTTGCCCTGGTGCCGTTGGCGGGGGCGCCGAGAGCGGCGGCCGCCGATGTGCCATGGGGCGCCGGCTGCCTGCCGGTGCCGGAGGGAGCGACCAGGACCGCGACCGACTGCGGCGCCAGCCTGGTCCGGGGACGAGCGATCGCCCCACCCAACGCTCCGACGGTCGTGAAGCGCGTGATCGCCGCGGCAAACCGGATTCGGCACCGCCCGTACCTGTGGGGCGGCGGACACCGCACCTGGTCCAGCCGCGGCTACGACTGCTCCGGCGCGGTGAGCTACGCCCTCCACGGCGCGGGACTGCTCGAGGTGACGATGGTCTCGGGACAGCTCGAGGGCTGGGGCGAGGCCGGCGCCGGCAAATGGGTCACCGTCTACGCCAACCCCCAGCACGTCTTCATGGTCGTAGCGGGCCTGCGCTTCGACACGAGGGGAAACCCGGCGGGGACCTCGGGGCCGCGCTGGCATCGCGCCTGGGTCGATCCTCGCAAGTTCGTCGCTCGCCATCCGGTTGCGCTTTAGACAACCGCCTAGTACACATAGGAGCGCCGCACTAATAGGATCGATCTAGACTGGCGGAGATGTTCTCGGGCAACGACAGCTTGCCGACGGCGGTTCTCACCGCAAAGGAAAAGGACCTGAAGCCTCTCGCGGAAGAGAGCGCCGAGGCGTTGGAGCTGGACGGCCGACAGGTCGCCGAGATGGAGCTCCACCTCCACAACGCCTGGTTCTTCGGGGTCAAGACCGGCCACAGGGTGATGGCCGGGACGAAGCTGGGGAAGACGGACCCGACATCCGTCATCGTCGACATGCAGGACGAATTCCAGGAGCTGATGGAAGGCTGCGCCGAGGCGCTCAACCTCACGGTCGGCGCGACGATCGCGGCCTGGAACTACCTCGGCCGCGCCTGGATCGCCGGCGCCAAGTTCTGGGAAATCGAGATCGCCGCCCGCCTGATCGAAGCTCAAGCCGAGGACTTCGAGGAGGCCCTACGCCGGTTGGAAGGCTGAAGCCCTCCAACCGACCGCATGTCGAACCGCCGGGTCCAGCTTCGCGGCAACTAGACGACGCATTCGATCAGGCCATACTCCTGCGCCAGCTCGTTGGCTTTTTCGAAGGGCGCGCTGCTGGTCGTCGCTTTGCCGGGATCGGCCCTGACGTCGTCGGCGCTTTCCTCCATCGCGTCGACGATGGCTTCGACCTTCTCCTCGTCGCCCTTGGGCGCCTTCAGGTCGGCGAGCTCGCTCGTCATTGCTTCATAGGGCTTCAGGACCGCCAGGATGATCTCCTCGTTTTGCGAGGCAGATCCCTGTTCCCCAGCCTTGAGCCCCGACTTCTTGGTGGCCCGGACGACCGCGGCGAAGCGTTCCTTTTCCCCTTCGACGCAGATCTTGTTCCCCTGTTTGATGAATTCCCCCTTGGTCAGGGAGGCCTCGCCGCCGCCACACCCCTGCGCGATCAGCAGCAACAGCACCGCGAATGCCCCGAAGATCGATCCACCGACTCCCTTGCTCACGATATTTCCCCTTGAGAAGCTGATTAAAGCGAGCATCCTAAACTATCTGCGACCAGCGTCGGGGAACGCCGACAAGAAAGGGGCCGCTCTCGCGGCCCCTTTCTTGGATTCTTTGAACGGGTATCGCTACGGAGCGGTGACCGCCCAGCTGCCGCGAGCTGCCTGGTTGCTGCCGACCCTGAAGGGAACGACCATGCCATATTCATTGGCTGCTTCGTACAAGGGACCCGGGGCCAGAACTCCCGGCCTTTCGGGGTTGCCTTCCGGCGTGCCTTCGTAGATACAGAGAACCCCGCGGGCGGCTTCGGGTTCGCTCGCGCTTCCGGGGCAGTCTTTTTCGAACGCTTCGGCATCTTTCTGTTCCTCTTCCGCAGAAACAGGTTCTGGGAAGGGACCGTAGACGACGAATTTTCCGTCGACCAGCTTGAGGCCGAAGCCCGGGAAGAATTCGTAGGCGGCGTCCGGCGCCGGCGAAATCCGCTGATTGAAGGAGATCGGGACCAAAGAGATGTCATTGGCCGACGCCCCCTGGCCACCGGAGGTCCCCCACGCTCCCACGAGCGTCGCTCCTGACGCCAGTTCGCAAACAGGGTTCGTTTCGCTGCAGATGCCGGCTTCGCCCGGCGCTCCAGGTGCGCCGTCTTCGCCGTCTTTGCCCGGCGCGCCTGCGGGGCCGGTGTCTCCCTTGGCACCGGTGTCTCCCTTCGGACCCTGTGGTCCGGCCGGTCCCTGCGCGCCGTTTTTGCCGTTTTTGCCGGCGAACTTCTTGGCGATCTTCTTGACCTGCTTTTCCTGCTGCTTGGTGAGACCGCCGGCGGCGAAGGCCGCGCCGGTCAACGCGGCGACCAGCGCCACGATCGCCACGACCAGGCCAGCCGTGCCGAGCTTGTTGTGTACTCGCGAGAGCATCTAATCCTCCCTGTTGATTGACAGTGCTGACGCCGAAAGTCGGCGCAACTGGCCGCGGAACGCTGGCGCGCATGGCGCATGGGCGCAGAGCGAACGACGACCGCACCTCGGGTCGCTCGATCCAACGCCCTCACGTTCTTTCCCCTCCGGTCCCTTCATTCAGGCTCCGGACGCGCGTTCCCTTGCGCGCCAGAGCTTCGAAATTAGATTACCTCTCCGCTCGTGTCAAGGAATGTGCCTATCTAGGCAGTCGGTGGCCTTGATCGGTCGTCTAACCTTGAGTTATGAAATCGACGGAGGAGCGAGGCGGGGCCGCCGAGATCGTGACGCTCGGGCCGGAGGGGACGTGCCACGAGCGGGCCGTCCGCAATTACATGGCATTCCAGGGAGTCGACGACTTCGAGATCGGGTTCATCGGGGACTTCATGGACGGCTTGGAGCGGATTCGGGGGCGGGAGAACGCCTTCCTGGTCCAGTGCAGCGCCCATCCCAAGGTCCACGAGGTGACCGAGCACTACTGGAGAGAGATCTTCGTCGTCGACACCTTCATCTATCCGACGAAGGCGCTTGCGGTCCTGAGCCGTCGCGACGTCGAGAGGCCCCGGAGCCTCGGCCTGGTCCCGGCGACCGCCGGCTACATCGACCGCGACGACTGGGAGGAGATCGTCGACGTCCAGTCGAAGCCGATCGTCGCCGAAGAGCTCCTCGCCGGCCGCTACGAGGCCGGCCTCACCCATCTCGAGCACCTCGAGAAGCACCCCGACGAGCTGCGGCTCGACCTCGAGATCGGCGAAATCGACACCACCTGGCTGGTGTACGGGACCAGGAAGCGATTCCAGGGCGAGGTGATCGGGATCCCCTCGCGGGAGATCTTCCAGCCCTTCGTTTTCGACGCTGCCTGAGCGCAGAATCGCGTTGGCCGGTCGCCCGCGGCTGCCGCCCCGGGCCGCACCCCGCGCAGGGGAAGCCCGACTGCTCCTGGCTCCTCTGATTCGAAGTGGGATCGCAGGGGTACCAAGCTAGACACCGGTCGACGGCAACTTCAGGCGGGAGCAGACGATGACGACTGGCTTTTCAGATATCCAGGCGCGACCTGCGCAGGAGGACGGCGCCTGTGTCGCCGGCGCCTCGATCGCCGAGATCCTGCGCCTGTTGAGCGCCGGCGCGACGGGAGCGATCCTGATGGCTCTCGGCGAAGGCCCGCTGCGAACCAAGAACCTGACGGAGCGGGTCCCCGGTTACGCGCCGCGGACGATCTATCGCTACGCCGGCAAGCTGGCGGAGCTCGAAGTGATCGAGCGGGAAGAGGAGCCCGGGGTGCCGTCGAAGGTCGTGCACACCCTCACCGATCCATGCGGGAGCGAGCTCTTTGAACTCGTCAACCGCTTCGCCGACGCCTCGACGACGCGGTTGCCGGACGGGCGCATCGACGTTCATGCCTGGGCGGCGCTGGGACTCCTGGCCGACCTCTGGGAGGCGGGGATGGTGGAGGAGCTGAGCTGCGAAGCCAAGTCCCCGACCGAGCTGGCGCGGGGCCCGCACGGCCTCAGTTATCACCAGGTGAATCGCCGGGCCGGGCTCTTCAAGACGGCCGGCCTGGTCCGCGAGTGGCAGGGTACGGGCCGGCGGCGCTGCTATGCGCTGACCGAGAAGACGCGCAAGGCGATGGGGCTGATCGTCGGCATCGCGCGCTGGCGCCACCACCACGTCGCCGCCGAGGAAGAGGAAGGGATGACCGCGCCGGAGCTGGCGACGGCTTTGCAGGCGGCGCTGCCTCTCGTGGCCATTCCCGAGCATGCCGGGAAGTGCCTGAAACTGTGCGTGACGGGGAAGGGTTCCCGTGGCGGCGATGGCGAGCTCGTCTGGGCGGAAGTCGAGGAGAACGGCGTCGTACGCAGCTGCACCGACCCCGTCGACGACGTCGACGCCTGGGCCCGCGGAGAAGTCGGGGCATGGATTCCAACGATCCTCGACGACAAGCCCGAGAAGGTGCTGGTCGGCGAGGACGAGCAACTGATCGCCGACTGCGTCGAGGGCCTCTACGGGGCGCTGTGGACGCCTAGCCCTTTCTAGCGGCGGCGAAGATCTCGAATTGGGAGTCGGTCGGTTCCTTGGGTCGGCCGTTGCCGTGGAAGACCCGCTCGAGGGTCATCCCGACCGAGGCGTAGATCTCGCGCAGCTCGTCCACCGCGTAGAGGCGCTGGCGGAATTCGATCCGTTTGTCCAGGCCCTCGAGGACCTCGCCGAACTTGAGCGGGATCATCGCGCCTTCCATGTAGCGGTCCTTCTTGTTCCAGCGGTGCTCGACGAGTTCGATCATGGTCGAGCTGGGGATCCAGGAGCGTTGGGGGAGGTGGGAGCGCGCGTAGAGGACGTTGGGCACCTGGATCAGGTTCTGGCCGCCGGGCTTTAGAGCGCGGGAGATGACCTCAAAGGTGCGGCGGTTCTCCTCGTCGGTCTCGAAGTAGCCGACGGCGCCGTCGTTGAGGTTGAGGACGATGTCGAACTCGCCGTCGTAGTCGAGCTCGCGCAGATCGCCCTGGACGAACTCGGCTTCGAGGCCCTGCTCCGCGGCGTCCTTGTTGGCGATCTCCACCAGTTCCCCACCGATCTCGACGCCGACGACGGAGAAGCCGCGACGGACCAGCTCCAGCGAGTGGCGGCCGGTGCCGCAGGCGAGGTCGAGGATGCGCTCGCCGCCCTCGGGCCGCAGCATCGTCAGCGCCCGGTCGATTTCCGACCCGGTCCGCTCGGTCCAGGCCATCTCGGCCGACATCCCGTCGAACGCCGTCGCGTACCAGTCCTGCGGAATCTCCTTTTGAAGAACGCTCATCTCCCTCTCCGTTGCTGCATTTCCCCCATTGCACAGAGAAGCTTAAAAGATCAAGGGTTGTGCTGCTTCTCCTCGCGGCGATGGCGACGTACCAGAGGTGCCACATAGCCGATCAGGGCGCCGATCGCCGCCGCCAGCAGGATGATCACGATCAACGGGGCGTCGAAGCTGGCGAAGAGGACTTCGAAGCTGACCTGCTGCGAGTTCTGCAGGGCGACGACCAGGACCAGCGCGATGAGGGTGCCGACGAGCCAGGCGCGCCAGTTGACCGGCTTCTTCTCCCGCGGCATCGATCGATCTTAGCCCCTGGGATCAGGCAGACTTAAGCCATGGGCACGGCGCAGAGACCCGACCCGACCGGCTGCTCTGCCGGGTGACGCAGTTGCTTGGCGTGCTCGAGTCGGCGTCACTGAAAGCGAGCTAGGCGACCTCGGAGAAGGCCGGCTCCGGCTCGGACCCTTCCTGATGTGCCGGCATCGCCTCGGGCGGTGGCGCCCGCAGCACGAAGACCGCGATCGCCACCGCGATCGCCGCCAGGACCGCGCCGACGAGGTAGGCGACGTGGTAGCCGGAGGTGAGCGCCGCCTCGAGGCTGTGCCCGTCGTCGAGCAAGGCCTGGGTGCGCTCCCCCGAGAGGGTCGCCAGCACCGCCAGGCCGATCGCGCCACCCACCTGCATGCTGGTGTTGACGAAGCCGGACGCAAGGCCCGCGTCCTCCGGGGTCGCCCCCGACATCGCCAGGGTCATGAGCGCCGGAAACGAGGTGCCGACGCCGACGCCGATCAGCAAAAAGGGCGGCAGCAGGTCGGTCAGGTAGTTGGCGTCGACCGGCGTGCGGGCGAAGAGGAGCAGCGCGACGACGACCATGCAGACGCCCGGGATCAGGGTCGTGCGCGGACCGAAGCGCATGATCAGCCTTTCCGAGAAGCCGAGCGAGAGGGTTCCCATCACCAGCGTGGTCGGGAGAAAGGCAAGGCCGACCTCGAGCGGGCTGTAGCCGAGCACCCGCTGCAGGTAGAGGGCGCCGAGGAAGAACATCCCGAACATGCCGGCGACCAGCAGCGCCTGCAGGACGTTGGCGCCGGCGACGTTGCGCGAGCGAAACAGGCGCAGCGGCATCAGCGGGTTGGCGATCGTCGCCTGGCGATGGACGAAGATCGCCAACAGCGCCAGGCTGATCGCCCCGAGGACGAAGATGCGGGTGTCGTTCCAGCCCCAGGCTTCGATTCGCAGGATCGTGAAGACGCCGAGCATCAGCGAGGCGGTGATCAGGGCGGCGCCGGGGAAGTCGGCGCCCGCGCTGAGGCCGATCCCCTTCGGGTCGGCGACCAGGCGTCTGGCCAGGTAGGCGGTGGCGATCCCGATCGGCAGGTTGATGAGGAAGATCCAGTGCCAGCTGATCGCGTCGGTGAGGACGCCGCCGAGGAGAAGGCCGATCGAGCCGCCGGCAGAGGCGACGAAGCCGTAGACGCCGATCGCCTTCGCCTGCGCGCCGGGCTCGGGGAACATCGTCACGATCATCCCCAGGATCACGGCCGAGGCGAGGGCGCCGCCGATCCCCTGGACGAAGCGGGCGCCGACCAGCATCTCCTGCGAGACCGAGGCGGCGCAGACGAGCGAGGAGACGGTGAAGATCGCCAGGCCGATAAGGAAGACGCGGCGCTGGCCGAGCAGGTCTCCCATCCGCCCCGCCAGCAACAGCAGGCCGCCGAAGGGGATCATGTAGGCGTTGACGACCCAGGCGAGGTTGCTCTGGGAGAAGTCGAGGCTGTCCTGGATCGAGGGCAGGGCGACGTTGACGATCGTCGCGTCGAGCACGATCATCAGCATCCCCGCGCAGAGGACGTAGAGGGCAAGCCAGCGGGTCTTGTCGTTCTCAGTTGTGTTCATGCAGGTCGAGCCTCCGGGACTGATGGAAATTCATCGCCCGTTTGGTCTGTCGACATGGCCCGGCGGGCCGAAGCGCCGAAGGCGGGCTCCACGTGCCGGGGGCCGGGGGCGCGGTCGGGACACCGAGCATAGCCATCCTCGGGCTCGGTGCTGTGAGGATCCCGTCACACCCAATGGTCGAACCGGCAGCCGCCGGGAGACACCCGTGTCTTGCAGAGAATGTCACTCGCTCCAGGGAAGAATTGCCACCTGTGGGATCTAAGCTCGCCCAACTTTGGGCGGGGACTTCGAGCTGACGACGCCAGATGTGTTGCGCCTTCTCAGCGCCGGCGCAAGCGGCGACATCCTGATGGCGCTCGGGGACGGGCCGTTGCGGACGAAGGAGCTGACCGAACGGGTTCCCGGCTACACCCCCCGGACCGTTTACAGGTACACCGGCAAACTGGCGGAGCTCACGATCCTCGATCGACACGAGGAGCCGGGGGTGCCGTCGAAGGTGGTCCACAGCCTCACCGAGCCCAAAGGGCGCGAGCTCTTCGAGCTGATCGACACCTACGCGGACGCCTCTCTCACCCGTCTCCCCAACGGGGAAATCGACGCGCACGCCTGGAGCTCGCTGGGGATGCTGGCCGACCTCTGGGAGTCGGGGTTGATCGAGCAGCTCAACCTGGGCTCGAAATCGCCGACGGAGCTGTCGCGGGTCGAACACGGCTTGAGCTACCACCAGGTCAACCGCCGGGCCGGTCTGTTGACGATCGGGGGGTTCTTCCACGAGTCGGTGGGCGGGGGAAGGAGACGCAGCTATTCGCTGACGAACAAAGCGCGGCGAGCAATGGCACTGATCGCCGGGATCGGGCGTTGGCGGCGCCGGCATGTCGTGCCGAAGGGGACGACGGGGCTTTCCCCGCAGGAAGTCGGTGGCGTGCTGCGGACGGCCCTGCCTCTCGTCGCTCTGCCGGAGCACGGGGGCAAGAGCCTCGGCTTCGAGATCGACGCGGAGGCCATGGACGAGGAGTCAGACACGGTGTGGGCCAGCGTCGCGCCCGACGGCGTCGTCCTCAGTCGCAAAGGTCCCCTGCCGCAGGTGGACGGGCGAGCGCGGGGCAAGGTGACCACCTTGGTCGACGCGATCGTGGAGGGAACGAGCAACGGGTGGCGGTCGGAGGGAGACGGGCACCTGATCGAGAGCTGCCTGGAACGACTGCACTCGACTCTCTGGGCGAAGCGGCCCGATGGCTCACCCACGGCGGCCGAAGCGGTGGCCGGCGGGGACGACGGTCCGTAGCTCGCTGACCGCCAGCTCGCGGGGCTCGCGACGTCCCTCGGGCTTCGACCGCTGCGGCGTCGGATCGTCGTGCTCCAGCGGCACAAGCTCGCTGACGACCACGTTGATCGTGCCTTCGCGGCGCTCGAGGCGGCCAAGGGCGCGGATCAGGGGCGCCGTGCGGACGAGGGGGCGGTGACGCTCGTAGACGGGGGGCGGGACGACGAGATTGACCTGGCCGCGCTCGTCCTCGAGCAGGACGAAGGTGACGCCGTTGGCGGTCTCGGGGCGCTGGCGGGCGGTGACCATGCCGGCCACCTCGACGGTGGAGCCGTGGTCGATCCGCTCCAGATCGGAGGTGCGGGAGATCTTGGGATCCAGGGACGACCGCAAGAGCTTCATCGGATGCTCGTCGACGGACATCCCGGTCGAGCGGTAGTCGGCGATCAGCTTCCCCCACTCCCCCAGCGGCTCCAGCTCGGGCGGCTGCGGCGGCTCCATCGGCAGCGCCAACTGGGTGTCGGCGCCGGCGACGCGACCGGCGCCGGTCACCCCTACCCGCCACAGCGCCTCGCGCCGCTCGCCCTCCGAGCCGACGGGGATGCCGTCGAGCGCTCCCGCCCAGGCGAGCCTTTCCAGGCTCGGGAGGCCGGCCCCCGAGCGGGAAGCAAGTTCGGCGATCCCCTCATAAGGACCGCTGCGGCCGCGCTCGGCGACCAGCGCCTCCATCTCCTCCTTCTTCACCCCCTTCACATAGCCGAGGCCGACCCGCACCTGCAGCCCGCCCCGCACCTCCTCTTCCTCGCGGGGGGATTCGACGTGGCAAAGCACCTTGCTGCGGTTGGCGTCGACCGGCGCCACCCTGATCCCACGGCGCTGCGCCTCGTGGACCAGCGAGTCGGGCGGGTAGAAGCCCATCGGCTGCTCGTTCAGCAGCGAGCAGAGGAACTCGGGGCCGTAATGGACGCGAAGCCAGGCCGACTGGTAGGCGAGCAGGCCGAAGGAGGCCGAGTGCGCCTTCGGGAAGCCGTAGCCCGAGAAGCCCTGGATCTGCGACCAGACCCGTTCTGCCACCTCCTCGCAGACGCCGTTGGCTGCGGCCCCGGCGAGGAAGCGCTGGCGATGCTCGGCGACTGCCTCCTCGGAGCGCTTGCGGCTCATCGCCCGCCGCAGCCCCTCTGCCTCGGAGGAGCTGAAGCCGGCCAGCGCCATCACCGACTCGATCACCTGCTCCTGGAAGACGATCGTCCCCAGCGTCTCCTCCAGCACCGGCTCCAGCACCGGGTGCTCGTAGGGAATCTCGTAATCGGGGTTCTCGCGGCGGAGCTTGCGCCGTTCGATGTAGGGATGTACGGCGCCGCCCTGGATCGGGCCGGGTCGCACCAGCGCCACCTGGACGATCAGGTCGTCGAGGTCGCGCGGTCGGGTGCGCGGCAGCATCCCCATCTGCGCCCGGCTCTCGATCTGGAAGACGCCGGTGGTGTCGGCGGCGCGGATCGATTCGAAGACCCCCTCGTCGTCGAGCGGGATCCGCGAGAGGTCGAGCCGCTCGCCGCGCGCCCGTCCGATCTCCTCGACGCAGCGCTCGACCGCCGAGAGCATCCCCAGCCCCAGCAGGTCGATCTTGAGGAAGCCGGCGTCGGCGCAGGAATCCTTGTCCCATTGAACGGTCTGCCGCCCCACCATCGCCGCCGGCACGACCGGGCAGACGTCGATCAGCGGCCGGGTCGAGATCACCATCCCACCCGGGTGCTGGGAGGAGTGGCGGGGCAGGCCCATGATCTCGGCGGCGAGCGGCAGCAGCGCCCGCCAGCGCGGCTCGGCCGCCCGCTGCGGTCCGAGCGCAGCGACCAGGTCGCGCTCGATCTCCTCCGCGCTCTGGTGGAAGCCGACCGTCTTCGCCACCCGGTCGATCTCCGCCGCCGGCAGGCCGAGCGCCTTGCCGAGGTCGCGGATCGCGCCCTTCGGCCGGTAGGTCGGGAAGGCGGCGACAAGAGCGGAGCGGTCGGTGCCATAGCGCTCGTGCACGCGCGGGATCAGGACCTCGCGGATGTCGCGCGGGAAGTCGAGGTCGATGTCCGGCATCGAGGTCGTTTCCTCGTTGAGGAAGCGGCCGGAGAAGAGGTCGGCCTCGACCGGATCGACGTGGGAGAGGCCGGTCAGGTAGCAGACGATCGAGCTGACGCTGGAGCCGCGCCCCCTTCCCGGCGGCAGCGCATTTCGCGCCGACTCCGGTCCACGCACCTCGGCGGCGACCTCGCGCGCCAGCTCGAGCAGATCGCGGTGGAGGAGGAAGAAGCCGGAGAGGCCGAGCTTGCGGACGATCGCCAGCTCCTCCTCCACTCGCCACTGCGCCTCCAGCAGGCGCGCGTTGCCGCTGTAGCGCTCCTCCAGGTGGTGGGCGCAGAGGCCGGCGAGCTCGGCGTCGGCGCTCGGGTCCTCGCTGCCGGGGTAGCGGTAGCCGAGCTGCTCGGTGAGGTCGAAGCGCAGGCGCTCGGCGACGCGCTCGGTCTCGGCGACCGCCTCGGGGTATTCGGCGAGGCGGGCGGCCATCGCCCCCGGCGAGGTGAGGGCGGCGGTCGAGTTGCCGCGGCGGCGGGGCTCTGACTCCTCCAGCGTCTCGCAGCGGCCGATCGCGACCAGCGCGTCCTGCAGCGGCGCCCGGCGGCGGTCGTGGGAGTGGACGTTGCCGGTGGCGACGCAGGGGACGTCGAGTCGCTCGGCCAGCAGCGCCAGCCAACGGTTGCGGGCGCGGTCGCGGCGCCAGTAGGGACGCTGCAGCTCGACCCGGAAGCGCTCGCGGCCGAAGGCGGCGAGGAGGCGGCGGGCGATCAGCTCCCCTCCCGCGGTGTCGCCACGTTCGAAGGCGCCGGCGACAGCTCCGTCCCGGGCACAACCGGAGAGGCAGATCAGGCCCTCCGCGTGCTCCTCCACCTGCTCCAGCGTCGCCCACGGCTGCATCGCCTGGCGCCGCGTGTCGTCCCTCGTGTGCGCGTGGGCAGCGGTCAGCAATCTGCACAAATTCCGGTATCCGATCTCGCTTTCGACGAGAAGAGTCAGATGAGCGGTCTCTCCCGCGGGTGGCGACGATCGGGAGGACTCTCCCGGTAGGGAGAGCCCCCGATCGGAGACAGGACCCGCGGGCCAGAGACGCACCGTCAACTCCGTCCCGGTGATCGCTCGGATGCCGAACCCCCGACAGGCGTGGGCGAACTCCAGCGAGCCCCAGACGCCGTCGTGGTCGGTGAGGGCGAAGGCGGAATAGCCGTTGGCGGCCGCGGCGGCGGCAAGCTCCATCGGGGTCGAGGCACCGTCGAGGAAGGAGAAGGCGGAGTGGGCGTGCAGCTCGACGTACATGAATAACCAACCCCCTAAGCCTCAGGCCCGCTGCCGGTACCAGCGCTGGGTCCCGGCGCGGCGGAAGACGGTGAGGGCGCGGCCGTCGGCCAGGGCCAGCTCGAAGTAGTGCCGGCGCAGCGGCTTCGGCGTCCACCAGCGGTCCTCGACCAGCCACTCCTCGCGGACGGCCTCGACTGTCGTCCCCTCGACCAGCAACGGAGCGCCCCGGGGATCGGTTCGGATCGCCACCCGTTGGGGGGCGTAGAGACGGCGGACCCCGGGCATCAGAGTTCCGGGTAGGGAGTGAGCAGCGCCCAGCGCTCCGGCACGCGCGAGGCGACGTCGACGGGCAGAACCTTCAGCAGCGCCGCGGTTCCCTGCGCGGCGCGGACCTCGCGCACCGCCGCCCGCAGCCGGCGCCGCCGCGGCTCCGAGCCGCCGACCGCCAGCTCGAGCTGGTCGCGCGCCGGCGGCCCGAGCCCGACAGCCCGCAGGCGCAGCGTGGTTGCCGGGCCCGGCAGCTTCCCGAGGTGCGGCGTCAGGACGTTACGGAGGACCCGCGGTGAAGCGCTCGGCCGTCCCAGGCCCTGCTCGACGCTCCAACTGCCGCCGCCCACGAGCACTGCCCCGAGCCGCAGGCCGAGCAGCGTCATCTCCTTCCGCTGCGGCGCCGCCAGCAGCCGGTCGACGAGCAGCTCCAGCGCCCGATCGAGCTGGCCGCCCGCCGTCCCCTCCGGCAGCTCGATCTCCTCGCTCAACTCCTCGCACGGGACCCGCGGCCGCAGCGGCTCCTCCTCGCCCCGGCACAGTCGCAGCGCTCGCAAGCCAAGCGGGCCGAAGCGGTCGGCGACCTGATCGGCGGAGATCCGGGAAAAACCGCGGAGCGTCTCGATCCCGAGTCGTTCGAGCGCCTCCATCAGCGCCTCGGCCTCTGGCTCCGGGACCCCCAGTCGCGTCCGCAGCGCCGTGACCGGAGCCGGCCGCGGCCAATCGCCGGCGGCGAGGAAAGCAGCGAAACGCGTCCGGCCGGTGCCGATCCCCCATGACTCCCCCACCGCTCGCCCCGCGGCGGCGAGCACGCCGGTGGAGTCGCCGCCGTAGAGGCCGCTCAGGCCGTCGACGGCGAAGAAGGCCTCCCCCGATTGCTCGGACTCGACCGCCGCGCCGAGCCCTTCCAGGGCTCGCGCCATCGCTTCGGTCGCTTCCGCGATCGCCATGGGATCGGCAAGATCGACGCGTCCGGGCCGGGGCCCCCCGCCGCGACCCGGACGCGAGAGAGCCGCCAAGCGCTTGTCGATGACGCAGGCGATCTCCATACGAACATATGTTCGTGTCTCAACAGAATAACTCCATAGAGAAGACCACAAGTTCAGCTATGCGAAAAGCCGGCCGCATCAGGGCCGGAAGGCACCCGGAGGAGCCTCCCGATTTTGCGACGGAGGGTGCCCCTTCCGGCGCTACCCCGCCCGAGCGACTTTCGCCGCCTCGGCGCTGCCCAGGTAAGGCGTGAGGGCGAACTCGACCAGGTCGGGGAGCAGGGACCGCAGCTCCGCTGTGCGGTCGGCGAAGATGCGGCGCGAGATCAACGAGACGATGCCGCCGACCAGGGCCTCCTCGGTGGTGGGCGAGAGCCCTTCCAAGACCTCGGGCGACCGGCCTTTGCGGCCCGCTTCGAAGTAGGGAACGAGATCTTGGATCGCGGCGTCGTAGCGCTCGACCACGACCGGCCCGGCGACCAGCGCCTCGACCATGCTGAGACGCGCCAGATGCGGCTCGCCGGCGAGGAAGTCGAGCATCGCCGCGAGGCCGGCCCGAATCGCCTGCGGCCACTCGTCCTCCTGCTCGAAGGCTTCGCCCACGCGCCGGTTCAACTCGGTCATCACCGTGTCGTAGGCGGCGACGAAGCACTCGTCCTTGCTGTTGAAGTGCTCGTAGAAGGTGCGGCGCGAGACGGCCGCATGGCGGGTGATATGGGCGATCGTGGTGCCGGCGTAGCCGTTTTCGGCGACGGCCTCGGCGAGCCCCGCGATCAGGCGCTCGTACTGGTTGCGGGCGACGAACTCGCGCGGAAGACCGTGCCGTCCAGGAGGAAGACGGGACAGCTCCGGAGGATATTCGGGAGACTCGACGGAGGGGTTCACTGGATCTCTCAAGGGAACCGACGATACCGATCCAGACGAGCGAAGCTAGAACTGGCCAATTGGCCAGTTTTTTGACGCCCGCGCCTACTCATGCGGCTGGTTCTCCCGATCGTCGCCCGTCCGGGCTCTCGCCGTCTCGCGCGCCGCATCGGCACCGAGATACGGAGTCAGGGCGAACTCGACCAGCTCGGGGAGCAACTCCTCGGTCTGCTCCGCTTCGGCGAGCAACCGCTGGTGAAGGATCCAGAAGACCCCGCCGATCAAGGCCTCCTCCAGCGTCTCCGGCAACTCATCCCCATGAGGCGAGACATCGCGTCCAAGACGGAAGCGGGAAACGAATGCCTGCAGCGACTCCTCGCAGTACCGCACCGAAGCGGGCCCGACCGCCAGAGCCTCGACCATGCAGGTGCGCGAAAGCGCCGGCTCGCGGGCGACGAAGGAGAGGAACGCGGCCAGCCCCGCCTCTACGCGCCGGGGCCAGTCGTCGATCTCGCCGGCGGCGGCGACCACCCGCTCGAGGGCAGAAGCCATGGCATATTCCTGCGCCGCCAAGAAGCAGTCCTCCTTCGAGCGGAAGCTCGCATAGAAGGTGTTGCGGGCAATTCCCGCCCGCTTCACGATGTCGGCGATCGTCACCGCGCGGTAGCCCTTCTCCGAGACCTCGAGCGCCAGCCCGTTGATGATCCGCACACGCCGATGGCGGGCGACGAACTCGGGCGAGAGGGGTTGCCGACCAAAAAGTGGACGCTGTGTCGAGTTTTGAGTCACGAACGAAAGAGTATCTAACCCGGCTTGTCGGCTATCGCTTGTCCCGACCGGATACCGTTCAGGTACCGAAGGCAGACAGACCGTTTTCTCATTCAACTCGAACCGGGTGGGGACTTTGACCGGACAGCACCAACTCATCCTTTTGGGGATGCTCAAAGCGGTTGGAACACGCGGATACGAGCAGGCCACGGTTGAGAACGCGATCGCGGCGGCGGGCGTCTGCCGACAGGCTTTCTACGACACCTTCAGGGACAAGGAGGACTGTTACCTGCAAGCGCTCGACGCCGGCTCGGCCTGGGTCGAGTTGGCGATGCGCGAAGAGGCCGCGGGCGAGCCCACGTGGCGCGGGCAACTGCGTGGCGCGCTGAAGGGGCTGCTGCGCTTTCTCGATCGGCAACCGGCCGTGGGGCGGGCGCTGCTGGTCGAAGTGCACGCGGCGGGGCCTCTCGCGATCGAGAAGAGGACAGAGGCGATGGAGCGCGCCGCGACGGCGATGGACCTCGCCCGCGGAGAAAGCGACGGAGGCGCGCCGGCGATCTCGGCCGAGGCGGTGGTCGCCGGAATCCTCGCCGTCCTCCACAGCCGTCTCTCGGCAAATCAGACCGATGGGTTCGTCGATCTCCTGCCGGAGTTGATGTACCTCTCGGTGCTGCCGTACTTCGGCGCCGCCGTGGCAACCGCCGAGATGCGGACTGGCGAGCCCTAGACGCTCGCTCAGACGCCCTCGCCGCCGCGGCCCTCGCCGGCGGCGAAGCGGGCGGCCCCGCGCGCGGCGACGCCGAGCACCTCGTGCCCGAGTCGGCGCTCCAGCTCCAACCCGTCGGCGAGCTGCAGTCCCGCGCCTTCAAGGGCGGCGCGGCGGTCGCTCAGCATCGTCTCCTGGGGGAAGGCAGCGAGTCGCTCGGCCAGTTCGAGGCAGCGCTCGAGGTGAGCGCCAGGTGCCGTCACCTCGTTGACGAGACCGATCCGCTGCGCCTCCTCGGCCTCGACCGGCCGACCGGTGAGGATCAGCTCCAGGGCGCGTCCCATGCCGACCACCCGCGGCAGCCGCTGCGTGCCGCCGTCGACCAGCGGCACTCCCCAGCGGCGCTCGAAGCAGCCGAAGACCGACTGCGGGGTGGCGATCCGCAGGTCGCACCAGAGCGCCAGCTCGAGACCACCGGCGAGGCACCACCCGTCGATCGCCGCGATCGTCGGCTTGGAGGGAGTGAGGCGGCTGATGCCGAGCGGTCCGGCCGGATCGTCGACGTCGAGGTCGATCGCCTTCAGGTCGGCGCCGGCGCAGAAGGCCTCGCCGCCGGCGCCGGTGAGGACCAGCACCCGCGCCCCCTCGTCGGCCTCGAAGGCTTCCAGCCCCTGGCGCAGGCCGGAGGCCGTCGCGGCATCGACCGCGTTGCGGCGCGCGGGCCGGTCGATCGTCAGCACCGCCGCGGCGGAGCGGCGCTCGTAACGCACCTCTGAGCTGCTCATCGGGAAGATCCTCCCACGAGCCGGGAGGAAGGGAGCGGGCGGGCTAGTCGTCGCGCATTGCACGGGGATCGCAACGACGCCCGGCTCCCAGGAGTGCGCCCCGGTCGCCGGCCTGGATGGCAGGTGCTCCAAGGCCGGCCACAACGGTAGAAGGCGTCGCGGACGAGAACCATCAACGAAAAAACGACCGAGGATGACGCTCGTTGCCTGCCTCGCGCGTAGCCTTCGCGCTTAGAAGCTCGTGGCGTCACCTTCGAGACCGCCTTCCGCTTTCGGCTTCCGTGCGGAACCGGTCTCTCTCAGTCGCAGGACGAACTTACGCCGCCTGCCTCGGCCTGTCCAGGGGCCGGGTGACGGATTTCCCGCAAAACCCGCGGATAAGGTCTCCGAAGATGCCGCCGCAGGCCTCGGAGGACTCAGCGCTGGCAGCCCGCTGGCCTCGGTGGTGGCGATCGTCAGCCTGATGGGCTACGTCGCCTCCTTCGCGATGTCGTCTCGCTGACCTTCCTGCTGCCGATCGAAGCCCTCTTCCAGCGCGCATAAAGCCTCAGCTCAAGTCGGGTGGCTACCCTCACCGAGTGCGGATTGACGAAATCATCGCTGAGCAGCGCCCGACCTTCTCGATCGAGTTCTTCCCGCCGAAGACGCCGGAGGCGACCCAAGAGCTCTACGAGACGGCGCGAGCGCTGCGCGAGCTGGAGCCCGACTTCGTCTCGGTGACCTATGGAGCCGGGGGCTCGACCCGCGACGGCACGGTCGAGATCACCACGGCCCTGAAGGACGACCTCGGCTTCGAGACGATGGCCCACCTCAGCTGCGTCGGCGAGACGACCGAGGGGCTGGCGACGACGCTCGACCGGATCGAGGCGGCGGGAATCGAGAACGTCTTCGCCCTGCGCGGCGACCCGCCGCGGGGGCAGGAGGACTTCGCCCAGCCCGAGGGCGGGTTGGGCAGCGCCGCCGAGCTCGCCGCCTTCATCTCCGCCGGCTGGAGCTTCGGGATCGGCGGCGCCTGCTTCCCGGAGGTGCATCCCGAGGCGCCGGACCTGGAGACGGATCTCCGCTACCTGAGGACGAAGGTCGACTCCGGGGCGACGTTCCTGATCACCCAGCTCTTCTTCGACAACCAGGTCTACTTCGACTTCGTCAAGGAGGCGCGGGCGCAGGGGATCGAGGTGCCGATCCTGGCGGGGGTGATCCCGGTTGCCGGCTTCGCGCAGACGAAGAGGATCTGCAAGCTCTGCGACGCGACGATCCCACCGCAGCTGGAAGCCGCCTTCGAGGCTGCGGGGGGCGAGCCGGAGCGGGAGTTCGAGCTTGGGATCGCCTACGCGGCGCAGCAGTGCGCGGAGCTGCTGATCGCTGGGGCGCCGGGCATCCACTTCTACGCGCTCAACCGGGCGCCGGCGACGCGAGCGGTGCTGGGGGCGCTGAAGGCCTCGCGACCCTGGGAGCGCGTGCGGGAGGACGCAGCCGAAATCGAGCGAGCTGAATAGTCTTAGGAGCGCTTATGGGCAAGGGAGAGAGGGAACGAGAGAAGCTTCGGCAGGAACGGATCGAAGCCGAAGAGCGCGCGTCGCGCGGCGACAGCAAACGAATGCTGCTCGCCTACGGGATCGGCACGGCCGTGCTGCTTGCGATCGCGGCGATCGTCTTCGTCGTCGCCAGCGGCAGTGGCGGCGGTAGCGGTAGCGACGGCGACGCCCACATAAACGTCAACACCGAAATGGGCTCGACGAACGGGGTCACGCCCGACGAACGGGAAGGGATCCCGCCGCCGCCGGTCGAGGTGACGGACCTGAAGGAAGCGGCGAAGAAGGCCGGCTGCAAGTTGGAGTTGAAGCTCGACGACGAGGGACACGAACACATCCCGCAGAGTTCGCCGACGCCGAGCTACAAGACCAATCCGCCGACCTCGGGCAAACACGTCGAACCTCCCTACCAGCAGGCCGACGGGGCCTACTCCGAAGAACCGAAGCCGATCGACTACGTCCACTCGCTGGAGCACGGGCGGATGGCGATTCAGTACGCGCCGCGGCTGCCGGAAAAAGAGCAGCTGGAACTGAAGGGTCTCTACGACACGATGTACGGGGCGACGCTGCTCTTCCCGAACAAGACGATGCCCTACCAGGTGGCGGCCACCACTTGGACCAACCTGATCGGCTGCCCCGAATACAAAGGCTCGATCACCCTCGACGCGATCCGCGCCTTCGGCAAGGAAACCTGGGGCAAGTACGGCGGCGAGCCGGTCTTCGCCTTCAAATTCACCGGGCCGACGCCGTCGACGCCGGAAGAACCGTCGTCCTGAGCCAAGCTCAAGCGCGGTAGGCGGGGAAGAAGCCGTCGGCGTCGCTGCCGGCGCTGAGCCACGCGTATTTCTCCTCGTCGCAAACGAGCTCCGAGGTGAACCAGGCCTCGCGGCGGTTGGCGAAGCCCCGCTTGAACTCCTCGAGGGCGTCGCCGGCCGCGATGCCGCCGCCGAGGTTGAGTGGAAGGCCGAGCTCGGTCGCATGGTCGACCAGTCGGGCGACGACGTTCTTCATCGGCGAGTCGCGCAGGTGCGAGTCGGCGCTGCCGCTGAGGTAGTAGTGGAGGTAGCCGTCGCTGACGGCGGCGATCGAGGCGGCGGCGACTCCACCGTCAGGGGCAGTGGCGAGGGCTAGCCAGGTGCGATCGGCTTCGAGGATGCGGTCGAAGTAGGCGGCGCCGAAGAAGTAGTGGTCAGCGGCACCGGTGCGGCGCATGGTCTGCTCATAGGCGGCGAAGAAGGCGGCGCGCTGCTCGGGGATCGTTTCTGCTCCGGGCACCAGCTCCAGCACATAGCCCGCTTCGAGGTTGCGGCGGACCTGCCGCCGATCGCTCGGCCGGCTCTTCGGCGGCAGCTCGGGATCTGCAATCTGAACCACATTGCGTTCCGTCGCATTCGCCAACAGCGACGGCCCGAGCGTGTGCCGGAGAAAGATGCTGACAAGGCCCGTCTCGGAGAAGTCGATACCGGCGGGATCGAGGGGCAGGTGCACCCCCGTACGGACACTCCCCAAAGCGAGTGGAGCGAGCGCGTCCGGTGGGGGGTGCACCTGCCCCTCCCCTCCAACCAGCCCCGGGTATCCGTAAGGGGAAGCAGCGTCGCGCTCAGACGTTCCGGCGATCTCGCGGACGAGCAGGGGAGCGAACAGCTCCCCTTGGTCGGTTTCGACTTTCAGAGTGTGGGTGACGCCCTCGGCGTCGAGGAAGGGATGCGAGCGGAAGAACTCTTCATCGACCGCGGCTTCGCCGCGGTCCTCGATCAGTTCGGCTCTGGCGCTCACTCGAGCAGGTCCGCGGCGGCGGCGCGGAACTCGTCGGGGAGCACGCCCCAGACCTCGCAGTCGTCCGGCGGGCCGTCGCGGCGAGCGAGGTGGGCGCGCATCGTCCCCTCGTGCTGCCAGCCGAGGCCGGCGACGGCCTTCTTCGCCACCTCGTTGCGGGCGGGGATGCGACCGTAGACGCGGTGGGCGCCGTACTCGTCGAAGGCTTTGGCGATCGTCAGCGCCTCGGCGCGGCGGCCGACTCCCTTGCCGCGCACGTCGTCCCCGATCAAGGCGCCGAGCTCCGGCGCCGTCTGGCGGAAGAGGCCATAGAGGGCGGTGAAGCCGACCGGCTCCTCGTAGCCCTCGACCACGATCGCGAACTTGCGATCCTCGCCGGCATCGTCCATCGCCCGCCGCGTCCAGGCTTCCGCCTGCTCGAGCGTGAACTCGTCCCGCTGCTCCATCAGCGAAGCGGTCGCCGCGGGGTTGTTGAACCAGCGGTGAACGGCAGGTGCATCGCTGGGTTCGAACGAACGTAGCGAGACGGCGGGACGGTCGGCACTCACGCCGCGAACCCTATCCGGAGGCCGACGGGACGAAAACGGTCCTATATAGACCGAAATCGTCCCGTCGGCATCAATCTGGGGCGAGGCCTTGGCCGGTTAGGACCAACCACGTCGTTTTGGCGAGGATGCGGAGGTCGAGGGTGGGGCTGCGGTGGTCGACGTACCAGACGTCGAGCTCGATCCGCTCCTCCCAGGGGATGCCGGCACGGCCCTGAACCTGGGCCCAGCCGGTGATCCCGGGTGGCACCTCGTGGCGGCGCCTTTGGCGGGGCGTGTAGGCGTCGACCTGGGCTTTGATCGTCGGGCGAGGGCCGACGATCGCCATCTCGCCGCGAAGCACGTTGACCAGGTTGGGGATCTCGTCGAGGGAGGTGCGACGGAGGAAGCGGCCGGGGGCCGTGACGCGGGGGTCGTCACGGTAGACGACCTTGCCGACGCCGACCGGGTCCGAGCCCCGAACCATCGTCCGCAGCTTCCACATCTCGAACTCGCGGCCGCCGAGGCCGACGCGGCGCTGGCGGTAGATCACCGGGCCGGGGCTGGTGAGCTTGATCGCGATCACCGCGATCAGGAGGAGCGGCGAGAGGACAATCAGAGCAATGGTGGCTATGAGGAGGTCAAAGATTCTCGGCATGGCTCCGGTGGCGAGTGTGACCAAGCAGATCAAGGACGCAGGGAGCGTGGCGCGCTCTGCACGCGAGCGACCGAGGACGCCGATATGCGCCGGTCACAGTCGTCACCGGGTTCCCTCGGCCTTCTCCCAGCGACCGCCCGCACCGTGGCGGAGGCGATCCCAGAGGCCGGCGGCGATCGAAGCGGTGGTCAGTAAGTAGTAGCGGGCTATGCGGAAAGGACCAATCGGCACGGCGCGGCCGAGCAGTGCGGCCGCGATGAAGGCGATCTGGAGGGCGAAGGTCATGACGTAGAACCAGCCCTCGTCGAGAAGGAAGACGTTGGCGAGAAGGGCGACGAGATGGAGCAGCGGGCTCGCGTAGCGCAGCAGCCGATGGGAGAAGACCTCGAGCGCATACAGCGGCGGATACCCGCGCGGCGAGAGCATCCCTTCGCCGAGGACGATGTCCCAGAGGCCGACCATCATCCGCCGTTTGCGGGCGAACTCGCCCCCGATCGTCGGCACCATCTTCTCCTCGGCGCGGGCCCCCGGCTCGTATAGCGAGCGCAGGCGGCGCTTGGCGAGCAGGAAGGGGAAGCTGAGGTCGTGGCTGCCGGAGGGGGGCAGGGAGATGTAGGCGTCGCGGCGCACGGCGTAGATCGCGCCGTTGCCGGCGGTGACGCCGGCCAGCGCCGACTCCGCTTCGCGCACGGCCATCTCGTAGCGCCAGTAGGCCCCCTCGAGGTTGTCCCCCTCCGGGTCGAGGAAGCGGACCTGACCGCAGACGTAGCCGACACCGGGGTCGGCGAAGGGGACGACCAGGCGGCGCAGGGCGTCGCGCGACCAGACGCTGTTGGCGTCGGAGAAGGCGAGGATCTCGCCGGCGGCCTGCGCGGCGGCGGCGGCGATGGCGGCGACCTTGCCGCCGGGCGGCAGCTCGAGGACGAGGCCGGCCCCGGCGGCGCGGGCGCGCTCGGCGGTGGCGTCGCCGGAGCCGTCGGAGGCGACGATGAGCTGGAGGCGGTCGCGGGGGTAGTCGAGCGCGAGCGCATTGGCGACTTTGTCCGCGATCACATCCTCCTCGTCGTAGGCGGGGACGATCAGCGAGACCGTCGGGAGATCCTCCTGTTTGAGCGTCGGTCTACGAAACCGAAGGTCACGGGTTCGCCCGGTCACACGCACCAGTACGGCCAACAGGAGCGGGTAGCCAAGGTGGGTGTAGACAAGCAGGCCGGCGCTGAGCCAGAAAAGGATCGCCGAGGCGGCGGTCACGAGCGGGCCTCCAGAAGCTCGCGGTAGAGGTCCATCGTCAGCCGCGCGGCCTCGTCCCAGGAGAAGGGGCCGGCGGCGGCGCGGGTCGCGGCGGCCGCCAGCTCGGCACGGGCGGCCTCATCCCCCGTCAGCCCCTCGATCGCCGCGGCAAGGGCAGCGGTGTCGCCCGGCGGCACGAGGCGAGCGGCGCCCGTGTCCGCCACCTCCGGGAAGCCGCCGACGGCGCTGAGGACCATCGGCTTGCCGAAGGCGAGGCCGGTGTAGAGGACGCCGGAGTGCTCGGCGTCGAGGTAGGGGAGAACGACGAGGTCGGCGCGACGGAAGATCGCCGGGATCTCGGCGTCGTCGACGAAGCGGGTGACGAAGCGGACGCGGCCCGGCGCCCGGGCCGCCAGCTCGCGCAACGGCGCGACGTCCATCCGCGGGTTGCCGACGATCCACAGCTCGGGAACGCTGCTGCTCGCGGTGACCCGACCGAAAGCCTCGAGCAGGCTCTCGATCCCCTTGTAAGGGCGAAGCAGACCGAAGGCGAGGATCACCGTTCCCTCCGCTCCCTCCAGCTCTTCCGGCAGCGGCTTCTCCTCCGGCAGCTTCGTCAGGTAGTCGAAGGCGCCATGGGGGATGACGCGGACCTTTGCCGGGTCGAGCCCGACCTCTTCGCGGAGGCGGGCGGCACCGTGCTCGGAGTGGACGACGAGGGCGTCCATGCTGTCGAAGACGCGACGGCTGGAGCGAACCGCGCGGCGGCTCGGCCGCGGGGGCAGGATGTAGTGGGCGGTCAGCAGCCGCGGCCGCTGCGGCGACAGCAGGCGAACGTCGAGCGACGGGATCGTCAGCCACTGGTAGTGGACGACGTCGGCGTCGACGGCGCGGCGGAGGCGGAGCATGTCGGGAAGGTGCTCGGCAACCTTGAAGGGCAGGCGGGCGGGAGCCTCGAGTCCGCGAGACGTCGAGCGGCGGTAGAAGAGCTCGTTGACCCGATAGCCGTCGGCGGGCGGGACCGGCCCGTAGAGGAAGCGGGCGGTCAGCAGCTCGACCTTGGCGCCGGCGCGCGCGAGCGCGGCCGCGAGGGCGCGGTCGTAGGGCGGCGTGAACGCCGAGGGGTCGACGAGTTGGACCTTCATGTGCGTGCGGCATCCGCATCTATGCGGATGCCCGGGGCGGATTATCGTCAGCGCGGTGCCACCGCTGCTCTCCTACTGCGTCGTGAACCCGAACGGCCGCGAGTATCTGCTCGCCTGCCTGGCGGCGATCGAGCGCGTGCATCCCGAGGACGTCGAGCGCGAGATCCTCGTCCTCGACAACGCCTCCAAGGACGGCTCGGCCGAGGCCGTGCGGCGGCTCGGCGGCGACATCCGCCTGATCGCGCTGGAGCGACGGACCGGCAAGGCCGAGAACGACTCGACCCTGATGAAGGAGGCGCAGGGCAGGTACTGCCTGCTGCTGAACGAGGACTCGGAGCTGCGGCCGGGAGCGGTCGAGGCGCTGCTGGCGGCGATGGAGGGGGAGCCGAAAGCGGCCACGGCGGCCGCGCAGCTGCTCGACTCCGGCGGCAATCCCGCCGCCTGCGCCTGGCGCTTCCCCGGAGTGGGAACGGCGCTGGCAGGGGCGCTCTTCCTCCACCGCCGGCTGACCGTGCAGAGCAAGGGCAGGACGGTGCGGAGCGTCGACTGGGCGCAGTCGAGCGCGCTGATGGTCCGCCGCGAGGCCGCCGCCTCGGTCGGCTACATGGACCCCGACTTCTTCGTCTACTACGACGAGTGCGATTTCGCCAAGCGCCTGCGCGAGGCCGGCTGGCGCTGCCTCTACGTCCCCACCGCCGAGGCCGTCCACCACGACCAGCTCTCGACCGACCTCGCCAGGGGCCTGCCCCGCATCGTCGAATTCCATCGCAACCGCGACCTCTACATGCGCAAGCACCACGGCAAGGCCGCGGCCCTAACCGTCCGCCTTCTCACCGCCTGGTCCTACGCGCTGCGCGCCCTCGCCGCGAGCGCCCTGCCCAAGCAACCCGCCCGCGTCTACTGGGCCCACGCTCGCCAAGCGCTGTTCCCGAACCGGGGCGAAAGCCTGAGCGACCGGGCTCAGAAACGGGCGTCCTCGTCCATTCGCTCCGCTTCGTAAACCTCGGGGATCTCACCATCCACCGCCGCCGGCTGAGCGCGGAGGGAGGCGAGGCCGGCGATGACGGCGCCGGGGTGGCGCAGCTTGGCCAGCCACACCCGCTCGCCGTCGGTGAAGAAGCCGGTGGCGAACAGGGCCAGCGGATAGGCCGCGAAGAGGACGACGCGGAGGACCAAGCCGATCGCGCCCGAGGTCGGCACGACGAGCTCGGCGATGCCGACGAGCGCCGCCACCGTCAGCACCACCCGCAGCAGCCTGCCCCACTCGTAGGGCACCGGGAAGAGGCGTTGGGTGAAGGCGTACATCAGCCCCAGCACCACCATGTAGGAGGCGACGAGGGCGAGGCCGGCGCCGACGATCCCCAGCGGCGGCACCAGGAGGAGGTTGAGGACGACGTTGGCGACGAGGGCGCCGATCGCGGCGGGGAAGTTGAACTCGGTCCGGCCCGTTCTGCCGAGGATCACCACGAGCACCAGGTAGAGCGCGTAGAGCGTGACGGCGGTGGAGATCAGGCCGATCGCTTCGTAGGAGTCGAAGAACTCCGGCGCCGCCAGGGCGCGGACGATCCAACGCGAGAACAGCCACATGCCGGCGACCACCCAGGCGCAGCCGGTGACGAAGAGGGTGACGACGGTGGCGTAGGCGCGGCGGGCCTCGTCGTCGTCGCGAATCGAGTAGGCGAGCGGTGGCCAGGCGAGTTGGAAGCCGCGGACGAGGACGTTGACCGCCTGCGCGAACTTCACCGCCAGCGAGTAGAGCCCGGCCTCGGCGAGGCCGAGCGAGCGGACGATGATCAGGCGGTCGACGAAGTTGAGCAGGTAGAGCGAGACCTCGGCCGGCATCGTCGGCAGGCCGAAGCGGAAGAGGCGGCGGAGCAGGCCGCGGTCGAAGCGCAGCGAGAGGCGGCGCCACTGCCAGACGATCAGGCCGAGGACGAAGGCGGCGCCGGCCGCATAGCTGCCGAGCAGGAGGCCGCGGGCGCCGTCTTCGAAGCCGACCACCAGGACGACGGTGAGCCCGATCGCGGCGAGGACGTTGAGGATCGTGGTGAGGAAGTAGGCCCGGGCCCGCTCCTCGAGCCGGAACAGGGTCAGCATGAACTCCCACATCGTCAGCACCCAGAGGCCACCGATCGCGATCCGGGTGAGTTCGGCCATCTGCCCAACTTCGGCCGCGTTCTTGGGGTCGAGCAGCGCTTCGGAGAGCGGGCCGGCGAAGGGGAGCAGAACCAGAGCCCCGAGCGTCGAGAGCCAGAAGAGGCCGGCGAAGCTGCTCTTGACCACCTCGCCGGGGTCCACGTCCTCCTGGTAGTAGAAGCGCAGGATCGCCTCGATCAGGCCGAAGCGGACGACGATGCTGGCGGTGACCACAGCGGCAAAGAGGACCTCGGCGGCGCCGTAGTCTTCGGGCGTCAGGTATCGCGTGTACAGCGGCAGCAGCGCGACCGCGATGACCTTGGAGAGGATGCTGGCCGCGGTGTAGGCGGCGCCCGTCGTCGCCAGGCGGCGCAGGTATCCCGACATGGCTAGCGCTAAACCCTACGCGGGTCGCGGATTACCGGGTCCTCGCCCGCAGCTGCATGAGCCAGTGAGGCTCCAACTGCCAATAGAACCCAGGTGATCGGGTCCTCGAAGAACCCGGCGTACGCCAAGGTGTGGACGAGCAGCGCGACGAAGGCTGCGAGGACCGCGGCGCGAGCCGCTCGGGCGGCGGGTCCTGTCTCCGATCGGGGGCTCTCCCTGTCGGGAGAGTCCTCCCGATCGTCGCCACCCGCCGCAGGGGCCGCCCAGAGGCCGCGGCCAAGGGTCCAAAGCGCTATGACGATTAAGGCCAGATAGACGAGCAGTCCTAGGAGGCCTTGCTCGGCTGCGACGGTGATGGGCTCGGTGTGGGAGACGGTGACGGGGGCGTCTTTGTTTTCGCGATGCTCTCGATAAGCGGCCTGAAACGAGCCCGAGCCATACCCCTGGAGCGGGCGTTCGCTGAAGAGGTCGACGCCGCCGGAGATGAGGCTGCCGCGGCCGCTGAGGTCGACGTTGATCCGGTCGGGGGTGACCTTGCCGGAGCCGCCGACGAGGAGGACGACGAGGACGGCACCGATGGCTCCGACGGCTACGACTCCCAGGGTCCAACGCCAGCTCCACTTGATCGCCGCCAGCATCGCCAGACCCGCCAACAGCGCCAGGAAGCTCGACTGCGAGAAGGTCGGGACGAGGCCGATCCAGAGGACCGCGATCAGCCCGCAGAGGGACCAGAACGCGTCCCGCGTCCGTGCCCACAGCATCGCCGCCGTCGCGACCACGGTGACCAGCGCCAGGTAGCGCCCGTAGACGTTCGGGTCCCAGAAGACCGAGTTGACGCGGAAGTAGGTGTGGAATTCGTTCGAGCGGATGATCTGGTCGTTCCAGAAGAGGCTGCGGGTGGCGAGCTCGACGCCGCCGACGAGCACGAAGATCGTCGCCTCGACCCCGACCACGATCAGGACCCAACGCAACAGCCGCCGGTCCCACTCGACCTCGCGCAGGAGCCGGTAGGCGATGGTGAAGGGGACGAAGAAGAAGCAGATGTTCTGCAGCCCCTTGGAGAAGTCCTCCGAGTAGAGCGCTTGCAGCGCGTAGAGGAGCACCGCGGCGGCGAGCACCCAGGCCATCGCCCGCGGGGGGTGGCCGGGCGG
This sequence comes from Solirubrobacterales bacterium, assembly GCA_044868125.1. Taxonomy (GTDB): domain Bacteria; phylum Actinomycetota; class Thermoleophilia; order Solirubrobacterales; family 70-9; genus VAYN01. The sequence continues at coordinate 35,545 of JBIOWB010000072.1, forward strand.
CGGCTCGTTCCAGTCGCGCAGCAGCGTCGCCACCACTGCCGCGCCGATCACCAGGTACAGCGGCACCAGCAGGTTGGCGGTGTCGCCGCCGGCGTGCAGCGGCACCCGGAAGGGGATCGCGAAGACGATCGCCAGCGGCAGCAGGGTCGGCCAGCGTCGGAAGAGGCAGGTGAGCGCGCCGACGATCGCCGCAGCCAGGGCCAGCAGCTCGACGACCCGCGCCTCGTCGTGGCGGAGATCGACGATCTGGCGAGCGTGCCACTGGTCGCCGGCGATCAGGATCGGGAAGAGGACCATCGCCGCGACCATCAGGACCGCCCGCGGGCGCCCCGGCGGCAGCAGGATCGCGGCGCCGCTGGCGCCGGCCGCGGCGACCAGGCCGACCCCGGCGAGGACGTCGCTCACGGCGCGGGCTCCGAACGCGTATCGGATTCTTGGCCCAGCGGGCTGTGCTCAGATCCGGATGCGGCAGTCGTGCAACGGGACTTCGCGGCCTTCGGCGCTGGATGCAGGCGGATCGTCCCCGGCGTGACCAGCACCCGGTCGCCCAGCTTCACCCGCAGCTTGTAGCGGCCGGGCGGCGCGATCCCGTCGTCGCGCTGCCTCCCGTCCCAGTAGTAGGTGTGGATCGTGTAGCGCTTGAGGAAGACGTCGCGGGCGAGCGTGATCGCCACCCGGCCACCCGGCTTGATCACCTGCACCGTGCCCCGGTCGGAGATCGTGGTGCGGAAGGTGATGCGGATCCGGTCGCGGCGGCAGTCGCCGTTGGGAGTGAAGCTGTGGACCTTGGCGGTGCCCTTGCGATGGGGCGGGGCGATGAACTGGACCCGGTCCAACACGAGCGGGTCGCGCTTGACCCGCTGCGAGTAGGCGAAGGCGGCTACGGTCGCGAGGACGACGAGCGCGAAGACGACCGCGGCCGCGCGGGGGGAGACAAGCGCCTCACCCTCATTCGGTCGCTTCGGCATTGTCCTCGCCGACGACCACGGCGACGGCGGCACCAGCCGAGACGGATTCGATTTCGCCGCTCATCAGCTGGACCTTGGCGATCTTCAGCTGCTTCGCGACCTTCCGCGCTTCCGGCTTGTGGCCGCGTTTGAACATGACGACGCTGTCGGCGAAGCTGGCGCTGCTGTTGGTGACGGCGCCGAGCTTGAAGCCCTTCGCTTCGACCTTGTCGCCGAAGGTGGCGGCGAGGCCGGGCACGGCGGTGCCGTTGAGGACCGTCACTTCGATTTCGCTCGGCTTGACCTTCGCCGCCGCCTGCTTGGAGCCCTGGCCGCCGTTGCCGCTGTCGGAACCGCTCAGCAGCAGGTAGGCACCGCCTCCGACGACCGCCACCAGGACGAGGAACAGCGCCACCAGCGTCAATGGCTTCGATGCGATCTCGCCGGCGCCGGAGAAGCGTTCCCGCAGCCGCTCGCCGCGGCTCTGCTCCGGCAGCCCCTCCTCGCGCCGGCGCCGGCGCTCCTCGCGGTCGGAGACCGCCTGGTGTTCTTCGGTCCGCGCCTCCTGCAGCGCCCGCAGCTCCTCCGCCCGCTGGGCGGCGATCGTCGAGGTCTGCTCCTTGCGCTCGGCGTCGCGCTCGGGGGCCGATCCCGCCCACTCGCGCAGGCGGCGGATGTCGCGGCCGTGGGTGAACGAGAGCAGCGCCAGGATGGCGAGCCCGAGGAACGCGGCCAGGCCGGCGAAGGCGCCGATTTGTTCGATCGCATGGACCAAAGGGGCTGCGAGAGCCTAGTTGTCAGAGCCGACCGTCGCGGCGTCGCCACCCGGTGCGGCGATCAGAGCAACCACACGCTCCGCCAGATTAGCCTCGTCCCCGGCCAGAACCAGGTGTTCGAGCGAGTTCAGGGTGGACTCGACCCAGTCCTGGTCGCGCGGCGTCTTGCGCACCGCTCGATTGATCCGCCGCGCCGCCGTCGCCTGCACCTCCTCGTCGTCGGAGAAGAGGACCTCGTGCAGCTTCTCCCCCGCCCTGGGCTGCGTGAACTCGACCGCAATGTCCTTTTCCGGCTCGTAACCCGCGAGCCGGATCATGTTGTGGGCGAGGTCGACGATCTTCACCGGCTCGCCCATGTCGAGGACGAAGACCTCGCCCTTGCCGGCGCCGATGTCGCCAGTGCGGATCACCAGCTGCACCGCCTCCGGGATCGTCATGAAGTAGCGGGTCATCTCCGGGTGGGTGACGGTGACCGGCCCGCCGCGCTCGATCTGGCCGCGAAAGATCGGGACGACGCTGCCGGAGGAGGCGAGGACGTTGCCGAAGCGGACCGAGGCGAAGCGCGTCTCGGGATACTTTTCGCCGGCGGTTTGGACGATCCACTCGGCCATTGCCTTCGAGGCCCCCATCACCGTCTTCGGGTTGACCGCCTTGTCGGTGGAGACGAGCACGAAGCGCTCGACTTTGGAGGCGGCGGCGGTCTCGGCCGTGACGCGGGTGGCGATCGCGTTGTTGCGAACCGCCTCCAGCGGGTTCGCCTCCATCAGCGGCACGTGCTTGTAGGCGGCGGCGTGGAAGACGACGTCGGGCTTGAAGCGCTGCATCACCTCGAGCATCCGGTGCGGCTCCTTGCAGTCGGCCAGGACCGACTCGCAGCTGGCGAAGTGGCGCTCCTCGACCATCTCGCGGTCGATCTGGAAGAGGTTGTCCTCGGCATGGTCGAGCATCACCAGCAGGCGCGGTTTCACCTGGGCGATCTGGCGGCAGAGCTCGGAGCCGATCGAGCCGCCGGCACCGGTGACGAGGACGATCCGGTCGTTCAGGTAGGCGCCGACACGGTCGAGCTCGCGGACGATCGGCTCGCGGCCGAGCACGTCCTCGACCTGGACCTCGCGCAGCTGTTTGTTGAGCTGGACGCCACCGCGCAGCAGCTCGAACACGGTCGGCAGGGTGCGAACGCGGATCTCGCGCTCGCGGCAGGCGGCGACGATGCGGGCGCGCAGGGTCCCCGGCGCCGAGGGGATCGCGATCACGACTTCGTCGGGGTTGGTCTCGTCGAGGATCTTGTCGATCTGCTTGGTCGAGCCGAGCACCTTCAGGCCCAGTATCCGCATCCCCCGCTTGCGCGCGTCGTCGTCGACGAAGCCGATCGCGCCGGCGCCGAGGTTGGGGTTGAGCTGCAGCTCGCGGACGACCATCTGCCCGCCGGAGCCGGCGCCGATCACCAGCACCTCGTGCTTGGGCACGCGGGCACCGCGGACCGGGCGTTCGACGATCAACCGCACGCCGAGGCGGGCGCCGGCGATCAGGATCAGGGTGAGGACGAAGTCGGTGACCTCGACCGAGCGCGGCAGCGTGTGCGCGAAGGGCTTGGCGACGGCGAAGACGACGACCAGGAGGGCGCTGGCGACGGCGACGGCGCGGAGGATCAGCATGAAGTCGCGACCGCTGACGTAGCGCCACCACTTCTGGTAGAGCCCGAAGGCGGCGAAGACGATCAGCTTGCCGGCGACGACGAAGCCGACCGACTGGGCGAAGAGGATCTCGTAGCGGTGCGGCCAGCCGTGCGGCTGGTCGAGGAAGCGCAGCTGGAAAGCGAGGAAATAGGCCAGCGCGACGAGCACGGCATCGGCCGCGACCTGCAGGACCCGGTTGCGGTAGACGGGGTGGTTCAACCGCCTCATCGAACTGCTGAGTTTACGGCGCCTTGAGCCGAATCCCTACGATGTGGCGCGAATGGGCCCCCTCCTGCTCGCCTCGATCACCGACAAGGTGGTCGAACCGATCATCGAAGTCGCCACCGATTTCATCGGCTCCGCCGGTGAGCTCGGCGTCTTCCTGCTGATGGTGCTCGAGTCGGCCTGCATCCCGGTGCCGAGCGAGGCGATCATGCTCTTCGCCGGCTTCAGCGTCTCGGAAGGGGAAATGACCCTGTTCGGGATCGTCGCCGCGGGCGTGGCCGGGAACCTGGTCGGCTCCTGGATCGCCTACGCGGTCGGCTACTACGGCCGGATCGACCTGCTGGAAAAGAACAAGCTGATCCACATCAGCCCCAAGCACCTGAAATGGGCCGACGACTGGTTCGCCCGCTACGGCGCCCCCACCGTCTTCTTCTCGCGGATGCTGCCGATCGTCCGCACCTTCATCTCGCTGCCGGCCGGGGTGGCGAAGATGCCGTTCTGGCGCTTCACCGCCTACACCCTGGCCGGCTGCATCCCCTGGGTGCTGATGCTGGCGATCGTCGGCGAACAGGTCGGCGACAACTGGGAAGACTGGCGCCACAAGCTCGGCTACCTCGACTACGTGGTCCTGGCGGCAATCGTCGTCGGCGTCGTCTACCTGGTCGTGAAGCGGCGGCGCGGGGACGGGGACGGGCCGGACGCGGGTGAGCCGGAGAGCCGGCCCGAAGCCGAGCCCGCCGGCAGCAGGGGCGCTTGAGCGAGGGCGGGATCCCGGCCCCGCGCGCGGTCGCGCTGGGCTTGGTCCAGGGACCGGCCGAGCTGCTGCCGGTCTCCAGCTCCGCCCACATCGTCCTCGTCCCCTGGCTGGCGGGATGGGACTGGGACGAGGTCGACCCGGAGCTGCGCAAGAGCTTCGAGGTGGCGCTGCACACGGGCGCGGCGGCGGCGCTCTTGATCTGCCAGCGGCAGGTGATCGCCGAAGAGCTGCGCCAGTTCGACGGGCGCCGGGCGCTGCTGCTCGGCCTCTCATTCCTGCCGGCGGCGGTGGTCGGCTACACGCTGGAGCGGCCGATCGAGCGGCGGCTTGGCGGGCCGCGCGCGACCGCCTACGGCCTGATCGCCGGCGCGGCGGCGATGCTCGTCGCCGACCGGCGCCCGCAACGGCGCGGCCGTGGCGACGCGACGCCGACGGACGGGCTGGCCCTGGGCTTCGCCCAGGCCGCGGCGTTGGCCCCGGGCGTCTCCCGCAACGGCGTCACCCTGGCGGCGGCCCGCTGGCGCCGCTTCTCCCGCGACCAGGCGAACCTGCTCTCGCGCACGATCGCGCTGCCGATCATCGTCGGCGCGACGGCGCTGAAGGGCGGGCGCCTGGCCAAGCGCGGCACCACTCCCGAGCTGCGCCGCTCCCTCGCCGTCGGCGTCGCCGCCTCCTTCGCCTCCACCCTCGCCTCCCAGCGCCTGATCCAGCTGGTCGAGCGCGACCGCGCACTCTGGCCCTACGCCGCCTACCGGCTCGGCCTGGCGGCCGTCGTTCTAAGGCAACTTTCCAGGAAACAGGGTCGATTTGCAGGTATTTCCAAATCCCTGGATGAATTTGGATGAATTTGGATATGAATCCGGGCTGGCTAAGCCTTCAGAGACTCTGCGCATATCTCCCGTGGAACAAAGCGTCGTCCCTGCGTCTAGATAGATTTGACTCCCAGTTGTCGTCTTGATTCGCTCCGTCTGTGACTTCAGATGAGCCGAAAAGGATCACTGGCCCCCCGGAAAGCACTTCCTCAATGAATCCATCTACTGCTGCTTATTCTCGCGCTGGCGTAGACCAAGATCTCGCCGGGAGCGCAGTTAGGGCTCTTGTTCGAGCGCTGGCACCAACCTCGCCATCTTTCGAATCGCGCCAAGAGCTCCAAAGTGGTCACTTCGCCAATGTCATTCGCATCGATGACCGTCTCGGCATCGCGATCTCCACCGATGGCGTGGGCACCAAGCTTCTGATTGCCGAGGAGCTGGAAAAGTTCGACACGGTCGGCATCGACTGTGTCGCCATGAACGTGAATGACGTTTTATGTCTAGGCGCTAGACCTCTGGCGATGCTGGACTATCTAGCCGTGGAAGCAGCTGATCCCAAACGCGAGGAGCTGATAGGAGTCGGCCTTCGGAAGGGTGCAGAAAGAGCTGGCATCGAGATTCCAGGCGGGGAGCTTGCCCAGCTTGGAGAGATGGTCCGTGGCTTTGATCTGGCAGGGGCCTGCTTTGGAGTTGTGGCCCTGGATTCGATTCTCACTGGCGAAGCAATCGAGCCCGGTGACGCCGTAATCGGGATTCCTTCCTCTGGTCTTCATGCCAACGGCTACACGCTCGCGAGAACAGCTCTCAAACAGATCCCGCTGGACAGCACTGCCGACGGTCGGCTTGATCAGCCTTTGGGAGAGATCCTCATCAAGCCCACGGAGATATATGTGAAGCCGGTGCTCGAGCTGTTGGATCTCGGGCTGGAGGTTCACGGTCTTGCGCACATCACTTCAGAGGGCTTCGACAACCTTCTCCGCCTTCATTCGGACGTCGGCTACGAAATCGACGACCCCCTTCCAGTCCAACCCATCTTTGGATTGATTCAAGAGCTTGGGGGAGTGAGCAACGAAGAGATGCGAGAAGTCTTCAACTTGGGTTGCGGCTTCTGCTGTGTCGTACCGCCAAGTTCGGAAGCAGATGTACTCGAGCGGCTTCAAAAGCACTACCGAGGAACCAAGCGGATCGGATGGGCAGTTGCGGGGGAAGAAAGAATCAGCCACCCCAACGACTGGCCTAGAACCTCCTAGCGACCACCTCTCGGTCATCCAGATGCATAGAGGCGTGCTCGCAGGAGTCTGCTGAGGCCACTCCAAGGCGAAGCGTCGTAACGTTGGCCGCGCAAAGTGACCGACCGGACCCCGACCAGCTCCCAGATGATCGGCACCGTGCTCTCCGGCCGCTACAAGCTGGAGGCGAAGCTCGGCAGCGGCGGCATGTCCACGGTCTATCTGGCCCGCGACACGACGCTCGACCGACCGGTGGCGGTGAAGGTGATGCACCGGGAGATGTCCGAGCAGGCCGACCAGCTGGAGCGGTTTCGGCAGGAGGCACGAGCGGTGGCGAAGCTCTCCCATCCGAACGTCGTCGCCGTGATCGACGCCGGCGAGGACGGCGGCCACCCCTACATCGTCTTCGAGTACGTCGAAGGCGAGACGCTGAAGCAGCGGATCAACCGCGTCGGCGCGCTCGACCCGCAGGAGGCGCTCGCCCACGCGATCGAGATCGCCCGCGGCCTCACCGTCGCCCACGGCCGCAACATGGTCCACCGCGACATCAAGCCGCAAAACGTCCTGATCGACTCGGAGGGGCGGGCGAAGCTGACCGACTTCGGGATCTCGCGCCAGCTCGAGCAGGACGGGATGACCGCGACCGGCCGCGTCCTCGGCACCACCGACTACGTCGCCCCCGAGCAGGCGATGGGCCACCAGGTCGACCAGCGCTCCGACGTCTACTCGCTCGGGGTCGTCCTCTACGAGATGCTGGTCGGGCAGGTCCCCTTCCACGCCGACAGCCAGGTCGGGGTGGCGATGAAACACGTCAACGAGGAGCTGCCCGACGTCCAGCGACGGCGGCCGGAACTCTCCGCCGCGGCGGCGATGGTGGTCGAGCGGGCGACGGCGAAGGACCCGAGCCAGCGCTACCAGGGGATCGGCGAGATGATCGCCGACCTCTCGACCGCGCTGGAGGTCGAGGCGGCGCGAGCGGGGGCGGCGAGCGGGGAGGCGACGAGCGTGCTGGAAGCGGTGCCGCCGGCCGAGCGCAAGCTTTCCGGCGGCCGCAGCTGGTCGCGCCTGGCGGTCGCGCTGCTGCTGCTGGGCTTCGCTGCGGTCATCGCCGCGGTAGTCCTGATCAGCAGCGGCAACGGGCCGGGGGGCGGGGGCGGGGCGCTGAAGGACAAGGGGACGCCGGTGGCGATCTCCTCCGCCACCGACTACGACCCCCAGGGCGACGGCGAAGAGGACCCGGAAACGGTCAGCCTCGCCGTCGACGGCAACCCGACCGGAACCGCCTGGAGCAGCGAGCACTACGACACCGACACCTTCGCCGGCACCAAGACCGGCCCCGACCCGGGCGTCGGCCTCTACGTGACGACGAAGTCGACGGTGCGGCCCCGGGAGATGATCGTCCGCACCCCGACTCCCGGCTGGGACGCCGAGGTCTTCGCCGCGCCCTCCGGACCGCCCGAGGAGCTCTCCGAATGGGGCGAACCGATCGGCGACGTCACCGACGCCAGGGACCTCGAGGAAGTCGAGCTCCACCTCGGCTCGCCGGCCAGGTACTTCCTGATCTGGTTCAACAGGGCCGCCACCGCCCGCGACCAGGAAGGCCGCTACCAGGTCGAGATCAGCGACGTGAAGCTGGTCGAATGAACTGAGCGCGGCCCGGGTATAGGTGTGATCGTCTTCACAGAACCGTTACATCGATCTGTGTAACATCCTTCAATGGCAGAGCGAGGCGCCGTACCGAACGTTCCGAAGGCGCGCCAGCGCGCCCTCCAGGCCGTCCGCTCGCTGTTCACGCCGCTGCTGCCGGACGACTACCTCGAGCTGATCAACCCCCTCTGGTCGACGCAGGAGCTGCGCGGCCGGATCGAGCGGATCGTCCGCGAGACGCCCGACGCCGTGACGATCCTGATCCGGCCCGGCTACGAGTGGCCCGGGCACCGGGCGGGGCAGTACCTGCGGATCGGCGTCGTCGTCGACGGCGTCCACCACTGGCGCGCCTACTCGTTGACGACCGACCCCGGCCATCCCGAGGGGCTGATCGGGATCACGCCGAAGCTGGTCGAGGCCGGAACGGTCACCCCCTACCTGGTCCACCAAGCGCGGGCGGGGGACATCGTCCGGCTCGGGGGCGTCGAAGGGACCTTCGTCCTCCCCGACCCCCCGCCGCGGCGGCTGCTCTTCATCAGCGCCGGCAGCGGCATCACCCCGATCATGAGCATGCTGCGCAGCCTCGACCGCGACGAAGCGCTCGGCGACGTCGTCCACATCCATTCCTCGCGGACCGTCGACCGCGTGATCTTCGGTGAGCACTTGCGCGACCTCGACTCCCGCTGCCCTGGCTACCGGCCGCACCTGCGGATCACCGGCGAAGCCGGTCGCTTCGCCCCGCACGAGCTCGACGAGCTCTGCCCCGACTGGCGCGAGCGCCACGCATTCGTCTCCGGCCCTGGCGAAATGCTCGACTCGCTGGTCCAATACTGGCGCGAGGAGGGGGACCCCGAACTGCTGGAGATGGAGCGCTTCCAGCCGGTGATCGGTGGCGACGCCGTCGCCGGCGAGGGCGGCACGGTCCGCTTCCTCTCCAGCGGCCTCGAGACCGAGTGCGGCGGCGGCACGCCGATCCTCGTCGCCGGCGAGGAAGCTGGGGCCGAGCTGCCGTTCGGCTGCCGGATGGGGATCTGCCACACCTGCATCGGCCGACTTTGCAAGGGAGAAGTGCGGGACCTGCGGACCGGGGAGGTCTACGGGCAAGAGGGAGAAATGGTCCGGACCTGCGTCAACGCGCCCGAAGGCGACGTTGCGATTGCCCTGTGAGGATTGCCCAGTGAGAAAGAGGGGATAGAACCCAGATGAGCACGACCGCCATACCGCCTGCCGCCCCGATCGACGCCCACGTCGAGAACCCGCTCGCGCACCTCTCCGAGCAGCAGCTGGACGAGCTCGCGCGCGAGTTCGACGCGATCCGCGATCGCGTCACGGCCGACCTCGGCAGCCGCGACCGCCGCTACGTCGAGAGCATGATCGAGATGCAGCGGCGCCTTGCCGTGGTCGGCCGGGTCATCCTGCTCGCCTCGCGCAACCGCGGCGCCTGGGTCGCCGGGACCGCCGCCCTCTCCGCCGCGAAGATCCTCGAGAACATGGAGATCGGCCACAACGTCATGCACGGCCAGTGGGACTGGATGAACGACCCCCGAATCCACTCCTCGACCTGGGACTGGGACACCGCCTCCACCGCCGAGGCCTGGAAGCACTCCCACAACTACGTCCACCACACCTACACCAACATCCGCGGCAAAGACAAGGATCTCGGCTACGAGATCATGCGAATCGACCCCGCCCAGAAGTGGCACCCGGTCTACCTCGCCCAGCCGTTCTACAACCTGCTCCTGGCGGCGCTGTTCGAGTGGGGCGTGGCCTTCCACGACCTCGACTTCGAGGCGATCCGCACCGGGCGCAAGTCGAAGTCGCAGGTGAAGCGGGAGCTGAAGGGAATCGCCGGCAAGGCGAAAAGCCAGGTCGTCAAGGACTACATCGCCTGGCCGCTGGTCAGCGCCCTCGCGGCAGCGGCCGTCGATGCGGCGCTGGAGACGCGGCGGCAGACGAAGAGGCCGCGCCGCGGGATCCTCGGGCGGATGCGGCGCCGGCGCGGCAGCCGCTGGGCGCCGGTGGTCGAGGTGGCGCTGCAGAGCGCCGGCAAGACCTTCCGCGCGACCGCCAAGGCCGACGCCACCTCCAACGTCGTCCGCAACGTCTGGGCCTACGCGATCATCTTTTGCGGTCACTTCCCCGACCAGACCTACACCTTCTCCCAGAAGGAGGTCGAGAACGAGAGTCGCGGCGGCTGGTACATCCGCCAGCTCACCGGCTCCGCCAACATCGAGGGCAGCCCGCTCTTCCACGTCGCCAGCGGCAACCTCGGCTACCAGGTCGAGCACCACCTCTTCCCCGACATGCCGAGCACCCGCTACGCCGAGATCGCCCCGCAGGTGAAAGACGTCTGCGAGCGCTACGGCCTCCCCTACAACTCCGGGCCCTTCGGCCAGCAGCTGGGGATGGTCCAGCGGACGATCCTCCGCCTCGCCTTCCCCGGCGGCAAGCCGCGGCCGAAGCCCGGTCCCTACAAGGGCTAGCCACCCTCGCCCGACAGGATCGGCGTGCAGAGCGGGTGGCGCGGGTGCAGCGGATCGAGCGCGGTCAGCACGTCGGCGTCGGCGATGTGGTCGTAGGGCATCGAGAGATGGTCGCCGAGGTCGAGGATGCACTGGTTCTGCAGCAGGACGTTTTTCACGTTCGGGCCGGAGAGGAAGGCCGAGGTGTAAGGGGTGACGACCTGGTCGTAGCGGGTCTGGATCACCGTGTATTCGACCCCGGGCACGGTGTCGCCGCCGCTGTTCAGCTCGGCGAGGAAGGCCGAGCCGACGATCTGCTCTTCGCAGGCCGGGCAGAGGAGCCCGGTCGCGCCCGGGAAGAAGGCGGCGAGGATGGCGAGCCCGTCGAGGGTGGTGCCGTGGTTGGAGGGTGAGAGGCCGACGAGGGTGTTGACCCTGCTCGCGCCGCCGAGGAACTTGAGGTAGTAGCGCGGCATCATCCCGCCCTGCGAGTGGCCGACCAGGTCGACCTCGCCGGCGCCGGTGGCGGCGAGGACTTTGTCGACGAAGCTGGAGAGCTCTTGCGCCGAGTCGCGGATCTCGCCGGTCCCGTAGACGCCGATCGCACCGCTGCCGGAGTAGGAGCCGTAGTTGAGGGCGAAGACGCACCAGCCGTTGTTCTTCAGCAGCGGCGAGAGCGCCTGCCAGCTGTCGGACATGTCGGCGAAGGTGCCGTGGACGAGGACGACCGGGCGCGGATGGGCGGCGCTCGGTTTGCAGCTCCAGTCGTTGGCGCCGGGCGGGCTGGCGGTCGGGCTGACGTGGGCATAGCCGTAGGCGCCGCTGTAGATGACCGGCAGGTCGGCCGAGGCGGGCGCGGCCGCTGCCAGGGCTGAGCTGAAGGCGAGGAACAGGACGACGAGGCTGCGACGCATGGCTCTCCTCGGGGACGGATTGGCTGGGTAGTCCTACCGAGAAATTGGTAGAAACTTGCGTGAATACTTGCCGCTAACTATCTTGAGCATATAGCCGGGGGCGGGCGGGGCAAGAAATCCGGCGTGGCGCCAAGACCGGCGACATGACGAACCCACAGAACGTCGAACCGGACGGGCCCAACCCGCCGCAGTTCAACTCGCTGGACGCGAGCACGACGGTCGTCTCGCTGACGATCGGCGGCAACGACATCGGCTTCTCCGAAGTCGCCGAAAGCTGCATCACGATCAACCCCTTCAGCCATCCCTGCCTCGACAAATACAACTCCGGCGGGGTCGACCAGCTGAAAGCGCGGATCGAAGCGACGGCGCCGAAGGTCGCGGCGGTCCTGGCGGGGATCAAATCCCGCTCCCCCTCGGCGAACGTCTACGTCGTCAACTACCCGGCGATCTTCCCCGAGACCGGCTTCGGCTGCTGGCCGCAGATGCCGATCGGGTTCCAGGACGTGCCGTACCTGCGCTCGACCGAGCAGCGGCTCAACTCGATGCTGGCGACGCAGGCCGCGGCGGCCGGGGCGACGCTCGTCAACTGGTACAACGCGAGCATCGGTCATGACGCCTGCAAGGGCAGCTCGACCCGCTGGGTCGAACCGCTGGTGCCGGGCAACCTCGCCGCTCCCATCCATCCCAATGCGACCGGGATGCAGGGCGGCGCCAACGCCCTCCTGGCGGCGGGAGCGTAAACCGCCGACTCGTCATGCTGAGGGGATGAGGATCGCCAGCCTCGTCCCCTCAGCCACCGAAATGCTGTTCGCGCTCGGCCTCGGCGAGGACGTGGTCGGCGTCACCCACGAGTGCGACCACCCACCCGCGGCGGCCGAGCTGCCGCAGCTGACGGCGACGGTGCTGCCCGCGGGCCTCTCCGCCGGCGAGATCGACGCGGCGGTGAAGGAGGTGGTCGGTCAAGGCCGCGCCCTCTACACGCTGGACGAGGAGAGGCTGGCCGAGCTGGCACCGGACCTGATCGTCACCCAGGCGGTCTGCGAGGTCTGCGCCGTCTCCTACGACGACGTCGTCGCGGTGGCGGAGCGGCTCCCGAGCCGGCCGCGTGTCGTCCAGCAGGATCCGAGCACGCTGGGCGAGGTGCTCGACGACGTGACGCGCCTGGGCGAGGCGGCGGGGGTCGAGGAGCGGGGCGGGGAGCTGCGGCGCGAGCTTGAAGGGCGGCTGGATACGGTTCGACGCGCGGTCGCGGGCGAGCCGCGATTGCGGGTCCTCGCCCTCGAGTGGCTCGACCCGCCGTTTCTCGGCGGCCACTGGATCCCGGAGATGATCGCCGTCGCCGGCGGCGAGGACGTCGCCGGGCGCTCGGGCCAGAAGTCGCCCCAGGTCGAGTGGGGGGAGTTGGACGGGCTCGACCCCGACGTGGTCGTCTCGATGCCCTGCGGCTGGTACCTGGAGGAGTCGCGGGCGCAGGCGCTCCAGCACGCCGATCGACTCGAGGCCTTCGGCGGGGCCAGGGTCTTCGCCGTCGACGCCGCCTCGACCTTCTCGCGGCCGGGCCCGCGCCTGGTCGACGGAGTCGAGCTGCTCGGCCATCTGCTCCACCCCGACCGGGTGCAGCCACCGGAGGGCATCGGCTTCGCCGAGCTGACGGCTCAGATCTCGCGCTCGTAGAACAGCATCGAGGGACCGTCGGGGGCGCCTTCGCGGTTGGTGAAGCCCATGCTCTCGTACAAGGCCCGAGCGGCGGTGTCGGTCTCGCCGGTGTTGAGGTCGATCCCGTCGGCGCCCCGATCGCGCGAAAGCGCGATCGCCTCCGTCAAGAGGGAGCGCCCGATCCCTTGGCGGCGACGAGGCGGGACGACGTAGAGCTCCTGCAAATACGCTTCGAGACCGGCGCTCCAGAGGCCGGGGCGGAAGCGAAGCAGGGCAAGCCCGTCCGGCCCCTCTCCCGCCAGGAGGACCGTGATCTCGCCTTCCCCGAGCAGGCGGCGGATGGTCTCCGTCAGCTCCTCGACCGACGGAGTCGGTTCCGAATACTCGAGGTTGAAGTCGTGCAGGAGCCGGGCAATCTCGGCGGCATCCCGCGCCTCCGCCCGCCGAATCTGTATCTCTGCCTTCTCCATGTCCCCAGTTTCCCTACCCGACCAAGTCCGCGCCGCCTGCGCCTGGGTGGCCGGGCGAGCGCGATCGGTGCGGATAAACGAGGAGGCGATCGCCGAGTACGCGGCAGGGCTGCCCCGGCCCGAGGAAAGCGACGAGCGGCCTCCATTCAGCGAAAACGACCCCGAAACCGCCGCCGCCTTCGCGATCTGCATGAACGCGATCAACTTCGGCTCCGGCTGGTGGCCGACGATCCGCAAGCGCCCCGGCCACAGCGGCTACGCGACGATGGCGGCGGGAGTGACGGAGCGCTTCTCCGAGGTCGGTCCCTGGAGCGTCGAAGAGCTTCAGGCGATGAATACGAAGCCGATCGCCGCGGTCGTCGGCCAGGACCCGGAGCACCCGCTGATGGAGCAGTTCGCCGCTGCGCTGCGGGACGTCGGGGACCACATCGCGCGTGACCACGGCGGTCGCTTCCTAGGCCCGAGCGAAGCGGTGAGGGACATTCCTGCCCTGGCCGGCGCCTTCGCGACCTGGAGCGCCTTCGCCGACACCTCCAGCTACGGCGGCCGCGAGGTCCCCCTCTTCAAGCGCGCCCAGCTGGCCGCCGCCGACCTCCACCGCACCGGCGTCGCCGACCTACCCGGCCTCGCCCACCTCACCGCCTTCGCCGACAACCTCGTCCCCCACGTCCTCCGCGTCGACAGTGTCCTCCAGCTCGACCCAGAGCTGACCAGCCGAATCGAAGCCGAGAAGCTGCTCGAGCACGGCTCGCCGGAGGAGGTCGAGCTCCGCGCCTGCGCCGTCCACGCCGTCGAGCGCCTCGCCGTCGACAGCCCCCTCGCCCCCGCGGAAATCGACGGCGCTCTTTGGAGCCGCGGCGGCGACCCTCGCTACAAGTCGCTCCGGCGCCCCCGTTCGCGCAACACCGCCTACTGAGCCCTTGCCCCCCGGCGGGGACCCTCATAGTCACGAGAAACCCGCCCGTTTCGCTTCTCACCGGTCACCTGTGGAGGGGAAAGCGTCGCCTTCGACCTCAACTTCACACTCGAACGTGACGTAGAAGGTACACAGCCTGTCTACATCTCCTAGCCAGCGAGTTAGTGCTCTAGACCGCCCTCAGGTGGCATCGCTTCACTGCGACCTGTCCAGCCGGTTGCCGTCCTTGGGTTGGGTGACTTGGTCGCCTGTTGCCGGTTCTACATACTCAGATGTTCTTGACAGGCTGCTTTTCTTCCTCGAAAGTGGCGGGAGCAACCCCAACCGGGTCTCTCACCGCAAATACGAAGAGGAGAGGTTGACCATGAAGAGCAGGGTCCTCATCGTCTGTCTGATCGTTCTCGCCGCGTTTCCATCCACCGCCGCGGCGGCGAACACGCCAGAACTCACATATCCCACAGGAACGAAACTGGCCACGGAAAGCAAACTCAAGGGAATCAATGTCGGTGAAATCAAGTTCACAGGCAGCAACGGAACCGTCTCATGCACGTCGGCGAGCCTGACAGGCACGCTGAACAAAAACAACGGCAGCGAAGTCGAAGCGAGTCTCAATAACTTTTCGATTACGGGGACCGGCGGAGACGGTCGATGCACAGGGGCGTCCTCCCAAACATATGTCTCAGTCTTCGGCAGCTGCTTACGCTCGACTCCCGAAATGACAGAAGACGAATTCCAGATTCGGGGCGCCGCGTGCTCCGAAGGCAGTGGAGCTCTCACCGTAACATTCGGCAAGCCAAGTGAATGCGTCTATGAACGGGCGACGGCGATTACTGGCACGGTCACTACACAGCCCAGTGATGCAGTATTCACGACCAACGGCCCTTCCTTCACGAAGGTTTCGGGAAGCTTCCTGTGTATCAGCGCATTCAAACTCGACAGCTCCTTTACATTCGAAAAGGACCAAGCCGGCACAAACCCACTCTATATTTCAGGAGGTCCGACGGTTACATTCCCTGAAGGCACGAAACTCGCCACGGGAGCAAAACTCCGCGGGCACACCGTTGGGGAAATCACGCTGACAGATCTCAATGGCAACACCTTGTTGCATTGCCAATCTGGAGAAACAGCCGGAACGCTTACCAAGAACAGCGGAACCGAAATCGAAATGAGCGTCGAAAGTGCTTCCTACACCGGAACCGGTACAGGCAAAGGATGCACAAACTCATTTAGTGGCGACCTGGAGTGGACATTCAACTCTGCCACTAACGGCCTGCCTTGGTGCTTGCGTGCCACCTCTGCCATGGCTTCAGATGAATTCCAGATTCGGGGCAATAGCTGTGCTGGCGAATCTCGGCCGATTCGGATCGTCACTGATTCGCTGGTGGGAACCCTCTGTGCCTATGAACGAAAAGCAGCGATCACCGGTACCTACGCCACACATCCCGAAGACGCGATTCTGAATCTCAAAGACACGGGGCTGGTTGAGAAAGAACCGCGCAAGGCGGAATGTGCCGACGAAACACAGATGGAGGCCTCATTCACACTCGAACGCGACGAAGCAGGCACCAAACCGATCTACATCTCCTAGCCGCCGAGGCTAGAACTCGTACGAACGCGACTGCTGGTGCCGTTCGACGGCGAGCTGCACCAGCTGGTCGCAGAGGGTGGGGTAATCGGTGCCCGTCGCCTCCCAGAGCTTGGCGTAGACGCTGGTGTCGGTGAAGCCGGGCATCGTGTTGATCTCGTTGACGAGGACGGAGCCGTCGGGCTCGACGAAGAAGTCGCAGCGGGCGAGGCCGGAGCAGGCGGCGAGGGCAAAGACGGAGACGGCGAGCTCGCGGACGCGGGCGATCGCCTCCTCGCCGATCGGGGCGGGCACGCGGAGGTCCATCCCGCCCTCGGTGTACTTGGCCTCGAAGTCGTACCAACCTCCCTGGGCGACGATCTCGCCCGGCAGCGAGGCTGCGGGCTCGGCGTTGCCGAGGACCGAGCACTCGACCTCGCGGCCGCTCGCCGAAGCCTCGACGATCACCCGCGGGTCGTGGCGCAGCGCCGACTCGACCGCGGCGTCGAGGTCGGAGAGGTCGGCGACGCGGGTGATGCCGACGCTCGACCCCATCCGCGAGGGCTTGACCCAGAGCGGCAGTCCCATCCGCTCGCAGCGACCCCACCAGTCGTTGCCTTCGACCGCGGTGAAATCGACCTGCGGGACCCCGTGCACCGCGAAGAGGCGCTTCAGCGTCAGCTTGTCCATGCAGATCGCCGAGGCGAGAACGTCGGAGCCGACGTAGGGGACGTCGAGGCACTCGAGCAGCCCCTGGACGCTGCCGTCCTCGCCGAAGGCTCCGTGCAAGGCGGGGAAGACCGCGTCGGCGTCGAGCAGCCCGCCGCCCGGGATCAACTCCACCGCACCGCCGGGCGTTTGCCAGGTGCCGTCGCGGCCGATCGTCACCTCGACCGCTTCGTGACCCGCCTCGCGCAGACCCCGGGCCACCGCCGCTCCGGAGCGGAGCGAAACGTCGTGCTCGGAGGAGCGGCCACCCGAAAGAACCGCGATCCTCACGGTCCTTCTTCCGATTCTTCTTCGGATTCGAGCGCCTGCGGCCTGCCGACCGTGATCGTCACCGTCGTCCCCGGTTCGAGCTCCCTCCCCGGCGGCGGGAACTGGTCGATCACCCGGCCGATCTGCCCCTGCACTTCGGTTTCTTCTTCTTCGACGCTCGGCGTCAGCCCGGCGGCGCGGATCGCTTCCACCGCTTCGCGGCGTTCCTTGCCGATCACGTTCGGCGCCTTCGCCACCTCTTCTTCCTTGCCGCTGGAGACGACGATCGAGACGGTGGAACCAGGTTCGACCTCGGTGCCGGCGCTCGGTGACTGGCTGATCACCTCGCCGGCCGGGGAGCTGCCTTCTTCTTCGGAGACGCTGGGGGTGAGGCCGCGGCCGCGGATCTGCTGCACCGCCACCCGCCGTTGCGTGCCGACCAGTACCGGCACCTTGGTCAGCTTCGGACCGCGCGAGACGAAGATCGTCACGGTCGAGCCGTGGGTGGCGCTGTCGCCGCCGCGCGGTTCGGAGAAGATCACCAGCCCTTCTTCGACCGAGCTCGAGTTGACCCGCTGCACGGACACTTCGAAGCTCGCATCTTCGAGCTTTTCGGTCGCCACCGCGGCCGCGAGGCCCGCGGTGCTGGGCACCTGGCCGCTGCCTGGACCGGCGCTGACCGTCAGGTCCACGGTCGGCTTCGAGCAGAAGAGGGTGATGAAGGAGCAGTCTTCTTCGGCCGAACCCGGCAGCGGGTCCTGCTCGAGCACGGTGTTCTTCGCCGCCTGTCGTTCGACGAACTTTTCTTCGCCGACGTCGAAACCCTTGCGTTCGAGCTGCGAGATCGCGAATTCGAGCTGCTTGCCGGTCACGTCCGGCACGTCGGTGCTGGTGTCGCGGGTCAGCAGCAGCCCGATCAGAAGGCCGATCGCGATCGCCGCGATCAGCAGCGCCCAGAGCCGGTTGTTGCGTTTGCGGTCTTCCTCCGGCGGCGCCTCCTCGACCACCGGCGGCACGGTGGCGAAGGCCGCGGTCCCCCTCCCCGCGCCCGGTTCCCGCATCGCCTGGTCGAGGGCGGCGATGAAGGCGTCGGCGCTCTGGAACCTCTGCCCCGGCTCCTTCTCCAGCGCCCGCATCACCACCGCGTCGAGCGCCGGCGAGACCTGGGGGTTGATCGAGCTCGGCCGCTGCGGCGTCTCGGAGACCTGTTTCATCGCCACCGCGACCGCGCTTTCGCCTTCGAAGGGGACGCGGCCGGTGAGCGCCTCGTAGAGCATCACCCCGACCGAGTAGAGGTCGGAGACCGGCGTCACCTCGAAGCCCTGCGCCTGCTCGGGCGAGAGGTACTGCGGCGTGCCCATCACCGAGCCGGTCTGGGTGATCTCGGAGACGCCGGCGCGGGCGATCCCGAAGTCGGTGACGACGGCTTTGCCGTCCCCGTCGACGATCACGTTCTGCGGCTTCAGGTCGCGGTGGACGATCCCGTTGCGGTGGGCGAAGCGGGCGCCCTCGAGCACCTGCCGCACCAGCGCCACCGCCTGCTCCGGCGTCAACCCGCGTTCGATCAGCTGCTTCAGCGTCGGGCCCTCGACGTAGCGCATCGCGATGTAGTTGACGCCGTCGTCCTGGCCGCGGTCGAAGACGGCGACGATGTTCGGGTGCTGCAGCCCGGCGGCGTGCTCGGCCTCGCGTTGGAACCGCTCGACGAAGCTCTGGTCCTGGAGGAAGCGGCTGTGGAGGACCTTCAGCGCCACCTGCCGCTGCAGGTGCGCGTCCTCGGCGAGCCAGACGTCGGCCATGCCGCCGCTGCCGATCCGCCGCAGCACCCGGTAGCGCTTGTCGACTATCGACCCCTCAATCACCTCAGCCAACCCGGACCTCCATTTTGCGGCCGACGGGACGATTTCGGTCTATATAGGACCGTTTTCGTCCCGTCGGCATGGTCATTCGCCGTTCAGGATCGTTTCGGCGACGTCGCGGAAGATCGGGGCGGCGACGTCGTTGCCGAACTGTTCGGTGCACTCGACCGAGGCGGCGATCGCGATCTCCGGTTCGTTCGCCGGGGCAAAGCCCATGAACCAGGCCTGGTTCTCGTTTTCGCCGCCGCCGCAGGCCTTGTTGCCGGGAGTTTCCGCGGTGCCGGTCTTGCCGGCGACAGGGACGCCGGAGATCGCCGCGTTGGTTCCGGTCCCTTCGCTGACCACGCCTTCCATCGCCGTCGCCAGCTCTTCCGCGGTCTCGGCACTGACCGGTTCGCTGTAGACGGAGGGGTCGAGCTTGTCGACGACGCGCCCGTCGGGGTCGATCACCCGGTTCCAGATCTGCGGCTTCATCAGCTTGCCGCCGTTGGCGATCGCCGCGGCGACCTCGGCGATCTGCAGCGGCGTCGCCAGCAGCCGCTCCTGGCCGATCGCGAGCCGGGCGAGATCGACCGGGTCGCTGCGGTGCAGGAGATGCCCTTCTTCGTAGACACCGCTGTCGTAGACCTCGTCGCTCGGCAGGTCGATCGCCGGGGTCGCGTTGAAGCCGAACTTTTCCATCGTCTCGAACAGCTGGTCCTGGCCGACCTGCTGACCGAGTTGGCCGAACCAGGTGTTGACCGAGTTGGTCAGCGCCGTGTCGAGGGCGATCGACCCCCAGTCCGTGTTGAAGTCGTTCTGCAACGGCGTCCCTTCCACTTCCAGGGAGCCCGGCGCGTCGATCGTCGTTTCCGGCGTGATCGTGCCGCTCTCCAGGCCCGCCGCCGCGGTCACGACCTTGAAGGTCGAGCCCGGCGGGTAGAGCCCCTGGGTCGCCCGGTTCAGCAGCGGCGTTTCGATGTCGTTGGTGTTCAGCTTGTTCAGTTCGTAGGGGACGCGGTTGGGGTCATACGGCGCGTTGGAGACCATCACCTTGACCTCGCCGGTGCTGGGTTCGATCGCGACCACCGCCCCGAAGCCCGCTTCCTCGAGGTCGGCGAGGGCGACGCGCTGCGCTTCGGTGTCGAGGTTGGTGACGATGTCGTTGCCTTCCTGGGTGCGGCCGAGGATCTGGTCGAGGATCGATTCGAATTCCGATTCTTCGCCGACCAGTTCTTCGTTGTGGAACCGCTCGAACTCAGAGTCCCCCTGGGTCACGAAGCTGTACCCGATCGGGTGGCCGAAGAGGGAGCCTTCCGGATAACGCCGCACGTATCGCTTTTCGCTGCCCTTGCCCTTGCCGATCGACTTCGCGATCACGGTCCCGTCGGCGGCGAGGATGCGGCCGCGGCGAATCTGCTGCGACTCCAGCAGCGGCCGCCTGTTCGCTTCCTTTTCCTTCAGCGCCTTGGCGTCGAAGACCGACCAGTAGGACGTGAAGCCGACCAGGACGCCGAAGAGGACGACGATGAAGGCGAAGAGCTTGACGATCTGCCGGTTCACGCCGGAGCTCCCAGAGCGACCGTCCGCCCTGGCGGTTCAGCCGCCTCGCGGCGGGCCCGGTCGCTGATCAACAGCAGCAGCGCCAGGAGCACGAAGTTGGCGACGATCGAGCTGCCGCCGTAGCTGATGAAGGGCAGGGTGACCCCGGTCAGCGGGATCACCCGGGTGACGCCGCCGATGATCACGAAGGCCTGGATCGCGAAGACCGAGGTGAGCCCGACGGCGAGCAGCTTCGAGAAGCCGTCGCTGGCCAGCAGCGCGACCTTGAAGCCGCGGGCGGTGACCAGCAGGTAGACGAGGATCACCCCGCAGGCGCCGAAGAGGCCGAGCTCGTTGACGATCAGCGAGTAGATCGTGTCGGTCTGCGCCGCCGGCAGCAGCGCCGTGCCGCCACTGCCGGGCACGGTGATCAGCGCTTGGCCGAAGCCTTTGCCGAAGAGCCCGCCGTCGGCCTGGGCGAAGATCGACTGCAGGATCTGGTAGCCGGTTTCTTCCGGGTCGTTGTAGGGTTGGAGCCAGACCTCGACCCGGTCGTGGACGTGCGGCACGGTGCTGGCGAAGAACCAGGCGCCGAGGAAGAACATCGCCATCCCGATCACGACGAAGGAGAAGCGCCCGGTCGCCACGTAGAGCAGGGCGAGGAAGGCGGCGAAGAACATCAGCGAGCTGCCGAGGTCGCGGATGAAGACGAGCATGAACATCGAGGCGCCCCAGACGACCAGCATCGGCCCGAAGTGCTTCAGCGGCGGCAGCGTCACCCCGAGCACGCGGCGGGCGCCGACGATCAGCACCTCGCGGTGCTCGCGCAGGTAGCTGGCGAGGAAGACGACGATCGCGAGCTTGGTGAACTCGGCTGGCTGGAATGCCAGCGGGCCGACCTCGACCCCGAGGTAGGCGCCGTTGACCTGCTGGCCGATCCCCGGCAGCCGCGGCGCCAGCAGCAGCAGCAGGCCGCCGATCGCGATCGTGTACCGGTAGCGCTCCAGCACCTCGTAGTCGCGCAGGAAGTAGATCGTCAGCGCGAAGAGGATCAGCCCCAGCACGAACCAGTTGGCCTGGTCGCGGGCGAGGGTTTCGTCGATCCGGTAGATCATCACGAATCCGAACGCGGTCAGGGTGGCCATCAACGGGAACAGGTAGGGGTCGGCGTTGGGGAGGCGGATCCGCAGGAAGACGTGGGTCGCCAGGCAGATCGCCAGGAAGTAGGCGCCGTAGATGAGGCTGAGGTTGCCGAGCTGCGCGCTGTCCTGGGCGAAGACGCCGGCGAAGCCGGCGGTCAGCAGCGCCGCGACGGGAACCAGGGCGAGGAGCTCCCGGTTCCTAGCGGCCATTGGCGGAGCCCGCGTGTGCGGCTGGCGAGTGCCGGACCGAGCAGGGGTAGGACGCAGGGAGGCCGAATGGCAGCGCCATTCGGCCGACTGAGGACGACGCCCTGCGAAGTGTGTCCGGCACCGCCAGACGTGCGCGGGGGTTCCGCCAATGGCCGCCAACCGCCGTCAACGAAGCCCCATGTTCTTTTCGATTTCTTCCAGCAGCGAGACCGCGTCCGAGCGCGAGCGCAGGTCGTGGCCGGTGACCGCGTCCTGGCGGCGGCCCGGCAGCGCCTGCGTCTGGATCGGGCTGGAGTAGCGCTCGCTGTAGAGCTCGATCCCGAAGGGCAGTTCGTAGGGGGCGCCGCGGTAGAGGGCGACGCGGCCGGCGTCGTCGGTGCCGAGGAACCAGATCTGACGGTTGCCGTACCAGGCGGCGAAGGCGACCGCGACGATCACGAGGACGGCGGCAAGCACCTTCAGCGCCCGCCGCAGGCCGCGGCGCTGCGGACGCGCCTCGACCTCTTCACGGCGCTTGCGGGCGGCCTCGCCCGCGGCGCGGCGGCGCACCTCGGTCGCGGTCAGGCCCGCCTCCTCGGCCTCGGAGCCGATCAGCGTCGCCCCTTCGTCGGGGCCGGCGCCGGGATTGCCGGGGGCCGGCGCCGTGGTGTCCTCGAGACGGAAGGCGACGACGGTGATGTTGTCGCGGCCGCCGGCCCGGTTGGCTTCGTCGACCAGCGCCCGCACCGCGCTCTGCAGCGAGGTGGCGCGACCGAGGATCTGGCCGATCTTCTCGTCGTCGAGCATCGTCGTCAGCCCGTCCGAGCAGATCAGGAAGACGTCGCCGGCCTGCGCGGGGACCGTCTGCAGGTCGACCTGGACCTCCGGTTCGGGCCCCAACGCGCGGGTGATGATCGAGCGCTGCGGGTGGTCCTCGGCCTGGGCGTCGGTGAGCTGGCCCTTGCGTCGCATCTCCTCGACCAGCGAGTGGTCGCGGGTCAGCTGCTCGAAGCGGCCGCCGCGCAGGCGGTAGGCGCGACTGTCGCCGACGTGGCCGATCGCCACCTCTTCGGCCTCGAGGTCGACGATCGCGGCGGTGATCGTCGTCCCCATCCCGGCCAGGCCCGGATCCTTGCGAGCCAGCTCGTGGATCGTCCGGTTCGCCTCCTCGATCGTCTGCTCGAGCAGGCGCTCGGGGGGCGCCTCCGGCAGGCCCTGGGCGAACGACTCGGCCGCCGCCTTCGAGGCCACCTCGCCCGCCTGCGCCCCGCCCATCCCGTCGGCGACGACGAACAGCGGCGCGTCGGTGAAGAGCGAGTCCTCGTTGGCGTTGCGCTGTCGCCCGGTGTCGGTGCGAACGGCTTCCTCGGCGATCCGCAGCCCCATCGTCAACCGACCTCCAAACGGAAGACCGTGTCGCCGATCTGGACGCTGTCGCCGTCGATCAGCTCCGCCTCCCCCTGCAGGGTGGCGCCGTTGAGCAGGGTGCCGTTGGTCGAGTTCATGTCCTCCACGTAGAACCTCCCCTCGCGCGAGAAGACGCGGGCGTGGAGGCTGGAGGCATAGCGGTCGTCGATTCGCACGTCCGCCTCCTTCGAACGTCCGACCGAGAGGCCCCCGATCAGGTCGAAGCGCCGGCCATGCTCGAGGCCGCCGCCGCGCTCGACGACGAGCCAGCCGTCGGGTCCGCGCGGGGCCTCGGCGAAGGCGGGAGCGGCGTGGAAGCCGGTGGCGTCGGGGGCCGGGGCGACGGTCCGGCGCAGGTCCTTGAGCGCGCTGCGCGCGATCACGAGCACGAAGAGGTAGAGCACGGCGAGGAAGCCGAACTTCAGCGCGACGCTTACAGGGTCGTATTCCACGCGCCCAGCACCTTAATGACGGAGCCAGGCGTACCGGTTACTGCTCGATGTCGAAGGTGAAGGTGGTGGTGCCGACGGTGACCTGGTCGCCGGGGCTGAGCCGGGTCGAGGGGACGCGGCGGCCGTTGACCTTGATCCCGTTGGTGGAGCCGAGGTCGGCGATCTGCCAGTCGCCGCTCTCGTCGCGGCGGAGCTCGGCGTGACGGCGGCTGACGTTGGGATCGGAGAGCACGCACTCGACCGACTTCGAGCGCCCGATCGTCGCCCGCGGCCCGTCGAGCACGTAGCGCCGGTCCTGCAGGGAGACGACGGCGCGGGTGGAGACCAGCGCGCCGACCGCCTCCTCGGGCCGTTTCGGCCGGCCGCGGTCGCGCTCGCGCACCGCCGAGTAGACCATCGTGTGCCCCTCTTCGCCCTGCTGGGGAGCGTCGCCCTCATGCGCGGGCGGCTTCACCAGCCGCGCCTGGATCCCGAACTCGCCGAGCCGCAGCCGCTCGTCGGTCTTGAACTCGACCGCGGGCCGGGTCAGCAGATCGTAGCCGCGCCGTCGCGCGTGCTCCAGCAGGTAGCCGGAGAGCTCCTGCTCCAACGAGCGCTCGTAGCCCTCGAGCTTGCCGCGGTCCTGGCGCGAGAGGAAGACGGTGTACTCGTTGGGGACGTAGACGCGCTGGACCGAGGCGGTCTTGTGGGCGTCCATTTCCTTCGCCAGCTTGCGGGCGAGTTCGACCGGCTGCACCTCCGAGCTGAAGGCACGGCTGAACACCCCCTCGACGAGGCCTTCGAACATCGACTCCAAACGACTGAGCGCGCCGATGGCGGAAATCCTAGAGCTATCCGAACTGCATCAAATTCTGGCTCTATAACCGCCAGAATTCGACGCAGGTCGCTGGGAGGGGATCATGGGAGCGCTGCTCCGTGGAGGGCGAGGAAGGCGCCGAGCGTTGCGGCGGCGGCGAGGGCGCCGACGCGGGTGACGAGGTTGCCGTGGGCGGCGGGCAGATGGTCTGCCAGCCCGTCGAGCGAGTCCTCGATCGCGGTCCCCAGCTCCTCCAGCGAGGGACGGTGGTTGGGCCGCGGCGTCAGGCAGGCGTCGACCGTCTCGGTCAGCTCGCGGGGCAGATCGGGGCGCAGGCGGCGCAGCCTGCGGGCGCGACCGCCGACCGCGCGGACGGTGGCGACGGGGGTCGCGCGACGATGCGGGTTCTCGCCGCTCCAGCACTCATACAGGGTGAGGGCGAGCGAATAGATGTCGGCCTCGGGGCCGGCCGGCTTTCCCTCGGCCTGCTCGGGCGACATGTAGGCGAGGGTCCCGACGACGTCGCCGGCAGCGGTCAACGGCGAGTCCCCGGCCAGATGGGCGACGCCGAAGTCCATCAGCTTGGCCCGCGGCTCGGAGCCCTCGACCACCTGCACGTTCTGCGGCTTGATGTCGCGGTGGACGACCCCGCGAGAGTGGGCGTGGTCGAGCGCCTCGCAGAGGTCGGCGCCGATCTCGCCGATCTCGCGGTCGGAGAGCTCCCCGCGCTCGGCGAGACGGCCGAGCGTCGACCCCTCGACCAGCTCGGTGACGAGCAGGGCGCTGCCGTCCTCCTCCCCCATCTCGTAGAGCGTGACGATGCCGGGATGGTTGAGGCGGGCGGCGGCCTGGGCCTCGCGGAGCACGCGTCGGCCGGCCTCGCCCCGCTGCTCGATCGCCTTCACCGCGACCGGGCGCTCGAGCCGGCCGTCCCAGGCCTCGTAGACGACGCCGAAGCCGCCGCTGCCGATGCGGCGCTCGATCAGGAAGCGGTTGAGCACGAGCGAGCCGACCATCGCTGCCCCACCTTCGCCGGAGCGCTCCCCTCTCCTGCGCGTTGGATGGGAAAACCCCACCATTTGCGGGGGCTCCTGGCGTGACGGCCACCGCAGCGTTCATACTCTCGGCCCCGTGGAGGACTTCGCCTCACGACGCCCGCCCCGGCGCGAGCGCCCAAGTCGTCGCCCCGAACGCCAGCAGATCATGCTGCGGCGCGGGCTGGCCCTCGGTGGCGCCCTGATCCTGCTGATCCTGATCGTGCTCGGGATCAAGGGCTGCCTCGACGCCCGGGCCAACCGCGAGCTCTCCGACTACGCCCGCAACGTCACCCAAATCGTCGAAGAGACCGAACAGACCAGCAAGGACTTCTTCGCGAAACTGGAAGATCCGGGCGGCCTCTCGGTCACCGACTTCGTCAACGAGGTCAACGCCGACCGCAGCGCGATGGACACCTATCGCTCCCGAGTGGAAGACCTGGGGACGCCCGGCGACATGAAGCGTGCGCAGGGCAACCTCGAGCTCGTCTACGAGCTGCGGGCGAGCGCGATGGACGAAATCGCCGAAAAGATGCCCACTGCCTTGGGCGACGCCGGCGCCGAGAAGGCGATGGGGGCGATCGCCAAGCAGATGCAGAAGCTGCTCGCCTCCGACGTCGTCTACGAACAGGTGGTGCGACCGGAGATCGACGGCGTTCTCGCCGATAACGGGATCTCCGGCAGCGACGTGCCGAAGAGCTCCGTCCTGTCGGACGAAAAGTGGCTGGAAGAAAGCACGGTCAGCGAAGCCCTCGGCGCGATCAGCGACAGCAGCGGCTCGTCGACCTCGGGCGTGCACGGGCTCGGCCTGATCGGCACCACCGTCAACGGCTCCGAACTGGTCGAAGGCGGTGCCACCACCGTCTCCGGCGAAGAAGGGGTCGAAGTCGAAGTCACCGTGCAGAACCAGGGCGAATCGACCGAGAACGGCGTCACCGTTTCGGTCACCGTCGAAGGCAACACCCTGCAGGGCGAAATCGACGAACTCGCCGCCGGCGAAGAAGGCACGGCGACGATTCCGCTCACCCCGACGCCGAAGGGCGAAGTGACGCTCGAAGTCGAAGCCGAGCCGGTGGCGGGCGAGCAGGTCACCGAAAACAACGAAGCGACCTTCACTCTCCTGGTCGAATAGGGAGGGTCCGGGGGTGGCTCCTACCGGACGCGCTCGCTTCGCTCGCTTTGGGGAGTGTCCGCACGGA
>JBIOWB010000073.1:0-3236 GCA_044868125.1 Solirubrobacterales bacterium
ACATTGATTTCCTCCTCGCCCAGGTCAGCGGCAGCCGCTACACCACTGTGATCGGCTTGGAGAGCCCCGAGGACGCCGACCGGGCGATTCCCCTCATCAAGGGCGCCGCAGCGAAGTCGGACAGGCCCGCTGTACGGAAGGCTGCTCGCAAAGGCGGTCGCAGCGTGACCAAGAAAGCCCGAAAGGCGGGGCGGCGGCAGCGTTGAGGAACATCGGTAAGCCTTGAGCGGCGCCTAGCCAGCGGGAACACCGTGACGCGGTTGGGTGAGGCGTTGCCCGGTCCCGCCCCTCAGTCTCACTCTCTCTGTATCTGCGCTCGACGCCTGCCGCCCGCCGCGATGCTTCGTCAGGCCGCCTTTGCGTCCCGCTTCGCCGCTTCCTCCGGCGTCCATTCGTGAGCGGTCCCTTTCTGATGCGCCGCTTTGCCGCCTTTGCTGGCAATCTCGCGCTGCTTGGTGCGATCATCGATGCAAACCCACGTTCTGCTCTGGACACATTTTCCCCTCCGCGAAGAGCGTCATGCAGCTCTGGTGGGCACGCGCGCCAGCGCCAACGTCTCAAACAGACTGACGATCACGACGATGGCGCCGACGATCACGTCGTTCAGGGTCGCGGCGAGCAGCGCGCGATACCCAAGCACGAACGGCGCAATGATCTCGGGAGTCTGGCGTCAGCGCCGGCATCTGTCACAGAGGTTCATGCAAGCCAGGAACGGCGCGCGCATATCAACATGATGAATTCGAGCAGCGACGACGAGAATGGTGAGGCAGCCGCGATATTCTCGGCGAGTTCACGTATGATCGATAGCGGCGCTGCAGCGGCGACAGGGAGTCGGCCCGCGTGCACGTTGCCACGCGACAGCCCCGGCGGACAGCCCCTTCGCCTGACACCCAGTGCTCGCTGGTGCCCTAACGTTCGCGAGTTGGAACCAGTTCAGGTCTTGGTTGCGGCAGATTGACGACCTACGTCGAGCGCCTTGGCGCGCCGTGCGACGAACGTCGCCGCGATCTCCTCGGGATCCTCGATAAGATTGGTACCGCGCGCGATCGTCATCGCCAGACAGCTTCTGACCTAACCGATCAGCTGTGGTGATCGGCCGGTGAGCTTCGGCCCTCGCCTTGACAGGTCCGCGGCCGGCGGGCTATGTGTTTGCACCTGCTGGGGGCGGAAACACTTCGCGCGCGAGGCTTCTTGCGGCGGGAGGCGATGCATGGCGGTAGAACACGAGACGCAGGTCTCCGAAGCGCAGATCGCGGTGCACTGGCGGGAGGAGAACTATTACCAGGTGCCGGCGAAGTTCGTCGGGCAGGCAAACGCTGCCGATCCGGCGGTCTTCGAGCGGTTTAGCGAAGTGCACTTCCCCGAGTGCTTCAAGGAATATGCGGATCTGCTCGCCTGGGATGGCTATTGGCACACGACGCTGGATACCAGCAACCCGCCATTTTGGAAGTGGTTCGTCGGGGGCCGCCTGAACGCATGCTACAACTGCGTGGACCGCCACTTGACAAAGAGTCGGAGCAAAGCGGCATTCATCTGGGTGCCAGAACCGGAGACCGAAGAGACCAAGGCAATCACCTACCAGGAGCTGTATTCCCGGGTCAACGAGTTCGCGGCGCTGCTCCGAGACTTCTGCGGCGCGCAGGCGGGCGACCGTGTCACTTTCCATCTGCCGATGGTTCCCGAGCTGCCCGTCTCGATGCTCGCGTGCGCGCGGCTCGGAGTGATCCACTCCGAAGTTTTTGGCGGGTTCAGCGGTGCGGCGTGCGGCGAGCGAATCGCCGATTCGGGCAGCCACATCCTGGTGACCATGGATGGCTACTACCGCAACGGCGAGCTACTCGATCACAAGGTCAAGGCCGACGAGGCTGTCGCGAAGGCGCGTGACCTCGGATCCGCAGTCGACAAAGTGCTGGTCTGGCGGCGCCATCCCGGCCAGTACGCGTCCAAAAGTCCCATGGTCGCTGGTCGGGATTTCTTCGTGGACGATCTGCTAAGCGACTATCGCGGGAGAGCAGTCAAGCCGGTTTCCATGCCCGCTGAGGCGCCGCTGTTCCTCATGTACACGAGCGGCACGACTGCCCAGCCCAAGGGGTGCCAGCACAGCACCGGCGGTTACCTCGCCTACGTCACTGGAACCTCCAAGTATTACCAGGACATTCACCCCGAGGACACGTACTGGTGCTTCGCCGACATCGGGTGGATTACGGGCCACTCCTACATCGTCTACGGCCCCCTGTCGCTCGGAACGACCAGCGTGATATACGAGGGTGTGCCGACGCATCCAGATCCCGGTCGCCCGTGGCGGATCGCGGAGCGGCTCGGAGTTACCATCTTTCACACCGCCCCCACCACCATCCGCATGCTGCGAAAGCTCGGTCCGGACGAGCCGCTCAAGTACAACTACCACTTCAAGCACATGACTACGGTGGGGGAACCCATCGAGCCGGAGGTCTGGCGCTGGTACCACGACGTCGTTGGGAAGGGAGAAGCGGTCATCGTCGACACTTGGTGGCAGACCGAGAACGGAGGGTTCCTGGGCAGCACCTTGCCGGCTCTTCAGCCGATGAAGCCCGGGAGCTGCGGGCCGGGGGTCCTCGGGGTGTACCCAGTGATCTACGACGAGAATGGCGAGCTGGTCGAGGCCGGCAGCGGCCGGGCCGGCAACATTTGCATCCGCAATCCCTGGCCCGGGATTTTCCAGACGATCTGGGGTCAGCCCGAGCGGTTCGTGCAGATCTACTACCAGAAGTACTGTCGCAACAAGGACAGCAAGGACTGGCGGGACTGGCCGTATTTCGCGGGCGACGGCGCGGTCCAGGCCGCCGACGGGTACTTCCGGATCCTCGGACGGGTCGACGACGTGATCAACGTGGCGGGGCACCGGCTGGGAACGAAAGAGCTCGAGTCGGCGAGCCTCACCGTCGAGGAGATTGGCGAAGCCGCCGCAGTGCCGGTAATGGACGAGCTTCGTGGTCGGGTGGTCGAGATGTACGTATCGCTCAAACCAGGATTCACCCCGAGCCGCGACATTGAGGACAAGGTGGCCAAGGCGATCGAGACGGTGATCGGCAAGATTGCCCGGCCCAAGAATGTCTGGATCGTTCCGGACATGCCGAAGACGCGCTCGGGAAAGATCATGCGCAGGGTGATCGCCGGGATCTCAAACTTCACCGGCGTCGGCGACACGACCACGTTGGCCAACCCCGAGGTCGTCGACGACATTCGCCACCACGTCC
>JBIOWB010000074.1:0-15884 GCA_044868125.1 Solirubrobacterales bacterium
TCGGACGCCTTCGGCTGAGTGTCCGTGCGGGGTCACCCACGTCCCCACTCGGACCGCCTCTTAGAATCAGTGGCGGATGAGCGGACCTCAGACCATCGAGCTGGATGCCCAGTACCGGCAGCTGCGCGAGGAATGTGGGCTTCTCGATCGATCCGAGCGGGGGAAGCTGGTGGCCTCGGGGCCGGAAGCGACCGAGTACCTGCAGGGGCAGTTGACCAACGACGTCGAGGCGCTCGAGCCGGGCGACGGAGTCTACGCGGCACTGCTCGACCGCAAGGGTCATATGCAGGGCGACATGCGGGTGCTGCGGCCAGGGGAGGAGCCCGACCTATGGCTCGACCTCGAGCCGGAGGCGATCGAGGCGGTGCGGCGACACCTCGGGACGTACAAGGTCGGCCGCGAGGTCGAGGTCGCCGACGCCGGCGAGGAGCGGGCGATCCTCTCGCTGATCGGCCCGCGGGCGGTGGAGATCGCCGGTTCGGCGCCATTGCCAAACAACGTCTGCGAAGAGGTGACGATCGGCGGCGCGCGGTGCCTCGCGGTCGGCACCGTCGACGGCATCGACGTCTTCGCCCCCGCCGCCGAACGCGACCGTGCCTGGGACGCCCTGCTGGCCGCCGGCGCCGTCGAGGTCTCCCCCGCGGCCGCCGAGATCCTGCGGATCGAGGCCGGCCGGCCGCGCTTCGGAGCCGAGATGGGGACCGAGACGATGCCCGCCGAGGCCGGGATCGTCGAGCAGGCGGTCAGCTTCACCAAGGGGTGCTACATCGGTCAGGAGACCGTCGCCCGCCTCCACTACAAGGGCAGGCCCAACCGTCACCTGCGCGGACTGAAGCCGAGCGCGCCGGCGCAACCGGGCGAGCCGCTGCGGCTCGGCGAGAAGGAGGTCGGGAAGCTGGGCAGCGCCGCCGTCTCCCCCGCCCTCGGCCCGATCGGGATGGCGATCCTGCGCCGCGAGGCCGAGCCGGGCGTGACCGTCGCCGTAGGTGAAGATGGCGTTACGGCCGAAGTCGTCAGCCTCCCCTTCGGCTAGATTCAGCCTCGATGGGGCCCGGGAGAGCTAGATCCTCGACTTCACGACGAGGCAGGGCAGCGGTGCTGGCCGGCCTGGCAGGCGTCGCGGTGCTCGTCGTCGGCTGTGGCGAATCGCGCCATGCCAACGAGCAGCGGCCGCAGGTCTCGACCCGGGTGAGCGTCACGATCAACCGCAAGGAAGTGATCGTCCAGCCGACGAAAATCGCCTTCGGCCCGGAACGCAACCAGCAGATCCCCCAGAACCAGGACCACCCGCAGCCGCCGATCAAGACCAGGAAGCCGCTCGACGTCACGCTTGTCGTCGCCAACCAGACGCCGACCGAAACTCCGCTGAGGATCCGGGGCGAGAAGGAGGCGGAATCGGGAACGATCTACGCTCGCAGCCCCGGCACCTTCGGAGTCGAGCTCCCCGCCGGCTCATACACGATCGCCGCCGCGAACATGCCGGAGGCGCGGCCCGCCCACCTGACGGTGGGCAGTTACCGCGCCTCCTCGCAGAACGACGTCCTGCTGCCCTAGCCGGCTAGCCGACGTCGATCGGGATCTGGGCTCCCTCCATGAACCCGAAGTCCTGATAGCCCCTCAGTGTGTAGTTGCCTGTGAGCGTTATCGGGAGATTTTCGAAGGCATTCGCACCGCAGATCGCCGCCGGACCGATTGTGCTCAACGCGTTGAACGTCGCGTTGACTGTCGCGAGGATGTCGGGGGGCACCATCCCCGGTGTGTTGTGGTAGATGCCGGCCGGCACCGGGCCCTGCGGGCCGATGTCGTATGTGCATGTCGAGAAGTTTGCGGCATGCGTGAAGGCGTTTTCGTAGATGTGGATTTCGAGCTGTTTGCCTGCAGGGCAGTTGAGCCACGCCTGCATCCGGCCTGTGGTCGGGTTGATGATGCCTGTGGTGCCCGGTTTACTGACTCCGAACGAGTAGTCGCAGCCGTTGGTTGTGATTGTCACCGGCAGCGCCCCCGGGTTGGAGATGCAGTTGGCGTAGATCGGCGTGAATGTGACCGGGTCGGTCGGGCCCATGATTGTCGCGTTGAGGTCCGATGTGGCGCATTCGACATTGCGGTTGGCGATGTCGAAGGTGGCGCCCGGACCCTGTTCGCCTGTGATCTGCGCCGGATATTCCGGGGCTGTCAGCGCTCCTGTGGCGGCGTGCGCCGCCGAGGCCATCACTGCAAGCAGAGCCATCGCACTCATCGCGAGCGCAAGGGTTTTGAGGAAACGAGACATCTGTTTTCTCCCTTCTGGGTTTCAAAGGTCCCCTTTGGGGACGCATCGTTCCTACCACTGGGAGCGTTAATACTCAAGAAAAACAGAACGGTTTCTATTTGATCATCGAGTGACTTCGTCGGGAATCCCCTGCAAGCGGCGTTTCAGGAAACCGGTTCCGTCTGGAGGCTCCGTCAGCCTGGCTGGCGATGACCATCGCACTCGCCATAGCCGTCCTCGCCCTTGCCGTCGCCCTCGTCTACCTGCTGGTTTCCAGGGAGCCGGCGCCGGCCGAGCGGCCCGATCTCGCCCCCGCGATCCAGGAGGCGACCTCCCAGGCCACCGCCCGCGCGGTCGCGGAGGCGCTGCCCGGGTTGCTGCAGGCCAACAAGGAAGCGCGGGAAGTCGACGTCAAGACCGCCGAGGCGGCGCTCGACAAACGGCAGGCCGAGATCAAGGGCCTCGCCGAGCGCATCGCCCAGGGCCAGCGGAAGATCGAAGAGCAGGTTCAGCGCCGGGGCGAGACCGACCTCCGCACGCAGGCGCTGCTCGAGCAGATGGGGCAGACGATCGGCAACCTCAACAGCGAGACCGCCGGGCTGAAGAAGGCGCTGCGCCAGCCCCAGACGCGCGGCCAGTGGGGCGAGCTGCAGCTGCGGCGCTGCGTCGAGATCGCCGGCATGACCGAGCACGTCGACTTCGAGCTGCAGGAGACGCTGCGGACCGAAGAGGGGCGGCTGCGGCCGGACGCGCTGTTCCTGCTGCCGGAAGGGCGCAGCTTCGTCGCCGACTCGAAGGTGCCGCTCGACGCCTTCTTGGACGCGCAGGAAAGCGAGGTCGAATCGGAGCGGCGGGTTCACCTGGAGCGCCATGCGCGACAGGCGCGCGAGCACGTCCGCAGCCTCAGCTCGAAGGACTACCAGGGCCAGTTCAACCCGGGCGAGATGCCGGACCTGGTGATCTGCTTCATCCCCAACGAGCCGGCCCTGCACGCCGCCTTCGCCGCCGACCCAGGACTCTTCGACTACGCGCTGGAGCGCAACGTGCTCCTGGTCAGCCCGACCTCGCTGATCGGGCTGCTGCGGACGATGGAGCTGGGCTGGCGGCAGGAGCGGATGGTCGCCGAGGCGGCGGAGATCGCCGAGGCGGCGAAAACCCTGCACGCCCGCTTCGGCAAATTCCTCGGCGACTTCGACAAGATCGGCCGCGGCCTGCGCACCGCGACCGGCGCCTACGACACCGCGGTCGGCTCGATGGAACGGCGGCTGCTGCCGCAGCTGCGCAAAGTCGAGGGCCTTGGGGTGGCGCCGGGCAAGGAGATCGAGGCGCCGACCCCGGTCGAGGCCGCCGTGCGCGAGATCACGGCCCCGGAGCTGCGCGAAGCCGCCCCTGAGCCTCCCGGGGCCGAAGCCGCCTAGAGGCGGTTCCAGCCGCCGCTCATCTAGGATTCGCCGCCCGTAGAGCGACGATCCTCAGAGGAGCCCGGTTTTGGCCGTTGACACCAGTGAAGTAGCGAAG
This sequence comes from Solirubrobacterales bacterium, assembly GCA_044868125.1. Lineage (GTDB taxonomy): Bacteria > Actinomycetota > Thermoleophilia > Solirubrobacterales > 70-9 > VAYN01. Next base: position 3,767 of record JBIOWB010000074.1, read on the forward strand.
TTGGACGTGGAGCCCGGCACGCTGCCGGAGACGATGGCGGCGTGGGTGATCCGCCAGGAGCGCGAGGGCGAGCCGAAGGACGCCTTCCAGCTCGAGCAGATCGAGGTCCCCGAGCCCGGCGCCTTCGAGGTGATCGTGCGGGTGATGGCGGCCGGCGTCAACTTCAACAACGTCTGGGCCTCGCTCGGCGAGCCGGTCTCGGTCTTCGGCTACGGCGACCACCCCGAGTTCGGCCACCACATCGGCGGCTCCGACGCCTCCGGCGTCGTCTGGAAGGTCGGCGAGGGCGTGACCCGCTGGAAGGTCGGCGACGAGGTCGTGATCCACTGCAACCAGGCCTCCTACGAGGACGTCGAGGTGCACGGGCTCGACCCGATGGCGGCGCCGAGCCAGCGGATCTGGGGCTACGAGACCACCTGGGGCTCCTTCGCCCAGTTCACCAAGGTGCAGGCGCAGCAGCTGCTGCCGAAGCCGCCCAACCTCTCCTGGGTCGACTCCTCCTCCTACGGGCTCACCTACTTCACCGCCTACCGGATGCTGATGGACCAGTGCAAGCTGCAGGCCGGCCACAACGTCCTCATCTGGGGCGCCGCCGGCGGCCTCGGCGTCTTCGCCGTCCAGCTCTGCAAAGCGGCCGGGGCGAACGCGGTCGGCGTCGTCTCCTCCGACGAGAAGGGCGAGCTGGTCAAGCAGCTCGGCGCCGTCGACTACGTCAACCGCAACGAGTTCCGCGAGATGATGCGCAGCGACGAGAACCTCGCCGACCCCGCCGCCGACAGGGAGCGCTTCAAGGCCTCCCGCGGCTTCGCCAAGCGGGTCAAAGAGATCCTCGGCGACGCCCCCGACATCGTCTTCGAGCACGTCGGCCGGGCCACCTTCCCGACCTCGGTCTTCACCGTCAAGCCGTTCGGCAAAGTCGTCATCTGCGGCGCCACCTCGGGCTACCAGCTCGACTTCGACGTCCGCTACCTGTGGATGAAGCAGAAGCAGATCATCGGCTCCCACTTCGCCAACGCGTATGAGTGCATGAAGGCGAACCAGCTGATGGCGGAGGGCAAGGTGCGGCCGGTGCTCTCGGAGACGATGGGCTTCGACGGCGTCCCCACCGCGCACCAGCTGATGCACGAAAACAAGCACCTCGGCAAGATCGCGATCCTCGTCGGCGCCGAGTCCGAGGAGGAAGGCAAGCACGAAGACGGCCCCGGCGCGATCCGCGCGGAGGTCGGCGCGTGAGCGCCCGAGCCGCGCAACCGGAAAGGGGAATCTGATGGCGGAGGTCTGCACTCTCGACTGGCACATCGCCCCGCTGCGGGCGGACCGCTTCCTCGACCTCTGGGAACCGGCGGCGGCGAAGATGCCCGCCTACGGCGCCAAGAGCTGGTCGCTGACCCGCTCGACCGACGACCCGCTCGCGATCCGGCAGACGTCGGTCTGGGAGAGCCGCTCCGACTTCGAGCGCTACTGGTTCTCGGACGAGATCGAGCACGCGCGGGCGGCGGTCATCGACCTCTACGACATCCCCCTCCTCCCCGCCTGGCACATCCTGCTCGCGGCTGAGTAACGCTCGAGCGCCGGGGCGGGTTCGAGGAGGACCCTCCGTCGCGGATTTGGGGAGGCTCCTCCGGGTCCTCCTCGAACCCGTCAGTGGACGGCGCGCGTAGGTTCACCGACGGCGCAGGATCTTCCAGCTGAACCTTGCCGGCGTCGGGTCGGTCAGTACGCCCACCGTGGCCCAGACCTTGAAGGTGTGCCGCCCGGGTCTCAGCTTGCGGTAGGTCTTCGGCGAGCGGCAGGCTTTGGCCGGTTTCGCGTCGAGCTTGCAACGGAAGGTCGCCCCATTGACGCTGGCCCGGAAGGCGAACTTCGCCAGGGTGCTGCGCGTGGTTTTCGGCGGGTGCGCACCGAGAATCGTTGCGGGTGGGGTCGAGTTGCCGCCGTTCGAGCCCCCGCCACCGCTCGAGCCACCACCACTGCCGCCGCCTTCCCTGCCTCCCCCACCTCCGCCGCGAGCCGTGTAGGAAGCGGTGTAGCTGGTCTGGCTGTTGCTGACGTGGATCGGATGGGCGCGGGCGCCGCCGTCCGACCAGGACGCGAAGTCATAGGTTTCCCCACCGATCGTCGCGGTCTGCGGCGCCGAGACGAGGATCTCCGAGCCGTCGATCTGCGGCACCGAGAAGGGCGAGGCCGCTTCGGTGCTGCCCACGAGCAACTGAATGCCTGAGGGGTTGGAAACGACGGAAATGTCGACCGTCCGCGGGTTGATTTTCATCGTCGCGGTGCCGGAGAGGCCCCGGTCGTCGGAGACGCGGAGGACGATTTCGATGTAGGAGGGGTACTCGTGCTGGGGAGCGGTGAATTCCGCGTGCTTGATCCCGGCAAAGGTCTGCAACGGGTGGACGTGGCAGGCGGTCGGGTTGGACAGGTCGGGGCAGTGCGCCATGCGGGTCACCCAGTAGTAGGGGAGCGGGGATTTGATCTCGTGCCCTTCGGCGTCGATCGCTTTCGCGTTGATCGAGATGTCATCCCCCACGCCCCAGTGGAAGCTCGAGCTCGGTTCGATGATCGTCGGCACCGGGGGGGTGTCGCCTGGGTAGACGGTGACGCGGGCGACGCTGGCGAAGCCTTCGTTGTCTTCGACGCGAACCGCGACGACCCGGTTGGCGCTTTCGTGCGCGGCTTCGCGCGCTTCCTGTTCGGCTTCGGTGTAGATGACCGCTTTCGTCGCGGTGGAACCGCTGGACTCGAAGACGCCGTCTTCGTTCATGTCCCACTCATAGGTGAGGGACGCGGAGGACTGGTTCGGGTCGCCTGATTTCGTCGCGTCGAGCGTCGTTTCGAAATCGCCGCCGGAGTCGTAGAGCCCAAACGGCGGTTTCGCTTCCAGGCGCGCGGTTGGCGCGTTCGGCCGGTAGGCGATGCGGTGGATCGAGCCTTCGCCGAGGCCTTCTTCGCCGAGGAGATCGGCGTAGTAGAGGAAGCCGTCCGGTCCTTCGGCGATCTTCACGCCGGGGTAGATCCTGCCCTCGCGCAGGAACCGCTCGGTCGTCGAGGGATCGGGCCTGCCGTCCGAGCCCTCGTACATCACCCAGAAACAGCCGCGAACCGCGTCGGCGAAGAAGAGCGCGCCGTTGTACTCGACCGGGAACTGTTTCCCTTCGTAGAAGGAGAGACCGCTGATCGCCGAACCCGATTCGGTCGGGCATTCGTCTTCGGGCACCACCGTCTGTTCGTGGCTGTAGCTGAACAGCGGCAGCGAGAACGAGCTCGGTTCCCCCGCGTACATCGCGGTGCAGACGTCGAGCCCGAGGTCGCGGAACTGGAACTGGCGCTGGATCCCCTCGAAGCAGGGCCAGCCGGAGTTGTAGAGCGCGCTCGGCGGCGCCTGGAAGCGATCGATCTCCTCGATCTCCGAGGAGCCGACGTTGCCCGAATAGATTTCGTCCGTCGCCGAGTTGAAGACGAAGCGGAAGGGGTTGCGGAAGCCCTTGGCCACCGTCCGCCGAGTGTTTTCGTCGCCACTGGTCACCAGCGGGTTGCCGGGGAAGGCGGCACCGGTATCCGGATCGATCCGCAGGATCGCGCCGTTGAGCAGGTTCAGGTTCTGGGAACGCAGCGCCCCTCCCTGGGCGTTCGGCAGCGGTATGCCCGGGCTGCTCTCCGGCTTCGTCCCGATCGGGGTGGGCGGGTCTCCGCAGGGGTTCGCCGGGGTGCCCAGCTGCCCGTAGTCCGGGATCGATTCGTAGGCGGCGCCGTCGCCGCCGCTGACGTAGAGCGCTCCTTCGGGGCCGAACTGGAGCTCGCCGATCGAGTGCGAGGAGAACTGCTGGCACCAGCCCTGCAGCAGCTCTTTCTCTTTCGGGCGGCCGCCTTCTTCGACCGCGTGGTCGGGATCGAGGAGGTTTTCTTCCAGCCGCACGAGGCGCCCGCTGACCAGGCAGGAGGCGCTGCTGTTCTGGCTTGGGCAACCGGGATCGCCGCTGACGCCCGGGGTCCCGTATTTCGGATCGGCCGGGTCCCACGCTTCCCCCAGCACGTGGTCCCAGGTGTAGAGCGCGTAGACGTAGCGGTGGCCTGCTTCTTCGAACCTCGGGTCGAGAGCGAGCCCGAGCAGGCCGCGGTCGCCGTTGTCGTAGACGTCGCCGCGGAGGTCCGCGAAGATCGTCGGTTCGGTGTCATCCAGGTCTTCGTAGACGAGGATTTGGCCGGGCTTGGTGGCGACGAAGATCCGCCCGTCGGGAGCGAAGCTGAAATTGGTCGGCTGTTCGAGGTCTTCGAAGACGACTTCGTCCTGAAAACCAGGGGGCAGAGCGGGTGCGGCGGCGGCGGACGTCGGCAGCGCCGACAGCGCAGCGAGGACGAAGAGGAGGACTGCTGCCCGAGCGGTCCGCCTCCTCACGCGCGCTCCAGCGGCGCCATCGTCAACCCCGCCCCCTGGAGCTCCTCCCAGTAGTGCTCGGCCGGCTCGCGCGGGCCGGTCCAGACGATCGCCTGGCCGCCGCTGTGGATCTCGTCGGCGATCCGGTGCCCCTGCTCGAGGCTGACGCCGGGCAGGACGCGGGAGAGCGTCTCGGCGACGTGGTCGAAGGTGTTGTGGTTGTCGTTGCGGACGATGACCCGCCAGTCGCCGCCGTGGCCGGAGTCGGGACCGGCGGTGCGAGGGCGCTCGATGGTGCTGGTTGACATGGGCTTTCGAATTATGCCCCTGCGACCAGGAGCCGGAGACGTTTTTCCTAGAAGGGGCTGGGAACGCGCACGACAAGGTCGTCGACGCTGGCGACGATGCCGTTGCCGTTCTTGATCGTGCCGACCACGACCGCCGAGGCGCGGCCGGTGAGATCGCCGGCGCCGTCGTCCTTGGCTTCGCCGACGAGCTTGCTGCCGACGTAGGCGAAGAGCCTGGCCTGACCCTTTTCGGGGCCGCTGGTGACGTTGACCGCGCGCAACCGCAGCTTGTTCGCTTCGTTGATCCCGACCACCGCTTTCTCGTTCTTGGCGATCGCGAGGTATTTGGTGCCGGCGCCGGTGACCTTGATCAGCTGCGCCTTGCGCTGACGCGGGAAGACCAGCAGCGCGTACTTGGCGCCGTCGCCGGCACGCAGCTCGAGCCCGAGATAGGCCTTGCGCTGAAGCGCGGTCGGGGTGCCGCTGAGCAGTCGCTCGGTGGCGGCGATCTCGAGGTCGCGCCCGAGCACCGGGGTCCGGTAGGAGCAGGAGCTGGTCGCCTTGCCGATCATGATCCGCATCGCCCCTCCCGCTCCGGCCCGCTCACAGCTGCGGCCGGAGAGCTTGACCAGCTGGCTGCGCTGGGCGAGCGACTCCATGCCGTTGCGGTAGACGCCGATCATCCCCGCGCCGGCGACGGCGCCGCAGAGCAGGCCGGCGCTGAGCGCGGCCACGAAGGCAGCTGGAACGCGGAACTTCATCGAGTCGCCAGCCTAAACACAGGTGAGGCCGGAAGATGCGGGCCACGGCGGCCTGAAAGGTGGATTTCGGTCACCCACCGGCTCGGCTTTCGCCAAATATCATTTGGTGCATGAGCGACCACCGACTTCCCCAGCCCGACCGGCCGTGGGTGATGCGCACCTACGCCGGCCACTCCGACGCCCGCCGCTCCAACGAGCTCTACCGCCGCAACCTGGCAAAGGGCCAGACGGGACTCTCGGTGGCCTTCGACCTGCCGACCCAGACCGGCTACGACCCCGACCACGTCCTCGCCCGCGGCGAGGTCGGCAAGGTCGGCGTCTCGATCGCCCACAAGGGCGACATGCACCAGCTGCTGGACGGGATCCCGCTCGACGAGATGAACACCTCGATGACGATCAACGCCACCGCCGCCTGGCTGCTCGGCCTCTACGTCACGGTCGCCGAGGAGAACGGGGTCGAACGCTCGCAGCTGAAGGGGACGACGCAGAACGACATCATCAAGGAGTACCTCTCGCGCGGGACCTACGCCTTCCCGCCGGAGCCCTCGATGCGGCTGATCGCCGACATGGTCGCCTTCAGCGTCAACGAGGTGCCGAGCTGGAACCCGACCAACATCTGCAGCTACCACCTGCAGGAGGCCGGAGCGACGCCGGTGCAGGAGATCGCCTACGCGCTCTCGACCGGGATCGCCGTGCTGGACGAGGTGAAAGCGCGCGGTCAGGTCGCCGACGAGGACTTCCCGAAGGTGTTCGGGCGGATCTCCTTCTTCGTCAACGCCGGCATCAGGCTGGTCGAGGAGATCGCCAAGCTGCGGACGATGAGCGCGCTCTGGCAGCAGATCGGGCGCGAGCGCTACGGGGTGACCGACGAGAAGATGCTGCGCTTCCGCTACGGCGTGCAGGTCAACTCGCTGGGGCTGACCGAGGCGCAGCCGGAGAACAACATCCAGCGGATCGTGCTGGAGGCGCTGGCGGTGACGCTGAGCCGTGACGCGCGGGCGCGGGCGATCCAGCTGCCGGCCTGGAACGAGGCGATGGGCCTGCCCCGCCCCTGGGACCAGCAGTGGAGCCTGCGGATCCAGCAGGTGCTGGCGAACGAGACCGACCTGCTCGAGTACCCGGACATCTTCGCCGGCTCCCACGTCATGGACGGGCTGGTCGCCGAGCTGACCGAGGGGGCGCGAGCGGAGATGGCCGTGGTCGAGGAGCACGGCGGCGCCGTCAACGCCGTCCCCTACATGAAGGCGCGCCTGGTCGAGAGCCACCGCGAGCGGGTGGCGCGGATCGAGGCCGGCGAGCAGATGGTGATCGGCCAGAACAGCTACACCGAGAGCGAGGACTCGCCGCTGACCGCGGGCGCCGACGGCGGCATCCTGACGCCGGACCCCGAGGTCGAGCGCGAGCGGATCGAGGCGCTGGCGGAGTGGAAGGCCGAGCGCGACGAGGACGCGGTGCGGGCGGCGCTCGAGGATCTGGCGAAGGCCGCGGCCGACGAGAGCGTGAACGTCATGCCGGCGACGATCGCCGCCGCCAAGGCAGGGGCGACGACGGGCGAGTGGGCGGCGACCATGCGCGAGGTCTTCGGCGCCTACCGGGCGCCGACCGGCGTCGACGGCGCCTCCCCCGCCGCCGACCGCGACCAGCTGGAGGAGGTGCGGCGGCGGGTCGACGCGACCTCCGAGCAGATCGGCCACCGGATCAAGATCCTGGTCGGCAAGCCGGGCCTGGATGGACACTCGAACGGCGCCGAGCAGGTGGCGCTGCGGGCGCGCGACGTCGGCATGGAGGTGATCTACCAGGGGATCAGGCTGACCCCGGAGGAGATCGCCGAGTCGGCGCTGCAGGAGGACGTCGACGTGGTCGGCCTCTCGATCCTCTCCGGCTCGCACCTGGAGCTGATCCCCGAGGTCGTGCGCCTGCTGCGCGGGGAGGGCGTCGAGGTGCCGGTCGTGGTCGGCGGGATCATCCCCGTCGCCGACGCCGAGCGCCTGCGCGAGGCCGGGGTCGCCGGCGTCTACACGCCGAAGGACTTCGACGTGAACCAGATCATGGGCGAGATCGTCGAGCTCGTCGGTCAGCGTGCCGGCGCCGGCGCGGCTGCCTGAGCGAAACTAGAGTCGTGAGGGGCAGCTAGGAGACGCTGCCCCTGTCCACAATCCATTGCGTCGGTTGCCCAGTGAGCCCTGCGATGCGATCGAAATCGGCGTCGTAGTGCAGGACGGTCAACCCGGCCGACTCAGCGCAGGCGGCGACGAGCAGGTCCGGGAGAGATACGGCGCGATGCTGGGAGCGCTCGGCAAGCATCGCCTGCACACTCAGGGCCCGATTCACGACCTCCTCGCCGAGCGGCACCCGCGGCATGCCGCGGAGAGCCTCGACTAGCGATCGGTAGGTGGCGCGGTCGCGGGCACTGTAGAGGAGCTCCAAGTCGACGATTCCGCAGGTAGCGATCTCACCGGCCAGCAGAAGCGGCTCGAGAACATCACGCACCTCCGGTCGCGTCTCGCGGCGAGTCAGCGCGCTCTTGTCAGCGAGAAAGGTCGGCACGAGGCGCGGGCACTCAGCGCCAAGCCCCGGACATCGTCTCGGGATCGTCGAGTGCAAGTGCGCCAGAGCGGAACAGCAACTCGGCCAGCTGCCTGCGCTGTCGCAGCTTCACGACTTCAGCAAGCGCCGCGTCGACCGTGTCGGTCAGCGTCTTCGTTCCGAGCACCTCTTTCGCCGCCGCCACTTTCTCGGTGTCGATCTCAAAAGAGGTCTTATGTCTAGACGTTGCAGCCACGGGTTCGAAGATAGCAAATATACCATAGATAGATAGGAAGTTTGTTTTACTTTATCTAGCGGCAGCCGCGCCGCCACCTGCGCAACAATGCATGGATGAGTGAGCTGAACGTTGAGCTGTCGGCCTGGCTGCGGTGCTACCGCTGCTGGTCGCAGAACCTCGAGATCCAGATCCACTACGACGCGATCCGGCGGGTCGATCCGGATTCGGGGGAACTGGCCGACGGCGTCGACGAGGTGCAGGAATCGGTCGTCCAGTGCCTCGACTGCATGCACGACCAGCCCCACCTCACCTACGAAGGGGATCGGGTGGTGCCAATCGAAGATCGCTGGGAACGGATGGTCGCCGGCACCCCCTGGGTCGCCTCCTGCACGGTCACCGTCGACCAGGACCGGGTAGAGAGCTGCTCGGGCCCGGAGGCGATCGAGTTCCTCACCTACGGCGCCTTCGGCGACGCCGGCGTGCGCGAGTTCTTCACCCACGTCCGCTTCCACAAGCACGACGACGAGCAGATCGTCATCCACCTGCTGGTCGAGTTCTACGCCCGCTCCGCCCAGGAGGCGACCGAGGTTCTGGAAGAGGCCTCCCAGGGCCAGCTGGAGCTGACCTCCCTCGCCGAGGAGTCAAGGCCCCCCGCCCACGCCTCGGGCGAGGCCCACTGACGCGATTGGTGAGTTGACCCGGCTATAGGCAGGTTAACTCGCCAGTCGTCCCCTACTCGACGTTGTCGGCGGCGGGTTCGGGCGAGGAACCCGGGTTCCTCTTCGGGACCAGCACCAGGCGCTTGAACTCGGCGACGAGGACGCCGTCCTGGTTGAGGACGCGGGTGTGGACCTTGACGATGCCGCGGTCGGGCTTCGATTTGGAGGGTTTGACGTCGAGGACCTCGGTCTCGCAGAAGAGGGTGTCGCCGTGGAAGACCGGGTTCGGGTGGCTGAGCTCTTCGGTCGCCAGGTTGGCGATCGCCTTCCCCGAGATGTCGGAGACGGACATGCCGAGGGCGAGCGAGTAGACGAGCGGACCGACGACGACGTTCTTGCCCTGCTGCGACCCGCTCGCGTAGACGTCGTTGAGGTGCAGCGGGTGATGGTTCATCGTGATCAGGCAGAAGAGGTGGTCGTCGGCCTCGGTCACGGTCTTCGCCGGCCAGTGCTTGTAGACGGCGCCGACCTCGAACTCCTCGAGGTAGCGGCCATAGCTGTGCGCGCCGGTCGCCTCGCGCTCGGCCTGGTCGGTGGTCAGCTCGTACGTCTGGTCAGTCATCGGTAGGTGTCGTCTCCTTGAAAGTTTTGGCGGCGCCGGATGCTATCTGCCGATCCTGGGATGCCGCGCCCCGGGCGGGGCTCCGGGGCTCTATTTAGACTGCGCGCGATGCAGATCGGGATCATCGGCATCGGCTACGTGGGCCTGCCGCTCGCCGTCGCCTTCGCCGAAGCGGGCTGTGAGGTGGTCGGGCTCGACGTCGACGAGACGAAGGTCGCGGCGCTGAATGCCGGCGAGAGCTACATCGAGGACGTGCCGAGCTCCTCGCTGGCGCCACTCTCGGAGAAGCTGCGGGCGACGGGCGACTACGGCGAGCTGGCCGGGTGCGACGCGGTGATCCTCTGCGTGCCGACGCCGCTCAGCGACTCGCGCGAGCCCGACCTCGGCCCGCTCGAGGCCTCGGCGACGGCGCTGGCGCAGGTGCTGCGCAGCGGCCAGCTGGTCGTGCTCGAGTCGACCACCTACCCGGGGACGACGCGCGACCGCCTCCTCCCCATCCTCGAGGCCTCTGGCCTCAGCGCGGGCAGCGACTTCCACCTCGCCTTCTCGCCGGAGCGGATCGACCCCGGCCGCACCGACTACACCGTGCGGACCACGCCGAAGCTGGTCGGCGGGGTGAGCGAGGCATCGACCGAGCGGGCCCGCGCCCTCTACGCGGAGATCTGCGACACCGTGATCGTCCTCTCCAGCCCCGAGGCGGCCGAGCTCTCAAAGCTGTTGGAGAACATCTTCCGCTCGGTGAACATCGCGCTCGTGAACGAGCTGTCTCAGCTCTGCGACCGGCTCGAGATCGACGTCTGGGAGGTGATCGAGGCCGCCTCCAGCAAGCCGTTCGGCTTCATGCGCTTCGACCCGGGGCCGGGGATGGGCGGCCACTGCCTGCCGGTCGACCCCTTCTACCTCGCCTTCCGGGCGCGCCAGCTCGACTTCTACCCCGAGTTCATCGAGCTGGCGGGGAAAGTGAACCAGGCGCAGCCGGGCTTCTGCGTGGAACGGATCGAGCGGGCGCTGAACGGGGTGCGCAAGCCGGTCAACGGCTCCCGCGTCCTGATCATGGGCGTCAGCTACAAGGGCGGTGTCGGCGACACCCGCGAATCGCCGGCGCTGAAGATCGTCGGCCGCCTCCAGGACCTCGGCGCCGAGGTCTCCTACCACGACTCCTTCGTCCCCGAGCTGCCGGGACACGGACTCTCCTCGGTCGAGCTCGACGGAGCGCTGCGCGAGTGCGACCTCGCCGCGATCGTCACCGCCCACCCCGACGTCGACTACGAGACGGTTGTCGCAGCGGCCCCACTGGTGATCGATTTCCGCGGCGTCACCCGCGATATCTCCTCCGCAAACCTCATCCGGCTCTAGACGCGCATCTCGTGGAGGGCGCAACCGAACCCTCCCCGCTGTTATTCGGCTGGGCCTTCCCCGCCCACCACTCAGTGGACTTTCCGCAGCCGGTTCCGTTCCTCTTGCTTTTCCACGACCTGGGCGATCAGCTTGATCACGTTGGAGTCGCCGTTGGCCTTGATGTGGCCCGTCTCGACCGCGCGGCGGTAGCTCTTCAGCGTCCCTTTCTCGGCCAGTTCGTTGAACTGGGGGCGGTCGACCTCGACCAGGATCCGCTCATCCTGGGCCAGGTCTTTAGTGATCTTCGGCCCGGGCAGCTCGACCCGGTAGAGCTGGATGTCGTGTTTGGCTTTCAGCTCGAGGCCGAAGACCAGCTTCAGTTTCCGCAGGGCGGGGACTTCGGCCTGGAACCGCTCGACGGCGGTGCGGATCAGGTCCGAAGTCGAGGCCATGTCAGATGCTTCGCTCGATCAAATCTTGTGCCTTTGCAAGAGCTTCTTGCCGATAACCATGCGTTGGATCTCGGAGGTTCCCTCGCCGATCAGCAGCAGCGGCGCGTCGCGGTAGAGGCGCTCGATCTCGTACTCCTTCGAGTAGCCGTAGCCGCCGTGGATGCGAAAGCTTTCCTCGACGCAGTACTTGCCGGTCTCCGAGGCGAGGAGCTTGGCCATGCCGGCCTCGAGGTCGGAGCGCTCGCCGGCGTCCTTCATCCGCGCCGCTTTGCGCGTGACGAGGCGGGCGGCCTCGATCTGGGTCGCCATGTCGGCGAGCTTGAACTGGATCGCCTGGTGCTGGGCGATCGGCTTGCCGAAGGTCTTGCGCTCCTGCGAGTAGCGGAGCGCCAGCTCGAGCGCCCGCTGGGCGACGCCGACGCCGCGCGCGGCGACGTTGACGCGGCCGAGGTCCAGTGCGTCCATCATCTGGATGAAGCCCTTGTTGAGGCCCTCCTCGCCACCGAGGATGCGGTCGGGTGAACAGACGTAGCCGTCGTAGACGAGCTCGGTCGACTCGACGCCCTTGTAACCCATCTTCTTGATCTGCGGCGGCACGCGCAGACCGTCGTTCTCGGCTGCACCCGGCTCCTTCTCCGTGATGAAGCAGGTCATGCCCTTGTAGGGCGGGTCCGCCTTGGGGTCGTCCTTCATCAGCACGAACACGACGCCCGACAAGAGCCCGTTCGTGACCCACATCTTCCGGCCGTTCAGCTCCCAACTCCCGTCGTCGAGCTTCTTGGCGACGGACTTGATGCCCTGCACGTCCGAGCCGCACTCGGGCTCCGACAGCGAGAAGGCGGCGCGGATCTCGCCGGTGG
>JBIOWB010000075.1:0-4687 GCA_044868125.1 Solirubrobacterales bacterium
CACGCTGCTGCCCGAGGTCGGGGTCGAGGGACAGCTCGCGCTACTGAACGCGAAGGTGCTGCTGCTCGGCGCCGGCGGGCTCGGTGCGCCGACCGCGCTCTACCTCGCTGCCGCCGGCGTCGGCACCATCGGGATCGTCGACGACGACGAGGTCGACGCCTCCAACCTGCAGCGCCAGGTGATCCACAACACCGAACGGATCGGGATGCCGAAGACCAGCTCGGCGCGGATCTTCATCGAAGGGCTGAACCCCGACGTCGACGTCGTCGAGCACAACGGCCGCCTCGACGCCTCGAACATCCTCGACGTGATCGAGGACTACGACATCGTCGTCGACGGCGCCGACAACTTCCCCACCCGCTACCTGCTGAACGACGCCTCGGTGCGGCTGCGCAAGCCGGTCGTCTCGGCCTCGATTCTCGGCTTCGACGGCCAGATCTCGACCTTCGTCCCCTACGAGGGACCCTGCTACCGCTGCCTCTACCCGACCCCGCCGCCGGCCGAGCTGGCGCCGAGCTGCTCCGCCAACGGGGTGCTCGGGGTGATGGCCGGGACGATGGGCACGCTGCAGGCCAACGAGGTGATCAAGCTCGTGCTCGGCAAAGGCGAGCCGCTGGTCGGCCGCCTGCTCCTCTACGAGGCGCTCGGCACCCGCTTCACCGAGCTGAAGGTGCGGCGCGACCCGGACTGTCCGATCTGCGGCGAGAACGCCGAGGAGGTCCCGGAGGCGGAGATGGGCAGGTTCCCCGACTACGACGCTTTCTGCGCCGGCGCCGGCGGCGACCGCTAGGCACCGGCGCATCTCGGGGTCCTCGGTCGCTCGTGTGCAGAGCACGCCACGCTCCCTGCGTCCCCCGACCTGCTCGGTTTTCACGGCCTAGATAGGATCACCGACCTCATGGCGACCGTCCGCATTCCACCGGTCCTGCGCCCGAAGACGGGTGGCCAGCCCGAGGTGTCGGCCGGCGGCGGCAACGTCGGCGAGGTCCTGCGCTCGCTTACCGGCGAGTACCCCGACACCCAGGACCAGCTCTTCGGCGAGGACGGGGAGCTCAACCGCTTTGTCAACGTCTACCTCAACGACGAGGACGTGCGGGTGCTCGACGGGCTCGACACCGCGGTCAAGGACGGCGACACGGTTGTGATTCTCCCGGCGATGGCCGGGGGCGCCTCCTGACGATTGGCGAATTAACCTTGCTATAGGCAGGTCAACTCGCCAATCGCGGCCCAGCCGCTACCGCTCTAGAACCAGACCGAGGAACTGCTTGGTCCGCTCCTCGCGCGGGTTCTCCAACACCTGCGCCGGGGGGCCTTCCTCGACGATCACGCCGCCGTCCATGAAGATCACCCGGTCGGCCACCTCGCGGGCGAAGCCGATCTCATGGGTGACTACGATCATCGTCATCCCCTCCTCGGCCAGCTCGCGCATCGTGTCGAGCACTTCCTTCACCAGCTCGGGGTCGAGGGCGCTGGTCACCTCGTCGAAGAGCATCACGTGGGGGTCCATCGCCAGCGCCCGGGCGATCGCCACCCGCTGCTGCTGACCGCCGGAGAGCCTTTCGGGGTACTGGCCCAGCTTGTCGCCGAGGCCGACCCGCTCCAGCAGCTCGGTCGCCTTGGCACGCGCCTCCTCCTTCGAGCGGCCCAGCACCCGTTCCTGCGCCAGGGTCACGTTCTCCAGCGCCGTCTTGTGCGGGAAGAGGTTGAACTGCTGAAAGACGATCCCGACCCGCTGGCGGACGAAGTCGAGCTTCCAGCTCTGTTCGCCGGTGCCCGATCCGGGCCCCTTGCAGATGTCGTTGCCTTCGACGAAGACCTCGCCCTCCTCGGGGGGCTCGAGCAGGTTGACGCAGCGCAGCAGCGTGCTCTTGCCGGAGCCGCTCGGGCCGAGGACGCAGACGACTTCGCCCCGGGCGACCTCGATGTCGACGCCTTTGAGCACCTCCAGCGCTCCGAAGCGCTTGTGGATCCCCTCGAGCTTGACCATCGCCTCCGCCATCAGGCCACCTCGATGTGGGAGCCGCGGGCGATCTTGCCGCGGTTGCGCTTGATCAGGTGGTCGACCAGCCGCGCCATCGGCAGCGTGATCACCAGGAACATCACCCCGGCGAGGATGTAGGCGGAGCTGTTGAAGGTTTCGGATTGGATTTCACGGCCGATCAGAACCGACTCGCCGAGCGCGATCACCCCGACCAGGGTCGTGTCCTTCAGCAGCGAGATCAGTTCGTTCAGCATCGGCGCCGGGATCTTGGTCACCGCCTGCGGCACCACCACATGGCGCATCGCCTGCCCGTGGCTCATCCCCAGCGAGCGCGCCGCCTCCACCTGCCCGGCCGGGACCGCTTCGATGCCGGCCCGGTAGACCTCGGCCATGTAGGCGCCGTAGACAAGGGTCAGCGCCATCACCCCGTACCAGTAGGGGTCGGGCTGGCCGAACCAGTGGGGGATGCGGATCGATTTCGGGAGAAATTCGAGGAAGGGCAGGCTGCCGGAGATCAGCAGGATCACGATCAGGATCGGGATCGCCCGAAAGACGTCGATATAGGCGATCGTCAGGCCGCGCAGGGGCATGAACTGCCTCCCCGGCAGCTGGCGGATCAGAGCCAGGATCAACCCCCAGATCAGCGCCAGCGCTGCGGCGACGGCGAAGACCAGCAGGTTTTTCAGGAATCCGTCGAGGACTTCGCCGAAGTGGTCCCCCATCACCGTGAAATCGAAGTACTGGTGGAAGAATTCGCTCATCGCCCTCTCCTGCTGGCTCCCCGGGAAAAAGAAGAGGCGCCATCATGGCGCCCCTTCGGCCTCATCTCAACTTGCCTGCGTCTATTCGGCTTTGTGGATGGCCGAGAAGATCGCCTTCGGCGGTTCGAGGTGGAACCATTTTTCGTAGATCGTCTTGTAGGTCCCGTCGTCCTGGACTTCCTTCAGGCCCTGGTTGATTTCTTCGAGCAATTCGGTTTCGCCCTGGGCGACGGCGATTCCATACTCTTCTTCGGTCGGGACCTTTTCGGCGATTTCGACGCCGCCGGATTTTTCGACTGCGTTCTGGGCGACCGGGGCGTCGATGATCACGCCTTCGACGGTGCCCGCCTTGAGCGCGTTGACCGCGTCAGGCCCTTCCGGGTAAGGCCGGATTTCGCTGCCGCCGAGCTCTTCCTTGGCCAGTTCGAGGCCGGTCGTGCCCTGCTGGGCGGCAACCGTCTTCCCTTCCAAAGCTTCCAGCGATTCGACGTCGCTGCCTTCTTTGACCAGCACCGCCTGTTCGGAGAGGTAGTAGGGGTTGGAGAAGTCGACTGCCTGCTCGCGTTCGTCGGTGATCGTCGCGGCCGAGATCACCGCTTCGAACTTTCCCTGGGCGACGTCGCGGAAGATCGTTTCGAACGAGGTGTCCTGGAATTCCGCCTTGCGGCCGATCTTTTCGGCGATCGCTTCCATCAGTTCGACGTCGAAGCCGGTGTAGTTGCCGGGTTTCCCCTGCTCGAACGGCGGATAGGGAATGTCGGAGCCGACCGTGAGCGGTTCGCCGCCCCCTCCGGCGCTGGTTTCGCTGCCGCCGGTGGTGTCGCCGCCACCGCCGCAACCGATCGCCACCGCCGAGGCCGGTGCGAGCAGGAGGACCGCGAAGAGTGCGGTCAACCGGGTCTTTCTCATTCGTTTCCCTCCGATCCAGTTTTGCCGGACGTGTCGAACATACAAGTTCGGTATTCACATGCCCAGGGCAGGCGCTCTCGAATCAGCCTGGCCGCTCGCCCACCCCTCGCTACACTTTCTGAAGTAAGGGCTGGGCGATGGAGCGAGATCTACTCAACAAACCCTGCGGAGGACGCTTCGGCAACATCGTCGAGTCGATCGGCAACACGCCGCTGGTGGAGCTGCCGCGGCTCTCGCCGAAGCCCGAGGTTCGCATCTACGCCAAGCTCGAGGGACGCAACCCGACCGGCTCGGTCAAGGACCGGGTCGCCAAAGCGATGATCGAGACCGCCGAGGCGGAGGGGGCGATCGAACCGGGCCACACGATCCTCGAACCGACCTCCGGCAACACCGGCATCGCGCTGGCGATGATCTGCCGCCGCAAGGGCTACCCGCTGAAGGTGGTGATGCCCGACAACGTCACCGAGGAGCGGACGCAGCTGCTGCGCATGTACGGGGCGGAGATCGTCTACTCGGAGGGCCCGAAGGGCTCCAACGGCGCCGTCGAGGTGGCGCTGGAGATGGCGCAGGAGCCGGGCTACTACATGCCCTACCAGTACGGCAACGAGGCCAACCCGCTCGCCCACTACAACGGCACCGCGGTCGAGATCCTCGACGAGCTCGACGAGGTGGCCGCCTTCGTCGGCGGCCTCGGCACCGGCGGCACCCTGATGGGCAACGGCAAACGGCTGAAGGAGGCCAACCCGGAGACGCTGATCGTCGCCGCCGAGCCGAAACAGGGGGAGCTGGTCCAAGGACTGCGCTCCCTCGACGATGGCTTCATCCCGCCGATCATCGATCTCTCGCTGCTCGACCGCAAGATCATGGTCTCCAACCGCGACGCGATCGTCTGGACGAAGAAACTTCTCAGCGAGGAGGGCGTCTTCGCCGGCGTCTCGGCGGGGGCGATCGCCTACATCGCCAACCGCATCGCCGGCGAGCTCGACGGCGGCAACGTCGTCTTCCTGATCCCCGACGACGGCTGGAAGTACCTCTC
>JBIOWB010000076.1:0-2734 GCA_044868125.1 Solirubrobacterales bacterium
ACGGACACTCAGCCGAAGGCGTCCGATAGGGGTCACCCACGTCCCCACTCCCCCCCGATGTTTTTGGATATGTAAAGATCGAATTTAGACGTGTCTAATTCACAGGCAATCGAGGACTACGCGAAGACGATCTACGCGCTTGCGCAGGAGCGCGACGGGCTCGTGCTGAACGGCGAGGTTGCCCATCGGCTCGGCGTCACGCCCGCCACCGCGACCTCGATGCTGAAGAAGCTCGCCGAGCTGGGGCTCGTCGACTACATGCGCTACAAGGGCGTCAGCCTGACCCCGGCGGGGGAGAAGGTGGCGCTCGAGGTGATCCGCCACCACCGCCTGATCGAGGCCTACCTCGCCGAGGCTCTGGGGATGCCCGAGGACCGGGTGCACGAGGAGGCCGAGGTGCTCGAGCACTACATCTCCGAGGAGCTGGAGGCGTTGATCGCGGCCAAGCTCGGCGAACCCCGTCACGATCCGCACGGGACCCCGATCCCCGGCCCCGACCTGGCGCCGCCGACCTGGGGGGACGCCTCGTGAAGCCCCCGCCGGGCGGAGCGGTCGCCGAGGACACGCGCGTGCGCCGCCCTGGGCCGGAGGACGTCCTCCCCGGCGAGGCGGCCGTCGTCACCGCCGCCTACCGCTCGCTCGAAGGTCACCGCCGTGGCTTTCGCCGCGTCTGGCCCTTCCTCGGCCCGGCCTTCATCGCCGCCGTGGCCTACATCGACCCCGGCAACTTCGCCACCAACATCTCCGGCGGAGCCAAGTTCGGCTACCTGCTGCTCTGGGTCGTCCTCTCGGCCAACCTGATCGCGATGCTGGTCCAGACCCAGTCGGCGAAGCTCGGGATCGCGACCGGCAAGAACCTTGCCGAGCTCTGCCGCGAGCGCTTCTCGCGCCGCACCTCGATCGGCCTCTGGTTGCAGGCCGAGCTGGTGGCGATGGCGACCGACATCGCCGAGGTGGTCGGCGCCGCCCTCGGCCTCAACCTGCTCTTCGGGATCCCGCTCTTTCCGGCCGGCATCCTCGCCGGCGTCGGCGCCTTCACGATCCTCGCCCTGCAGCAGATGGGCTTCCGCCGTCTGGAGGCTGGGATCTCGGTCCTGGTCGGGGTCGTCGTCGCCTCCTTCGCCTTCGAGCTCTTCGACGCCGGGCCGGACGGCGGCGAAGTCGCCAAGCACCTCGTCGTGCCCGGCTTCGCCGGCACCGAAAGCATCCTCCTGGCCACCGGGATCATCGGCGCGACGGTGATGCCGCACGTCGTCTACCTGCACTCCGCCCTGACCCAACGGCGGGTCGTCGGCCGCAACGGGGCGGAGAGGAAGAAGATCCTCGGCTTCGAGAAGGTCGACGTGGTGATCGCGCTCTCGCTCGCCGGCCTCGTCAACCTCTCGATGATGATCGTCGCCGCCGCCCTTTTCCACACCAGCGGCCTCACCGGCGTCGACTCGATCGACGGCGCTTACGAAGGGCTGCAGACGCTCGTCTCCGACCGGGCGGCGGCTATCTTCGGCATCGCCCTGCTCGCCTCCGGCTTCGCCTCCTCCTCGGTCGGGACGATGGCCGGGCAGGTCGTGATGCAGGGCTTCATCGAGCGCCAGATCCCGCTCTTCCTGCGGCGTGCGATCACCCTGGCGCCGGCGCTGCTGGTGCTGGCGATCGGGCTCGACCCGACCGACGCCCTGGTCGGCAGCCAGGTCGTCCTCTCCTTCGGCATCCCCTTCGCGCTGGTGCCGCTGCTGATCATCGCCGCTAACAAGAAGGTGATGGGCGAGCTGGCCAACCCGCCTTGGCTCAGCGCTCTGGCCGGCGTTCTGGCAAGCCTGATCATCGCGCTGAACGTGTTCCTGCTTTACCAGGTCTTCTTCGGTTGATGCGGATGACGGTCCCGCGCGGCGCCCGCGACTTCGGCCTCGACGACCCCGAGCCGGGCCGGCTCGGGCGCAGCTGGGTCCTGTTGTTCGGCTCGTCCCCGGCCCTCCACTACGCTTCGGCATATGAGCCTCGCCGCTGAGTTCGAACAGGTTCTCCAAACGCTGCCGACCGACTGGACGGACTTGGAGGTGGATATGCGGATCGCGGACATGTCGCAGTACGTCGATACCGCGACCGCGCTCAGTCAGGTCAACGCGCAGGTCTACCAGCACCCTGAGGCCGACAGCTGGCACTGGCGACTGCTGGTTGCCCAAAGCTTTGGCCATGCCGCTGCCCCGGAGACCGTCATGGGCGTGTTGGCGAAACTCGACGCCGCCGGCGTCGTCGGAGAGCTGCGCGTCGCCGAGGTCCGCGAGGGCCGCTCTGAGGTCGTGCAGATGTGGGGCCGCCCGGAGAGCGTGCGCGAGGAGTTCCGCCAGCGCCGCTCGATCTAGCTGGTGGCCCGCGTCCTCAGCATCGCCACCGACCTGATGCTCGGCTCAAAGGTGGAGGCTCAGCTCTCGGCAGCCGGCCACGCGGTGACCACCTCGCCCTCGGTCGGGGAGAGCAGTTGGGAAGGCACCGACCTGATCGTCGCGGACCTCGACGTCGAGAACCCTGAGGCATTGGTCGGCCTCGGCATTCCGGTCCTCGGCTACTACTCGCACGTCGACGTTGCCACTAAGGAAACCGCTGAAGCGGCGGGGGTGGACCTGGTCGTGCCGCGGTCGCGGATGGCTCGCGAACTACCGGATTTAGCCGAGAAGCTGCTGGGGAGCGGCTCCGGCTGACCCCTACCGGACGCCTTCGGCTGAGTGTCCGTACGGGG
>JBIOWB010000077.1:0-4868 GCA_044868125.1 Solirubrobacterales bacterium
CCGGCGCGGCGCCGGAGGAGATCTGCGTGCTGGTCGCCGATCCCGCCCAGGGGGGCGGCGCCGTCGCCGCGGCGATGGAGGAGCGCGGCATCCCCTTCCATCTGTTCGGCCCGGCGGCGTTGTTCCAGCGGCCGGAGGTGCGCGACGCGATCGCCTGGCTGCGGGTCCTCGCCGACCCCGACGACTCGGCCGCCGCGGCGCGGGCGCTGACCCGGCCGCCGGTCGAGCTGCGCTCGGGTGACCTGGCGCGGCTGACGACGATCGCGCGAAGGCGCAAGCAGGACATGGTCGCCGCCTGCGAAGCCGCCCTCGACAGCCCCCAGTTCCAGCCGGAGGCGCGGGAGCGGATCGGGACCTTCCTCAAGCTCTACTCGGGCGCCGCGGCGACGATGGAGGAACGGCGCGCCGACGTCTTCGTGCGGCGGCTGGTCGAGCAGGTCGGCCTGCGGCGCCAGCGCCTCTTCGCCGCCCAGCCCGAGGTGGCCGAGCGGCTGCTCGGGCTCTCGCGCCTGGCCGAGCTGGCGACCGCCTGGACGCGACGCGAACCGCACGGCTCGACCCGCGCCTTCGTCGCCTACCTCAGCGCCGTCGCCGAGGCCGGGGTCGAACCGGAGGACGCCGAGGAGCCGCCCGCACCGGGAGCGGTGCGCGGGATGGCCGTTGACGCGGTCAAGGGCCTCGGCTTCGACCACGTCTTCGTGCTCGGAATGGAGGAGGAGGCCGACTGGGAGCGGATCGGCTGGCCGGCGCGCAGCGGACTGGTGCTCTCGCGGGTGGAGCGCGGGCCCGAGGGCGAGGCGCGACCATCGCGTTACTACGAGCAGACGCTGGCAGCAGCAGGTGACGAAGGGGGGACTGAGGAGGTCCACGAGGAGGAGCTGTTCGGCCCCGCCGAGGGTCTGCACGCCACCTATCGGACGCTGCGCGAGCAGGTGCTGGAGGCCTCCTGGCGGGCCGGTCGCGAGCTGTCGGAGCCGCGGCTCGACACCGCCCTCGACGTCAACCGGGCGATCGCCCGCTACCTGGAGCTGCTGAAGCTGGCGGCGCTGGCGCAGCGGCCGGGCGACGAGCCGACCGCGGAGGCGATCGAGGCGGTGAACGGGTTGCTGCGGCAGGTGGCGACGCCGGAGCAGCAGGCCGAGCTCGACGCCTCTGCGCTCGACGCCTACCTGCTCGACTCCGAGCGCGAGCGGGGGCGGCGGCTGGAGCTGGTCGCGGCGCGCGAGGAGCCCTCGCTGGAGGCCTTCCTGCCGCGGCGCGGCGACGGCATGCTCAGCCTCTCGGCCTCGGACCTGAGCCTGTACCTCACCTGCCCGCTGAAGTACAAGTTCGCCCGCGTCTTCGGCATCCCCCAGGAGCCGACGATCAACCAGCGCTTCGGGATCCTCTTCCACAACGTCCTCGAGCGCTTCCACAAAGAGCCGCCGGCGAACGAGCACGAAGGACTGTCGCGGCTGAACAAGCTGTTCGCCGAAGGCTGGCGGCGGACCGGTTTCGGCGACTCCGACGACGAGCTGCAGTTCCGCGACCGGGCGCGGGAGGCGCTGCGGCTCTACTGGGAGCGCGAGCGCCTTTCCGAGGGAGAGCCGGTCTGGCTGGAGAAGAAGTTCGACTTCAAGGTCGGCGACCACCACGTCCGCGGCCGCGTCGACCGCGTCGACCGTCTCCCCGACGGCGATTACGAGCTGATCGACTACAAGACCGGCGAGCGCAAGAGCGCCGAAGACCTCGACAGCGACCTGCAGCTGGCTCTCTACCGATTGGCCGCACGCGAGGCCTGGGGCATCGAGGCCGGCACGGGCAGCTACTACTACGTGCTCGACGCCGAGAAGGTGCCGGCCCCGACCCGCCCCGACGACGCCGAGCGGGTCGAGCGCACGGTCCTCCAGGTCGGCGAGGGCATCCTCAGCCAGGACTTCGAGCCGAGACCGTCCCCGAATGTCTGCAGCTGGTGCGACTACCGCCTGATCTGCCCGGCGGCCGAAACTTGACTTGCTGAAACACAAAGCGCTCGGGGCGCGGGTCCTGCCACGGGCTTCTAGGGGATGCCTGCGCTGGATGCTCGGCATCCCCTGCGCCCGCGCCACCCCCGCCAGTTGCGTAGTCAGCTGACGACTGATCCTCGTCCCGCGGCGCCGTTCCGTCGGGTGGGTGGCGTCGTAGGGGGGACCCCCTGCTGCCGCGCAGCAGGGGGTGGGTCCCCTGCGGCGACAGGACCCGCCCGCCTAGCGGATCGTGTTGATGAGTTGGGTGAGCTGGTTCAGCTTTTGTCGTTGCCGCGCTGGCGGAGGAAGCGTTGGAACTCGTGGGCGAGGGTGTCTGCTGAGGGGAGCTCGCCTTCGCCCTCGAGGAGGTCGACCTGTTCGGCCTCGATCCGCTGGACCAGCTCCTCGATCTCGGGATTGGCGGCGACGGCACGGCCGATCTGCTCCTCGTAGTCGGCGGTTTCCTCTTCCAGCTCTGAGGCCTCGACGGCGATCCCGGTCAGCCCCTCGAGCCGACGCAGCAGGGCAAGCGCGGCCTTCGGGTTGGGGACCGCGGCGACGTAGTGCGGCACCGCCGCCCAGAGCGAAGCCGAGTCGAGGCCGTTCTGCCTGCAGAGGTCGTGGACGACGCCGACGATTCCCGTCGGGCCCTCGTAGTTGGAGCGCTCCAGCTCCAGCTCCTCGACCAGGTCTTCGCTGGACGCGAGGCCGGTGATCGGCACCGGCAGCGTGTGGGAGACCTCGGCGATCAGGGCGCCGAGGGTGACGATCATCTCCACCTCGAGCGCGTCGGCGGCGGTGGCGATCGTTTCCGAGAAGGTGCGCCAGCGCAGATTCGGCTCGGTCCCGTCGAGCAGAACGAGGTCGCGGTCGGCGCCCGGCACCTCGACCGCGATCAGGTTGTTTTCCGGCCACTCGATGCGCCGGGTCTGGCCTTCGTCGAGGGTGATCGTCGGCCGCGTCGACTGGAAGTCGAAGAACTCCTCCGGATCGAGGTGGGCGATCAACTGGCCGTCGAGAGAGTTGCCGATCGTCGCCAGCGCGGTCGAGGCCGCGGCGGCCGCATCGTTCCAGCCGCGGAAGGCGCAGACCATGACCGGCGAGCGCAGGTGCGGCAGATCGCCTTGCCAGGTGAGCGAATCCACGCTTTGAGCGTAGAGGATGCATCGCGGCTCCTCTTTAAGAAGCGGAGCGGGCGCGGCGGACGAGTTGCGCGGCCATGAACAGAGCGAGGGCAGCGAAGGCGAGCTGCAGCGCGCGTTCGGAGACGTGGTTGGCGAGGCCGACGCCGACGAGGACGCCGAGCGGCGAGAGGGCGCCGACGATCAGCGCCTCGCGGAGGCGGACGTTGCCGTAGCCGTTCTGGCGGTAGGCGCCGACGATCGCGACGACGACGATCATCAGCAGCGAGGTCGACTCGGCCTCGACCTGGCCAAGACCGAGGCAGACGGTCAGGGCAGGCACGAAGAGGATGCCGCCGCCGACCCCGACGAGGCCCCCGGTCATCCCCCCGGCGAGGCAGATCAGCGCCGCCAGGAGCTCGTTCACGAGCAGCCCCTCAGGACAGCCATCACGACAAGATCAGCTCCACCGCGATCGCGACCAGCAGCAGGGCGAAGAGGTAGGAGACGGTGCGCTGGGGGATGCGCTGCTGGATCGCGGTGCCGAGGACGACGCCGAGCACCGCCGGGATCGCCAGCAGGAGGCCGGTGACGACGTGGACGTTGCCGTAGAAGACACCCTGGGCGAGAGCGCCGAGCAGGCCGATGACGACGATCGCGGCGAGGCTGGTTCCGGTGGCGAGGCGCTCGCCGTAGCCGAACCAGAAGATCAGCAGCGGCACGACGATCGTCCCGCCGCCGACTCCGAAGAGACCGCTGAAGACGCCGGCGAGGGTGCCGATCGCCGCCAGCTTCCAGACGGCGTGGTCCGGGGTCGCGGCGGCGGGCATCCCGCGATACTAGAGCGGTGTCCCCCGGCTCCGAGACGCCCGTCCCCGCCCGCGGCGGCGAGTGGATGGCCGCGCTGGAGCCGCTGCGCGGGGAGCCGGGCCGGGCTGCGGTCCTCACCGACGTGGACGGGACGCTGGCGCCGATCGTCGAACGGCCCGAGGACGCGGCGGTGCCGGCGGCGGCGCGTAAGGCCCTGGCGGCGCTGGCCGAGCGCTACGCCCTGGTCGGCTGCATCTCCGGGCGGCGGGCCGAGGAGGCGCGGCGGCTCGTCGGGCTGGACACGCTCGCCTACGCCGGCAACCACGGGCTCGAACTTCTGATGCCCGGGGAGGAGCGGCCGCGGCCCGATCCCTCGGTGGCGGGCCGGGAGGCCGAAGCTGCGGAGTTCCTCGCCGCCGTCGACGGCAACCGCCTGGTGGCAGCGGGACTGCGGCGGGAGGACAAGGGGCCGATCCAGGCCCTGCACTGGCGCGGCAGCGCCGACGAAGCGGCGGCCGAGAGCCGCGCCCACGAGATCGCTGTCGAGGCCGGCAAGGCGGGGCTGGAACCGCGCTGGGGTCGCAAGGTGCTGGAGCTGCGGCCGTTCGGCGGGGGCGGCAAGGACGGGGCGGTCGCCTCGCTGCTCGCCGACGAGCGGCTGAACGGCGCGACCTACGCCGGCGACGACCGCACCGACCTCGATGCTTTTCGGCGCCTGCGGCAGCTCCAGGAGGAGGGTCGGCTGAGCGCCGCCGTCTGCGTCGGCGTCCTCTCGGCGGAGGGGCCCGCCGAGCTGGCCGAGGAGGCCGACTTGACGGTCGACGGGCTCGGGGGCTGGCTCGCAATCCTGAGATGGCTGGCCGGATAGCAGCCGCCGGCGGAGCGACCATCCAGCGATGCCCTACACCGACCTGCTCCGCGTCAGCGTCTTCATCACCGCCGCCGAGGCGAC
>JBIOWB010000078.1:0-8816 GCA_044868125.1 Solirubrobacterales bacterium
ACCGTCTCCTGCGCCGCAGGAGACGGTCCCCCCTACGACGTCACCCACGGCAGATGCCGAGTCGGCTGTCACCCAGACTGCGGAGCCGGTCGCTGGGGACGAGAAAGCTGAAGAGGCCGCAGCTGAGGGTGCTGAGGCTGAGAAGCAGGAGAGCGGGTCGTGAGCAAGTTGAAGATTTCGCAGGTTCGGTCGGCGAACGGGACCAATCCGAATCAGAAAGCGACTTTGAAGGCGCTGAAGTTGGGGCGGATCGGGAAGTCAGCTGAGCTAAAAGATTCTGAGCAGCTGCAGGGGCAGTTGCGGGTCGTCTCGCACTTGGTGGAGGTCGACGGTGGCTGAGAAAGCCGAGAAATCATCCTCAAGAGAATCACCGCGCGCCGAGGAGATCGGGCTTCACAACCTGAAGCCGAAGCCCGGCTCGAAAAAGCCGCGCAAGCGGATCGGCCGCGGCGAGGGCAGCGGGCTCGGCAAGACCTCCGGTCGCGGTCACAAGGGCGCGGGCGCCCGCTCGGGCCGCAAGCGCAAGGCCGGCTACGAGGGCGGACAGAACCCGATCCATATGCGGATGCGAAAGCTCCGCGGCCCGCACAAGAAGCAGTCGATGCCGTTCGAGAACTTCCGGACCAAGACCCAGCCGGTCAACCTCTCCGACCTCGAGGAGCGCTTCGAGAGCGGCGCTGAGGTCACCCCCGCGAGCCTGAAGGAGAAGGGGCTGGCCAAGCGCAAGGACCCCGTCAAGGTCCTCGCCCGGGGGGAGATCAAGAAGAAGCTAGAGGTCCACGCGCACGCATTCAGCGCGGCCGCCAAAGAGCAGATAGAAGCGGCCGGCGGTTCCTGTCACACTCTGGAGCCGTAATGCTCAGAACTATTATCAACGCGTTCAGCGTTGCCGAGATTCGCAAGAAGCTGGCGTTCACGGCAGCGATGCTGGCTCTGTACCGCCTCGGCGCCTACATCCCGGCTCCCGGCGTCGACGTCAACGCCGTCAAGGAAATCCAGGGCAACTTCGGCGGGGCGGGGATCCTCGGCTTCCTCAACCAGTTCTCGGGGGGGAGCCTGTCGCGGCTGAGCATCTTCGCGCTGGGGATCATGCCCTACATAACGGCCTCGATCATCCTGCAGCTCTTGACCGTGGTCGTGCCCTCGCTCGAGCGTCTGCAGAAAGAGGGGGAGGTCGGGCAGCAGAAAATCACCCAGTACACGCGCTACCTCACGGTTGGGCTCGCCTTCGCCCAATCGCTGGGCTACGTCTACCTCTTCCGCTCCTTCGGCAACCAGGCGGGGACGAGCGTGGTGGGGACCCTCACCTTCCCCAAGCTCTTCCTGATCGTGATGTGCCTGACGGCCGGGTGCACCCTGCTGATGTGGCTGGGCGAGCTGATCACCCAGCGCGGGATCGGCAACGGCATCTCGCTGATGATCTTCGCCTCGATCGCCTCGAGCATCGTGCCCGGGCTCTCGAAGTGGTGGACCAATCCGGACCAGGTCTTCGTCGTGATGATGCCGTTCATCGCGCTGGCGGTGATCGTCGCCATCGTCTTCGTCCAGGAGGGACAGCGGCGGATCCCCGTCCAGTACGCGAAACGGGTGGTCGGCCGCAAAATGACCTCGGGCGGGTCGACCTACCTGCCGCTGCGGGTCAACATGGCCGGCGTCATCCCGGTCATCTTCGCCGCCTCGATCATGGCCTTCCCGTCGACCGTCGGCCAGATGCTCAACACCAACGCCGCTCTCGACTTCGCCGCCTTCTTCGGGCCGAACAAGTGGCCTTACGTGATCGGCGAGGTCTTCTTCATCATCGTCTTCACCTACTTCTACACGGCCGTCACCTTCAACCCGGTCGACCAGGCGGACAACCTGAAGAAATACGGCGGCTTCATCCCCGGCGTCCGGCCGGGCCGGCCGACGGCCGAATACCTGGATCGCGTCCTCTCTCGCCTCACCTTCCCCGGCGCTCTGTACCTCGGCGCGGTGGCGGCGTTGCCGACGATCCTGATCAGCCAGACCTCGGCGAACTTCTACTTCGGCGGCACCTCCATCCTGATCGTGATCGGCGTCGCGCTGGAAACGGTCAAGCAGCTGGAGGCGCAGCTCATGATGAGAAACTACGAGGGCTTCCTCAAATAGGCTGAGGAGCCTGCAAACCGGCACAGATCGGGGTCCTCGGTCGGCTCCTCGGGTCACGCACCGGAGTGCGCTCCCCTCGTCGCCCTCCCTGCGTCCCCCGATCTGCTTGGTTTTCGGCCCCTCATTCCTATTTGAGAAAGAGTTGAATTAGGCAAATGGCTGAGCTGAATCTCGTCCTACTTGGTCCGCCTGGCTCCGGCAAGGGAACTCAGGGGGAGCGGCTGAACGAAGATCTGCGGCTGCCTTACTACGCGACCGGGGACATTCTTCGCGGTGCGGTGCGGGACGAAACCGAGCTGGGACGGACGGCGAAGGAGTACATGGACCGCGGCGACCTCGTGCCCGACGAGGTGATCGTCGGCGTGATCGCGGATCGGATCGATTCCGGCGAGGCGCTCGACGGCTTCATCCTCGACGGCTACCCCCGGACCACGCCCCAGGCCGAGGCGCTTGATGCGAAGCTGGCGGAGCTGGGTCGGGCGGTGACGGCGGTGCTCCTGATCGACGTCTCCGACGACGAGGTCGTCCGCCGGCTCGGCGGTCGTCGCACCTGCGAGGACAACGGCCACGTCTTCCACGTCGAGTTCGATCCGCCGCAGCGGGAGGGAGTCTGCGACGTCGACGGCTCCAAGCTGATCGTCCGCGACGACGACAAGCCCGAGGTGATCCGTAAGCGGCTCGAGACCTACCACGAGAAGACCGAGCCGCTGGTCTCCTACTACGACCACCGCTGCGTCCTGCGCCGGATCGACGGCGAGGCCGCGCCCGAAGAGGTGGCGGAGGAGATCCGCCGCACCCTGGCGACCCTGCGGATGGAGCAGGACGAGACCGTTTAGCGGCTCCTCGCGAGCTCGCGCCGGGGATCACTAGCGTGTACCGGATGATCATCAAGAAGACGCCGGAGCAGGTCGGGCGGATGGCCGCCTCGGGGGAGATTCTCGTTCGCTGCCTGAAGATGCTGGCCGCGAAAGCGCGGGCCGGCGTCACCACCGGAGAGCTCGACGCCGCCGCGGAGAAGTTCATCCGCTCGCAGGGAGCCGAGCCGGCCTTCAAGGGATATCGCGGCTTTCCGGGCTCGATCTGCGCTTCGCCGAACTCGATGGTCGTCCACGGGATTCCCGGCGACTATGAGCTGAAGCGCGGCGACATCCTCTCGATCGACGTCGGCGTGATCAAGGACGGCTGGGTCTCCGACGCGGCGGTGACGATTCCCGTCGGCACGGTCAGCTCGGAGGCGCAGAAGTTGCTCGACGTCACCAAAGGCTCGCTTTTCGCCGGCGTCGAGCAGATGCGACCGGGCAACCACCTCGGCGACGTCTCGGCGGCGATCCAGAGGACTGTGGAGATCGAGGGGCTCTCAATCATTCGAACCCTGGTCGGCCACGGCATCGGCAGGGACATGCACGAGGAGCCGCAGGTCCCGAACTTCGGCGAACCGGGCAAGGGTCCGGAGCTGGAGGAGGGGATGGTGCTGGCGATCGAGCCGATGGTCAACGCCGGCGGCCCGCTGGTGCGGATGGGCGACGACGGCTGGTCGGTCTACTCCGAAGACGGCTCTCTGGCGGCCCACTTCGAGTTCACCGTGGCGGTGACCCCACAGGGCCCGCGCATCCTCACGCCCTGGCACGAAGCCGAGTAGCGGCGCCAAGGGAAGACATCGAGCAGAAATCAGCCGAGCGGCGTGCTGAGTCCCGCGAGGAATTCGAGGAGCTGCTCGCCGAAGTTCGCGCTCAGAGGGAAGCGTTCTTGAGGATGCTCGATCGGTTTCCGCCGCCCGACTAAGCGGCGACGTTTTCGTCGGCGGCGATCTCGATCTCTTCGATCTGGACGCCGGCCAGCGGGTTCGACTCGCCGGGGATCGACTTGCGGTGGGCGATCCAGCCCTGGAAGTTGCCGCTCCAATCGCCCCGGTCGAGCTCGGCCGGGGTCATCGGTCGCGCCACGTGCTCCATCGGCGACATGTGGCCGCTTTCCAGCAGCCGGTCGTAGAGGGCGACGTCGGCGGAGAGGTCGCGGGTGCCGGCGTGGGTCAGGTAGCTGACCCGGGCGCAGCGGCCGATCGAGATCTTCGCCAGTTCCTCGGTGGAGGAGACCTCCTCGCGCTCGGCCTCGTCGACCAGCGGCAGGTGCCATTCGTCGGGCTCGAGGCGGGTGGGAACGGAGCGCTCGAAGGCGTCGCGCATTTTCGTCGCGATCAGCCGGATCTCGGGCTGGGCGTCGGGGTGGCAGCGGAGATTGAAGAAGTTCTCCCAGGTGGTCGAGGAGACGATCACCGTGTGCCACATGAACGGCTCCAACAGCCGGTTGGCGACCTGCTTGTGGACGTTGAGCCACTCCGTCGGCGGTTCTTTCAGCAAGCCCTGGGCCGCCTCCAGGCACTCGTGCAGGCCCTCGAATCCGGCGACGTTCTCAGGGCTGGTGATCAGGCCGAGCACGTGGCGGACCGCGTCGTCGCGCGCCTGCAGCCACTCGGCTTCGGCAGCGTCTCGGGACGTACCGGTCAGCGGCGGCCCCGCCTGCATCCCCGGTTTGTTGGAGCCGAACTCGACCGGAACGTAGGGGTCGTCGAGGACCCGACGCAGCTGTTTGGCGACCGGGATAGCCCGCGAGCTGGCGGAGTTGCGGGAGAAGACCCGGTGGGTGTTGAACTCGGCGAGGACGAAGCGGGGGAAGGTGGCCTCGAGCGTGGTCAGCCGGTGGTCGGCAGGCGAGACCGAATCGGCGAGGACTTTGGCTTCGAACCCCATCGCCGAACACTCTGCCACGCCTCTCCGACAGAATCCAATCGATGGAAGCCGAGGTCTTTGCGGAAGTCGACCGCTTCATCGGCGAGACGATCGTCGAGGAGGACGAGGCGCTGCGGGGTGCGGTGGAGGCGGCCGAGGCCGCCGGCCTGCCCTCGATCCAGGTCTCGCCGCCGCAGGGGAAGCTGCTGCAGCTATTGGTCCGGCTGCTCGGGGCGAAGAGAATCCTCGAGTTCGGGACGCTCGGCGGCTACAGCGCGATCCTGATGGCGCGGGCGCTGCCCGAGGACGGGCGGCTGATCACGCTGGAGGCCAAGCCGGAGTACGCCGAGGTGGCACGCCGGAGCATCGAGCGGGCCGGGGTGGCGGACCGCGTCGAGGTGCGGGTCGGACCGGCGCTGGAGGCCCTGCCCGGCCTGGAGGAGGAGGGCGCTGGGCCATTCGACCTCGTCTTCATCGACGCCGACAAGGTCAACACGCCCAACTACTTCGCCTGGGCGCTCGATCGCACCCGCCCTGGGGGCCTGATCATCGCCGACAATGTGGTCCGCAAGGGCACCCTCGCCGACGCCGCCGATCCCGACGAGGCAACCAAGGCGCAGCGCCATTTGCACGAGGTGCTGGCCGACGAGGCGCGGGTCAGCGCCACCACGATTCAGACCGTCGGCGTAAAGGGCTACGACGGCTTCCTGATCGCCCTCGTAGAGCCTGCCTGAGCAGGCGTCCCCGAAGGTCGTCCCCTGCTATCTTTCTTCGTCGGCCTCCGTGGCCGACGATTTGTCCCTGCCGTCCGATTCATGGGGCGCGCGGGAATCCTGTTGTCGATACGAGATTCCGGAGCGATGAAGGTTCGAGCTTCCGTCAAGCCGATGTGCGAGAAGTGCAAGGTAATCCGCCGAAACGGGGCGGTCCTTGTGATCTGCCAAAACCCCCGCCATAAGCAGAGGCAGGGGTAGATGCCTGCCTCCCCGACCAAGCACACCTGGATGCCGCGCCCGGCACTGCGCATCTCTGCGTCCTCGGGCTTGCCTTTGCCGCCGGCAACGGCTGCGCCCTGCGTCCTTGAACTGCTTGGCCGGTCGCGCCCCCAGGCGCACTTGGCCAGGAAGGCAGGCATCTAGTGGCGCGCATCGCGGGCATCAACATCCCCGTCAACAAACGGGCTGAAATCGGGCTCACCTACATCTTCGGGATCGGCCGCTCGACGGCCCTGCGGATCCTCGAGGAGACCGGGGTCGACCCGGACACTCAGGTCAAGGACCTGACCGAGGACGAGGTGATGAAACTGCGCGAGGCGGTCGAGAACCGCGAGGTCGAGGGCGACCTGCGCCGCGAGCGCTCGCAGAACGTAAAACGGCTGATGGAGATCGGCTCCTACCGCGGCCTCCGCCACCGCCGCGGCCTGCCGGTCCGGGGCCAGCGGACGAAGACCAACGCGCGTGGCCGCAAGGGCCCGCGGCGCCTCAGCGTCGCCGGTAAGCGCAAAGCGTAGGGAGGCCCGCCGATGGCTGAGAAAAAACCCGGAAAAGGGCGGACGCGGCGCCGCGTCAAAAAGAACGTCGCCTACGGCCAGGCCCACATCAAGACTTCCTTCAACAACACGATCGTCACCCTGACCGACACCGACGGCAACGTGATCGCCTGGGAGTCGGCCGGTTCTGCCGGTTTCAAAGGCTCGCGCAAGTCGACCCCGTTCGCCGCCCAGGTGACCGCCGACGCGGCCGCCAAAAAGGGCATGGAACACGGGCTCGAACGGGTCGAGGTCTTCGCCAAGGGCGCCGGCTCGGGCCGTGAGACCGCGATCCGCTCGCTGCAGGCCGCCGGCCTCGACGTGACCACGGTCAAGGACGTCTCCCCGCAGGCCCACAACGGCTGCCGGCCGAAGAAGCGGAGGAGGGTCTAGTGGCTCGCGACACCGCGCCGCAGTGCAAGCAGTGCCGCCGTGAGGGGCAGAAGCTCTTCCTCAAGGGCGAGCGCTGCTTCACCGACAAGTGCGGCGTCGAGCGCCGTTCCTACCCGCCCGGCGAGCACGGTCGCGGTCGCCTGCGTCAGTCCGAGTACCGCGTGCAGCTGCGCGAGAAGCAGAAGACCCGTCGGTACTACCAGGTGCTGGAGAAACAGTTCCGCGCCTACTACGAAAAGGCCGCCCGCCAGGAGGGCGTGACCGGCGAGAACCTGCTGCGGCTGCTCGAGTCCCGCTTCGACAACGTGTTGGTCCGCCTCGGCTTCGCCGCCTCGCGGCGCCAGGCGCGGCAGCTGATCACCCACGGCCACTGGCAGATCAACGGCCGCAGAGTCAACATCCCTTCCTACCAGGTACGTCCCGAGGACATCATCTCGATCAAAGCCGGATCGAAAGCCACCGACACGATCCGCCGGGCCACCGAACTCGTTTCCACGGTCCCGGCCTGGTTGCAGGCCGATCACGATGCCCTCACCGCCAAGGTCCTGCGCTACCCCGAGCGCTCCGAGATCTCGGCGCCGGTTCAGGAGCAGCTGATCGTCGAGCTGTACTCCAAGTAGTCCGGACCCCATTTCGAAACACGCAACGCAAGGAACTCATGACCACTGATTTCCAGGTCCCCCGCATTACCGCCGAGAAAGTCGATGACCGCCGCGGCACCTTCACGATCGAGCCGCTCGACAAGGGCTTCGGCTACACCTTCGGCAACAGTCTTCGCCGCGTCCTGCTCTCCTCGCTCGGCGGCGCAGCCATCACCAGCGTCCGCATCGAGGGGGTGGCGCACGAGTTCTCGACCGTGCCGGGCGTCAAAGAGGACGTCACCGACATCGTCCTCAACCTCAAGGACCTCGTCGTCCGCATGCACACCGACGCCGACGAGGTCGAGGCGCCGCTGGTCGCCACCGGCCCCGGTGAGGTGAAGGCGAAGGACATCGACCTTCCCTCCGGCGTCGAGATCCTCAACCCCGATGCCCCGATCGCGACGCTCGAGAAAAAAACCAAACTCGAGGTCTACCTGACGATCGGCCGCGGCCGCGGCTACTCGCCGGCCGAAGAGAACAAGTCCGACGAGCAGCCGATCGGCGTGATCCCGATCGACTCGATCTTCTCGCCGATCCGGCGCGCCTCCTACTCGGTCGCCGCCGCCCGCGTGGGCCAGCGGACCGACTTCGACAAACTGACGCTCGACCTCGAGACCGACGGCTCGATCGAGCCGGGCGCGGCGCTGCGCGAGGCCTCCGAGATCCTGATCAAGAGCCTGGCGATCTTCACCGACGCCGACCGGGTCGAAGAACTGACCGCGCGCGAGCCGGTCGCCGCCGTCCCGACCGATGGCTTCTCCTCGGGCGGGGACAACGGAGGTGCCGCCTCGAACGGGCTCGACGAGATCCTGATCGAGGAGCTCGAACTGGGCGTACGCTCCTACAACTGCCTCAAGCGCGCCGGCGTGCAGACCGTCGGCGACCTCGTGCGCAAGTCGCGCGCGGAACTGAACGCGATCCCGAACTTCGGTCAGAAGTCGATCGAGGAAGTGATCGAGACCCTGCACTCCCGCGGCCTGGATCTTCAGGCAGACTGAGCGGGACGAGCGAGCGGGAGCGGAGGATTCGGTGCGGCACAAGAAGAAGCGCAACAAGCTCAGCCGTGACGCCGCCCACCGCGAGTCGCTGCTCTCGAACCTCTCGAAGCAGCTGATCGAGCACGAGCGGATCCAGACCAGCCAGGCCAAGGCCAAGGCGGTCAAGCCCGAGGTGGAGAAACTGATCACGCTCGCCAAACGCGGCGACCTGCACGCCCGCCGCCAGGCCCTGGCGACCCTCCACAACGACAAGTTCATCGTCCACAAGCTGTTCGACGAGGTGGCGCCACGCTACGCGACCCGCCCCGGCGGGTACACCCGCATCGTCAAGCTGGGCCCTCGGCGAAGCGACTCCACCGAGATGGTCTACCTCGAGTTGGTCTAGCTGGGAGAGGGCGGGGAC